>JBGQGY010000187.1:0-5231 GCA_041497675.1 bacterium | reverse complement strand
GCGTGGGAGTGGGCGTCGACGAGCCCCGGCAGGACCGTGTGCGCGCCGCAGTCGATCACCTCGGCGCCCGGCGGGATGTGGACCTCCGTCGACGCGCCGACGGCTTTGATCCGATCACCTTCGACGAGGACAACTCCCTGCTCGATGGCAGCCCGTCCGGTTCCATCGAGAATACGTCGTGCCTTGATCGCAATCGGCATACCCTCACCCCGGGTGAATATTCTCAGCGACAATCTTCTCCGTGGGCAAGGGAATTCCCGGCGGCGGCTCGGGGCCGGCGCAGGACCATCAGCAACGCGGCTGCCGCCGGCGCGAGTCCCGCGATCGCAAACATCTCTCCCAGCCCGGCCGCCCGGCCAATGAACCCTCCCCCGATGGCGCCCGCCGCGATCCCGATTTCGTGAAAGACGCCGAGCGTGCCCATGGCGGCGCCACGGCTGTCGTCCCCTGCCAGGTCGGCGGCCATCGCGTAGAGTGACGGCATGCCGGCACCGATCCCGATCCCACATAACGCAGTCGCGAGGAACAGCCACCAGCCGGAGAGTCCCGCAATCGCCCACATGCTTGCCGCAGCGGCGAGCATTGACGGCAGGATCACCGCGGACCGTCCGTACCGATCGGACAGGCGACCGGCGACCAGCTGCGCCAGGAACACGCCGACCGCGAACGCGATGAAGACGAGCCCGGGGTTGCCGAGCCCGCGCCGGCCGGCGTGCACCGGGAGCAGGGCGAAAGTCGCGCCGAACGGCACCATGATCGCCACCAGCAAGATCCCCGGAAACACAGACGACCGATGAAACACGCGCCGGTGCCGACGCTGCACGGGGACGCGCGGGATCGAGCGCAGCGGCCATGCCAGGATCACGCTGGTCAGCCCCACGGCGACGCACAGACCGAACAACGCGCGATAGCCGGCCGCCTGGACGACGGCCACCCCCGCGGACGGCGCGAAGCCCTGCGCGAAGGTGTGCCCGATCCCGTAGAGGCTGAGGGCTTCGGCGCGTCGCTCCGGCGGGTTCAGGTCAACGGCGAGTGACTGGGTGGCGGTGCTGAAGAATGCGACTCCGATGCCGCTGATGGCGCGAACCGCCTGCACGAGCGGGAGTACGCCGGCGCTTCCGTACGCCAGCGCGCAGAGCGGATACAGCGCGATGCCGATCAGCAGGGGCGGCACGCCACTACCGGCCACGTCGATCCACCATCCGGCGACGGCCCGAAACCCCAGCGCCACACTCGCCACTGATCCACCCAACAACCCGATCTGCGCATCGTCGGCGCCGAGCGACGCGGCGTAGAGCGGCAGGCTTGCGGTCAGCAGGTGAAAGCCAAAGCTCGCCGTCAAACCCACCAGACAGAGCCTGAGAAACGGACCGTTAGCCACCGGCCGCTTTCTTTTTGATCGGTTCCAGGACCTCATCAAGATAAGTCTGCCCGCCGTCGAGCGCGCCCGCCGCGTGCGTCCCTACCATCTCGTCGAATCGTGGCGCGACCCGCTGCTCAAGGTCGTGGATGCGACCGGCGCGGAGACCCTCCACCGGCCACTGCCGGGGCGCCAGACGGTCGGCGTTGACGAACATCCAATCGGCGAACAGTTTGATCTGCAGAATGGCCAGCACCGACCGGTAGCCGTCTCGCCGGCGGGCCGCCAGACCGTCGGCATCCTTCCGTTCGAAGGCCACCGCCTCGCCGTCGGTGGTCTTGACTTCGATGGAATACCTCTCGTGTTCGCCGGCCACATCGATGTCGACGCCCTGGACCCCGCGTTCAACCATGATGCCGTACCCCGCCGCGTGGAACGCGAGCGCGAGCAGCTTCTGGCACAGCTTGCCGAATTCGAGCCGGTACCGCTCACGGAGTTGCAGCAGCCGCTCGAACGTCTCTATCGTCATCGGGCGAGGTCAGCCGACCTCAATCTGCGGCCCGCGCGTGGGAGACCACTCTGAGAACCGCAGCACGTGTTTGACGGGGACGATCAGCCGGCGCAACATCTCTTCCAATTCGCGGTCCATGGTGCTGACGATGACCATCTTCTCCTTGAGGAAGTCATTGAGCAGCTCAACCAGCTGCCGCTTGTGGGCGCTCCCGAGACTTTGCGACGGGTCATCCAGCATGACGAACCCAAGCCGGCCGGCGCCCTCACCTGACCGTGAGAGGCCGAGGAAGATCGCCAGCGCCAGCGCATTCATGTCGCCCTGGCTCAAGATCGGTACGAGATCGCGGCCATCAAGACCACTGAAGAGGTACAGGTTCTTTCCAGCCGCGTCGGCCGTCACCTGAAGCCGGAGTCCGGTGATCGCGGGATGATTGGTCAAGAGGCGAAACCCGCCGTCGATCCGCTCTTGCGCCTCTTCGGTCTTGCGGCGGGCGTACTCGTTCGCATCGCGGCCGACCGCCAGTTTGACGCTCTCAACGTCGGAGATCCACCGCGCCAGATCGTCGCGCAGCGTCTCCAGACGTCGGAATTCGAGCGTATCCCTAATCTGTTCAACGCCGCGTCGCTTCTCCTCGACGACGATGACCTGGACGGCGCTCTCCAGACGTTCGAGATCGTCTTCGAGGCGATCGAGCAATTGTCTGCGGGCCTGGATCGCCTCCTGTGTGCGCGCCAGCGTCTCATCAATCATCTCCAGATCGCGGTTGACGAGCGCCAGCGGGTCGGCAAACAGATCGAGGGGCCGCTCCAACGCTGCGGCGACGTCGGCCTTGGCCTTCCCGAGTTGGGCCTCGGTCGCGGCGGCCGCTTTGGTGCGTCTCTCGTGCTCGGCCAGCGTTTCACGCAGGTGCTCGACCTGGGCCTCCAGGGTCTTGCGGGCGTCCTCAGCCTGCCGGACATCGCCGGCAGTGGCACGTTCGTATTCGTCTTTCAGGTGCGCAAGCAGATTCTCCGCACGGTGACCGCACAGTGGGCACGCCCCCACGCCGTCCCGTGCTCCCGCCGCCTCGAGTACCGCCAGCGCCTCGCGTACGAGACTCCGCCGGGCGCTGGCCTGTCTCGCCGTCAGTCTGGCCTGCTCCGTATCGTGCTGAACTTGCCGGAGTGTTGCGGTGAGCGCGTCCACGCCGCCTGATCCAGCCGTCAGCACGCTGAGCGCCTTCGCGGCATCCTCGCGCCGCTTCTGGAGCGACTCGTAGTCGGCCTGCAGCCTTTGCAGTTGCCCGCGCCGCGACAGCAGGTGCGCCTGCCGTTTAGCCTCGGGAATCTCAGCAGACAGACGCCTCAGATCGGCGCGCGCCCATTTGATGAATCCGGCCACATCCTCCCACGACGTCGGGCGTGCCTGCGCCGGCGCACGGGCACCGATGGCGCGCGCACACTCCACCAACTTTGCGTGCACCTCGGCGGCGCGGGCCAGAATCGCCGCACGCGTGAGGTCCTGGGGTGTCAGACCCTTCTGCGCGGCCTCGCGCTGTCGGTCCAGTAGGTCACTGCGCCGCGCATTGAGGGCCGCTTGCGCCTCGTTCCGGAACCCGTTGTACGCCAAGACGACCTGCTTCTGGATCGTGCGCAGCCTTGCGTCGTCGATCGCCGCTACCAGATTGCGGTGTGCGGCGAGACCGAGGAGGCGATCGAGTGCATCGTTGCGACGTTTGGGCTCATCGGTAAGCAGCGCACGGATGACTTCCTGGTGCTGGTAGACGGTCGTGGTGAAGTCGCGGAAGGAGGTGCGCAGGAGCCGGCGAAGCGCCTGCTCGGCGTCGCTTCCTGTGAGCGTCCGTCCATCGGGAAGCCCGAGCGCGACGTCCTGCTGCGGTTTGGTCTTCCGTGCGAGCATTCTCAACGACCGCTTGAGGACGAACGCCGTCTCACCCTCCTGCAGGTGGAGCTCTACACGGACGTCCGGCTCTGACAGGTGGCGGTTTGGAATTTCCCAGTTGATGCGCTCTCGGATGCCGGAGCTTCCCCCGTAGCATTCGTCGCCGTACAGACACCACTCGATCGCATTGAGGGTTGAACTCTTCCCTTGGTGATTTTCACCGAGCAGCAGCACAATGGGCGCGCTGAACCGCAGGTCCTGCTCGGCAGCAAACCCACGGAACCCGCTGACTTTGAGCCTGACGGGCTTGAGCATTGCTATCGGGTCTCACCCTGCAGGTATCGCTGAAGCGCCTTGATAAGCGTGGCGCACTCCCGCTCGAACGTGGCAGCACGTTGCGTCAGGACCGTGGTGACGCGGGTTTCATCTCCCTGCTCGAAGGCCTCGACGATCTGTCGCAGGAGTTCTCGGCGCCGCGGCAGTTCGTCGGGCGAGTCGGCGGACAGATGTGCTTCGATTTCGGCGCGAAGATCCATCGAACGCTCCCTTCGGTACAGGAGCGTTCGATGGACGCTTCAGCGGCCCCTTGGCCTAGTTTCCACCTTGCGGATCGTTCTGCTGCTCCGGCGTCGGTGCCTTCGGCGTTGTGTTCACCCTCGGCGTCGGGACGGGCGTGGGCGCCGGGGTTGGCGTAGGTGTCGGTGTCGGCGTAGGAGTCGGCGTCGGCCTCGGTGTGGGCACGGGGGTCGGCGCTGGTGTCGGTACCGGCGTGGGCGCTGGCGTGGGCGTGGGCGTCGGTGTTGGGGTAGGCGTGCGGGTCGGCGTCGGTGTTGGGGTAGGCGTGCGGGTCGGCGTCGGTGTCGGCACCGGCGTGGGCGCTGGCGCGGGCGTCGGGGTTGGAGTCGCCGTGCGGGTCGGTGTCGGTGTCGGCACCGGCGTCGGTGCTGGAACCGGTGCAGCCACCGGCGTGGGCGCCGGCGCCGAACTGGTGGCGTTCCGTTGGAGCTGGATCACTTGCGTAAAAGCGTTGTTCCCGTTCGCAGCAGTCACTTCCGCATACAGGTGCGCCCAGCGCCGCGTCCAGCCGGCGCTCGACCAAGTGAACGTGTACGGCGCGGTCGTCCGCGTCCCCACCACTCGCTCGTCCACATAGAACGTCACTTGGGTGATCGCGGCCCCGTTCGAAACCGCGTTGACCTGCACGTTGACCGTCCCACTGAGCAGTGCACCCTCCACCGCGCCCGTCAAGGTTACTTGCGGCGGCGCCGGCCGAATCACCAGCGGCCCCGGCAGGGGATCCAGCCACGAATCGGTCCCAGAGTTGTAGGCCGCATCCGTATCCGGCCGCGGCCGGTCCCGCCGTGTCAGCCGGAAGTTCGCCGGCAGCGACGTCGTCCCTGAGTAGTTGTTTACCACGAACCACGCGTTGGAGTTTCGTTGCCACCCGAAGTCGAACGGCCGCGCCGCGCTGAACCG
>JBGQGY010000186.1:0-5233 GCA_041497675.1 bacterium | reverse complement strand
CGCAGCATGTTCGACCGCTACAACATCGTCAGCGAGGACGACCTCCGGATGGCGGTCCAGAAGACGACAATGTACGTGGACACCCTGCCTACCAAGCGAGTTCCTGGGTAATTCCCGGGTCGCGCGTCCCCGCAGGCCGGTCGGCGCGTCACCCCGGTGCTCGATCTCGGGGACGAGCGATGGCGCCGCGCCACTATGCTGGACGCAGAGCTCCGGCTGGCACTGGAAGATGAGCGCAGCCCTCTAGCGGTGTCGTGCGCCCCACGACAAGAGCGGCCGTCTGCCCGGATCCACCCTGTCGCCATGTTGCACGGCCCCTTCCTGTCCGGCCGCTCCGGTTTGACCTCTCCGGCCCATTCTGGCAGGATCGCCCCACGATGCCGGAAGCTCCATCCGCGCTGTGCCAAGGCCAGGGACGAGCCCAGCCGTGACTGGGAATCCCGGGCGCGAAGATCAGCCAACTCCTGAGGCGGATCGAAGTCAAGCAGTCGAGCGGCAGTGCAAGTGAAGGGCACGTGGGCACCCCCGATCGGCGCAGCCATCGGTCTCGTGGTCGCGACCCTGGCCGGCCTCGTCTCGCTCCGCGCCGGCGTCGCCGGAGTAGTGATCGTCCAGGACCAAGTCGTCGGGGCGGCGTACCTCGTCGCGGGCGCCATTGCCTGGCGCCGTCGCCCGGATAACGCGACCGGCCCGCTCCTCGTTGCGATCGGGTACACCTGGTACATCCCGGACTTCCAGGCCGCGGCCGTGCCGGCGGTCGCTGGGCTGGCATTCGCGACTCGTCGACTGGTCAATACGTTGTCGGCGTACCTGCTGCTCGCCTTCCCATCGGGTCGCCTCGGTCTCAGGCGACATCGCATCGCAATGGGCCTCGCGATCGCAATCGCCGCAATCCAGATGCCGTCTCGCTTGCTGCTGGTGGATCGAATCCCCGCCGTCCTCCAGCATGTCGATCGGGTCACCACCTTCGGCTGCGACTGCGTCAATCCCTTTGGGGTTGCGTCCGCCCCCGGCCTGCTCGCCGCCATTGAGTCGCTGACCGCCTTCCTGTCAGTGGCGGCCGCGGTGATCATCATGGGTCTCGTGATCCTGCGCCTGACCGGGGCGACCGCGCCGATGCGTCGCGTCCTCTGGCCGGTTCTCTTCGGTGCGATCGTCGGTCTGGTCGTCTTCGCATTCAATGTCCTCTCGTTCACGCTGGGCGCGAACGCGGCGTTGGTGGACGCGGTGAGCTGGCTGCTCCCCCTCGCGCGTGCGGCGGTTCCGATCGGGTTCCTCGTCGGACTCCTTCGGATGAGGATGGGTAAGGCCGCGGTCGCCGATCTGGTCGTCGGGCTGCACGGCGAACGAACGCCGGGCTCGCTCGAGCATTCGATCGCCGACGCCCTCCACGACCCCGCGGTGAAGCTCGGGTACTGGTCGCCGGCGGCCGGAACGTATGTCGACGGCACCGGCAAGGTGCTGACGATGCCCCAACCGGGATCGGGTTTGTCGGTGGCCTTCGTGGAGCGTGCCGACGCACCCCTTGGCGCGATCATCCATGATGCGGTGCTCGACGACGACAAGGCGCTCCTCGGTGCGGTGTCGGCCGCATTCGCGCTGGCGGTCGACCGAGACCGGCTCGCCTCGACCGTCCACGCCCAGGCCTCGGACGCACGGCAGTTGCCCAGCGGCCCGGTGACCTTCCTGTACGCCGACGTCCAGGGCTCGACGCTGTTGCTGGACCGGCTCGGCGAGCGGTACGCCGACGTCCTGGCCGAAGAGCGACGCCTCCTTCGAACCATCGTCCGCGAGAATGGAGGCTTCGAAATCGATTCGCGGGCAGACGAGTTCTTCGCCGCGTTTCCGGAGGCCGCTGATGCGGTCCGCGCGGCGCTCAAGATCCAGCGACGGTTGCGTGATCACGCCTGGCCCGCTGGGGCTGCCGTCCGTGTTCGGATCGGGCTCCACAGCGGCCAGCCGCAGATGACCGACGAGGGCTACGTCGGACTCGACGTGCATCGCGCGAGCCGGATCGGTTCGGCGGGTCACGGTGGGCAGATCCTTCTGTCGGAGGCCACGCGTCAGCGAATCGAACCGCGCCTGCCACCAGATGCGACCGTGCAACGGCTTGGAGCATTCGGCTTGAAGGGCCTGCCCGGTCTGGAGTCGATCTCGCAGCTCACCGTGCCCGATCTACCTGGCGCATTTCCGCCACTTCGCCTCGAGACGCCTGCTCGTGTCACTGACTGAACCCGCGCGGGTTGCCGTTCCCCGCGAGGGAATCCTCCATGCCCCGGTTCTGAGGCGGCCGTGGGTCCAGGCCCTGGCTGACCGGAGCCTCGAGCCCCTCGTAAGGGCAGACTCAGGAGAGCTGCTGTGCCTACGGCTCCTAGGGCGGCCAGCGTCCGAGTCTGGGAGGTTACGTCACGGTGACCGGGACCACGGACGGGGCGGCCGCCGCCGGAGGGCGTTCATGTTGCCTATCCGCCGACGCGCATTTCTCCTCACCGACGAGGTGATCAAATGAATAATCGCCGCAAATTGCTTGTGGTTCTTGGCGCGGGCGCACTCGCGGTGCCGCTTTCCTCCTTCGCTCAGCAGCAGGGTAAAGTCTGGCGCGTCGGATTCCTGTCACCGCGTCGTCGCCCGGCTTCCCTCGACACCGACTATTTTGGTGCATTTCCGAGGGGCATGCGCGATCTCGGCTACGTCGAGGGCAAGAACCTGGTGATTGAATGGCGCTTTGCTGACGGCAAGTTCGAACACCTGCCAGGACTGGCGGCGGAATTGGTGCGGTTGAAAGTGGACGTTATCGTGACTGCAGGGCCGCCCGCGATAGTCGCGGCGCAGAAGCTACCACCACGATTCCCATCGTTATCGTAACCAGTATTGATCCGGTCGACGCCGGCTTGGTCAAAAGCCTGGCGCGGCCCGGAGGCAACATCACCGGGATCTCGAACCTCAGCGGCGAAGTCAGCCCCAAGCACCTGGAGTTGCTGCTTACAATGGTGCCCAAGCTCTCGCGCGTGGCCGTATTGGTGAATCCTGCCAACTCGGCCCATGCCACGATGCTAAAGAACGTCCAGGCCGCGGCGCAGAAGGCACACGTAAAGGTTTTGCCGGTGGAAGCACGGACTCTGCAGGAAATCGAAACGGCATTTTCCGTGATGACCAAGGAGAACGCGGGGGCGATCATCGTGGGACTTGACCCGTTTTTCAACCAGCAAGTGCGCCAGATCGCGGAGCTGGCGGCGAAGCATCGGCTGCCTTCAATTTCCGCGTATGCCGTATACGCAGAGGGTGGCGGCCTGATGAGCTACGGATCGAGCCTCACCGACAATTTCCGGCGCGCCGCGACCTACGTGGACAAGATACTCAAGGGGGCAAATCCCGGAGATTTACCGGTTGAGCAGCCCACGAAATTCGAATTGTTCATCAACCGCAAGACCGCGAAAGCGTTGGGCCTCACCATCCCGCAGTCGCTCCTGATCAGCACCGGCAAGGTGATCGAATGAACTCGCGCCGCAAACTGCTTCCAGCGGCCTTTGGGTTATGAGTCGTCTCGAGGCTGTGACGGCAATCCTCTGATCTCGCGACAAATGGCCAGAACGATGAGCAAATGTCGTTCCTTCACCGTGGTCCTACTCACCTCTCTTTGCAGGGTGTTTCAGACTGGTACAGGAGCAGGACGGGAGCAGTTGACCTTTGGGTTTTGCACACGCCGGTGCTGGCCCTTCACGACGAAACAGCGAATCCGGCCGGGTCTCCTGGCCCCGCGCACGATACTCGAGTGCCGAAGAGAAGCACCGCGGCGTGTTCTGGCCGCTCCGGGCCGTCCGCGCGTCTTCCAGCACGGCGCCCCACGGATTGTGCCCAGGCGGCAGTCGTGAAATCATGGCGCCAGCCACTGAGCCCTACCGCCGGAGGATGCGATGGACGTCGGTCTGCAGATGGTGTTCGCCAGCTACGGGTGGAGCAACGTGTCCGATGACCAGGCCTGGGACGAGGAACTTCGGCTCGCCCGGCTGGCCGCCGACCTCGGCTTCGACGTGCTGTGGTCCGTGGAGCACCACTTCAACGACTACTCGTTCTGCCCGGACAACCTCCAGATCATGTCCTACCTCGCGGCGGAGTGCCCGGATGTCGGACTCGGTACCGCCGCCGTGATCCTGCCCTGGCACGATCCCCTGCGCGTCGCCGAGCAGGTGTCCGTCCTCGACCACCTCAGCCGGGGCCGCCTCCGGCTCGGCATGGGCCGCGGCCTCGCCCGGCGGGAGTTCGAGGCCTTCCGGGGCACGATGGACGAATCGAGGGGGCGGTTCGACGAGGCCGCGGAGATGATCCTGCGTGGCCTTCGCACCGGGTTCATGGAGGGTGACGGGCCGTTCTACCGGCAGCCGAGGACGGAGATCCGGCCGCGCCCGACGCGGAGCTTCGAAGGCCGCGTGTACGCGGTGGCCTCCTCCGACGACTCGGTGGTGTCGGCGGCCAAGCTGAATGCACGCATGGTGATGTTCGCCGACCGGCCCTGGACCATGCGCATGCCGGCCATCCAGAAGCACCGCGATCTGGTGCGCGAGCTGCACAGGCAGGAGGCGGGGCCGCCCTTGCTGGCCGACTTCTGCGTGTGCACCCCCACGATGGACGATGCCGAGGCGACGGCCCGCCAGTACATGGGGAAGTTCGTGGAGAGCAACTTCTACCACTACGAGCTGCTGGGGCCGCACTTCAGCACCGTGAAGGGGTACGACGCCTACGCGCAGAAGATCGCGATGGCCCGGGAGACAGGCATGGACGGGATCGTCGCCGCGTTCATGGAGGCCGCGGTCTGGGGCACGCCCGACCGGATCCTGCGCAAGTTCGAGGAGCGGCGGGCCATCGTGGGCGACTTCGAACTGGCCACGTCGTTCCGCTTCGGTGGCACGCCCTTCGACCTGGCCGAATCCGGGCTTCGTCTCTACGCCAAGGAGGTTCTGCCGGTGGTGCACTCCTGGACGAAGGCCGGCCCGGCGGACCGGGCCGGGCGCGCGCCCCGTCCCCATGATGTAAGCGCCCAGACCCGCACGCTGCAGTCACGCTAGAGTCGCAGGCTCAGCAATCGCCCGCATTGCTCAGGACGGCAGGATGACGGCCTTGCCCGTCGTCTGCGTGTCGAAGAGCTTGTAGGCTTCCTCCGCCTGCTCGAGCTTCCAGCGGTGCGTGAAGAGCTTCTCCACGTCCACTTTCCGGTCGGCGACGAACTCGGCGCATT
>JBGQGY010000185.1:0-5248 GCA_041497675.1 bacterium | reverse complement strand
CTGGGCCTGCTGCACCCGGTTGCCGGAGCTCCACGCAACCCGAAGGACACGCTGGTTGTCGCTCAAGGGTTCGATCCGCGCTGTCTGTCGCCACTGTTCGGCACGGCGCAGCCTGACAAGAACGTGAGCGGGCAGGTCGTCGAGCGGCTGGTGACGTTCTCCCCCGACTCGCTCGGCTTCCTCCCCGAGCTGGCGATTCGGTGGGAGAAGACCGCCCCCGATACGCTGCGGATCACACTGCGCCGCGGCGTGATGTTCACCAACGGCGAGGAGTTCAACGCGAACAGCGCGCGGTACAGCCTGGAGCAGATGCTGCGGGCGCCCTCGCTGGCCTTCTTCGTGTCGGCGCTGCGGGCGGCCGAAGTGGTCGATCTCTACACCGTCGACATCAAGGCCAAGGCACCGACGACCGAGCGACTGATGCTCACCGCGCTGGCCATGGGCTCGTTCCAGTATCCACCCGTGTATGCCGAGCAGGTCGGGCTGCTCCGCGGGTTTTGCCAGCGGCCGATGGGCACCGGGCCGTACAAGTTCGTCGAGTGGATCAAGGATGACCGCGTCGTGTTCGAGGCCAACGCCGAGTACTGGGGCGGGGCCCCGCAGATCAAGCGTCTGATCTTCCGGCCGATCCCCGAAGGCCCCGCGCGCGTCGCCGCGCTGCAGGCGGGCGACATCGACATCGCGACATTGGTGCCGCTCGACGGGTGGGACCGCATCAGCGGCGATACGAGCCTGACGGGGCACACGATCCGTGGAGCGCGCGTGTTTTCACTGGTGATGGCTTCGAAATGGGAGGGTCCGCTGCAAAACAAGAAAGTGCGTCAGGCGATGCAGTCGGCGATCGACGTCGACAGCATCCTGCGGACGCTGCTGAAGGGACGCGCGCGAAAACTCGAAGGCCAGCCCCTGACACCGGAGTACTTCGGCTACCAGCACGACATCAAGGCCGCGCCATATGATGTTGCGAGAACAAAACAGATGTTCACTGAAGCCGGTTTTCCCAACGGGTTTCAGGTGACGTTCAAATTCCCCAACGGGCGGTATCCGCAGGACAAGGAGATCAGCGAGGCGATCGCCGCACAGTTGCTGAAGGTTGGGGTGCGGACGCGGCAGGTCGTGCTGGAGCCGGGCGAGTTCCTGACACAGCTCAGCGCGCTCGGGCTGCGCGACATCTTCTACTCCGGCAGCCTGCCGCCGCCCGACGCGCACTTCATGTACACGCAGTACATGTGCAACTTCCGCTATGCGTACTGGTGCCGCCAGGACTTCGACGCGCTGATGATGAAGGCGGGGGCCACGTCGGATGACAAAGAGCGACTCCGGCTCTACCGCGAGATGGCCCTGATCATGAAGGACGACCCGCCGCTCGTCCCGCTGTTTGCTCAAGAGGACCTCTACGCCACCGGCAAGAACGTCGCGGGTTGGCGGCCTTTCAAGGATCAATCGCTCTATCTCGCCAAGGCGTACAAGCGCGACTAGGCGGTCAGAATAGGCGATCTGGGGACGGTCGAGTGGGGCAACAGGCAGTAGTGATCGGGGGCGGCGCCGTGGGCGTCGCCTCCGCGTACTTTCTGCATCAGACCGGCTGGCAGGTGACCGTCGTCGATCGAGGGGAGATCGGCCGCGGGGCCTCGTATGGCAACGCCTGCCTGATCACCCCGGCGCACTCGCACCCGCTGCCCGGCCCCGGCGTCTTGGGGCAGGCCGTGCGCTGGATGTTTCGTCGTGACAGTCCGCTCTACATCAAGCCGCGGCTCGATCCGGAGTTCCTGCGCTGGGCGTGGCGCTTTCGAAGGTTCTGCACCCGAGACGCCGCCGCACGAGGGTCGGACGCGCTGCGCGCCCTCAGCCGCATGAGCATCGACCTCTTCGAAGAATTCGGCCACATGCCGGATCCCGGGTTCTTCTATCAGCGCAAGGGACTCTTGCACGTGTACGTGAGTGACGAGGGTTTCGCCGCCGCGCGGGGAGAGCAGCAGGCGCTCGTCCACGAGGGCTTCGACGCGCGCGTGCTGTCGCGGTCCGAGACAGTCGATCTCGAGCCGGCGCTCAGCTCCGAAGTGCGGGGCGGGCTGTTCATCGCCGGCGACGCGCATGGACATTCCTACGATTTCGTACGATCTCTCGCCGCCCGCATCGTACAGCGAGGCGCCCGGCTCCTCACCGGTCGCCCTGTCTCACGAATTGTCACCGACGGCGGGCGCGTCCGTGGCGTCGCGATCGACGGTGAGCAGCTGCCCGCCGACCTGGTGGTCCTCGCGGCGGGGGCGTGGACCCCAACGCTTGCGGCGTCACTGGGGATCAACATCCCGGTGCAGCCCGCGAAGGGCTACTCGTGTACGATCGACGCGTTTCCGGGCTCGCCAACGATGCCTCTGTTCGTGCCCAGTAAACGAGTGGCCATCACACCGATCGGTGATCGGTTGCGGTTTGGGGGGACCCTCGAGCTATCCGGGTTCGCCGAGGGGCTGGACGCGACGCGGTACCGGGCGGTGATCGAGGCCGCGCGGCTGGTGCTGGGTGATCGCCTGCAGATGAAGAACGAGGAGGCCTGGTTTGGCTACCGGCCGGTGACACCGGACGGTCTTCCGGTGATCGCGCGGGCCCCGGGCATCGACGGCCTGATCGTGGCGGCCGGCCACGCGATGCTGGGCTTTACGCAATCCCCCGCGACGGGCAAGCTGGTGGCGGAACTGGCGAACGGGCAGACGCCGTCGATTCCGCTGGAACCCTTCCGGCTCGACCGGTTCTGACCGCCCGATTGACCTTGTGTACACTTAAACGTACACT
This sequence comes from bacterium, assembly GCA_041497675.1. Taxonomy (GTDB): domain Bacteria; phylum Sysuimicrobiota; class Sysuimicrobiia; order Sysuimicrobiales; family Humicultoraceae; genus JBGPNN01. Next base: position 2,458 of record JBGQGY010000185.1, on the reverse strand, counting down.
TAGCAGGATGGAGGGGAGACCCGTGGACAAGGTCGTCGGCGTTGTGACCATTCGCAAGAATCTCAGGAAGATCGTCGACAGCGCATCCAAAGGATCGCGGTATATCATTACCTCTCGCTCTCAACCGAAGGCCGCCCTCGTGAGCCTCGAAGAACTGGAGACGCTCGAGGTGATGGCCGACCGCGCGCTGCTTGAGGAGATTCGAGAGGCAAAACAAGATATCAAAGCCGGGCGCTACGTTTCGTATGAAGGCTATTTCAAGAAGAAGTAATGGCGCGGGTCTACCTTACCCGCCGCTTCCAGAAGAGCTTCGAAGCGATAGATCCTCCAGTTCGGGAGCGGATTCGCACGGCTCTCGAGGGCATCGCGACGAACCCGCGCAAAGGCAAGGCGCTCACCGGCCCGCTTGAGGGCGAATTCTCGTTTCGCGTTGGTTCCTACCGCATCATCTACAGCTTCGATCCTGCCGCCGATGCCGTCTGGTTGGAGACCGTTCGCCATCGCCGCGAGGTCTACCGTCGGCGGCGGAGACGGTAGCGGGCAGGGCGTGAGATCTATGCCGGATGAAGTGCCGGGACGGTCTTGACCGCCGCCTGTCCGCTTCCCGCCCGGTAGGTAAGCAACCGTCCTGAGTTGATCACGACGAACAACGAAGCGATGTTGTGCACCACCGCGGCGCCGATCGGCGAGAGCACGCCGGTGCCGGCCATGACGATCCCCACGATGTTCACCGCGACTGCAAATCCCCAGATATTCTGGCGGATGATGCCCAACGCACGTCGTGAGAGCGCAAGAACTTCAGGAAGCAGGGTGAGGTCATCACCCATCAACGCGACATCGGCCGACTCCAGCGCCACGTCCGTCCCTGCCGCAGCCATGGCGACGCCCACGTCGGCCAGCACCAGGGCCGGCGCGTCATTCACGCCATCGCCGACCATCGCCACCACCTCACCGGCGACCTGGAGTTCTCGAATGACATCGAGCTTCTGCTCGGGGAGGAGGCCCGACCGGACCTCCTCGAGACCGACGTCGCGCGCAATAGCCTGCGCCGTCACCGCATGGTCGCCGGTGAGCATCACCAGGCGGTTGATCCCCATCGCCCGCAGCCGCTCGACGACCGCCCTCGCCTGTGGTCGGACCACATCGGCCAGGGCTACGATCCCCCAGGGGTCGCCGTCGACGCGGACCAGCAGCGCCGTCCGTCCCTGCCGTTCGTGCCGTTCCAGCACCGATTGCACCGGATCGCCGTCCGCCACGATGCGCTGATTCCCGACTTCGATCTGGTGACCGTTCCAGGTGGCATTGACGCCGCGGCCGAAGATCATCGTGAACGCCGACGGGTCGGCGATGCTCAGATCCCCGGCGCGCGCGTGATCGACGATTGCCCGGGCCAGCGGGTGCTCCGAGCGAATTTCCGCGATCGCCGCCATCTGCAGCACGTCGCGCTCGGAGCGGCCGTTCAGGGGTTCAACCGCCGCCACCATAGGACGGCCGGCCGTCAGCGTCCCGGTCTTATCAAATGCGACCGCGGTCACCCGGCCGCCGGCTTCCAGCGCGGCGCCGCCTTTGATCAGACCACCGCGGCGCGCCGCATTGCCGACACTGGCCACCACCGCGGTCGGCGTCGCCAGCACGAGCGCGCACGGGCACGCGATGACCAACACGGCCATCACGCGCAATAGGTCGTGTGTCAGCAGCCACACGAGCCCGGCGATCGAGAGGATGGCCGGCGTGAAGTGCGCGGCAAACCGGTCGGCGATCTTCTGGGTCGACCCCTTTTGTTCTTGTGCTGCCCGCACGATCTGGATGATGCGTCCAAGGGCGGTGTCGCGGCCGACCCGATCGGTGCGTATGACGAGGGCGCCGGCCTGGCTCGTGGTGCCGGCAAAGACGCGCGCGCCGGCGCTTTTGTCGACAGGCATCGATTCGCCCGTGATGGTGGCCTGGTTGACCGATGCCTCGCCGGAGAGCACCGTGCCGTCGACCGGCACGCGTTCACCCGGTCGCACGAGCACCGTATCGTCCACGCGCACCTCGCGCAGCGGCACCTGGACCCACGCACCATGCTGATCAACTGTGGCGACGTCAGGCGTCAGGCGCACGAGTTCGCGCACCGCGTTGCGGGTGCGCTGCAGCGTGATCTCTTCGAGGAACTCCCCGGCCAGCATCATGAGCGCGACGACCGCGGCCGCCAGGTATTCTTCGAGATAGGCGGAGCCAATGATGGCGATGGCGACCAGCGCGCCCGCGGTGATCTTGCGGCGCTCGATGATCGTCACTAGGGTGGGATACCCGATCGCCGCTCCGCCCAACAGCATCGGCGCGATGGCGACCTTGAAGCCGGCCATGCGGTCCAGTCCAGGAATCAGCGAAACAAGAATGAGGATCAGGAGGCTGCCCGGGAGCAGCGCCCGCCGCCACACCTGCACGACCCACCTCCCGCCGGTCGCGGTTGGTG
>JBGQGY010000184.1:0-5288 GCA_041497675.1 bacterium | reverse complement strand
GCTTTCCCATGTCGGATACGCCGTTTCGGGGCGCCTCACCGTGCGCATGAAGGATGGGACCCAGAAAACCATTGTTGCGGGTGAATCGTACACAATCCCGCCCGGACACGACGCCTGGGTCGAAGGGAACGAGCGCTTCGTTGGAATCGAAGTGATGAGTGCGGAGCAGTACGCGAAGCCGTAGTTGCGCGGCTGCCCGCCGGATAAATAGAGCAGGAAGGAGCAACAAAGTCCGCCCCGGCGCACGGGAGGTCCGGTCTGCGAAGTTCGCCGCATCGTGAAGGCAGCGGCTAACACCGGCGCCGTCCGTGGCATCGCCGTGCACATCGGAGCGCCTCTGGCGACCGAAGCTGGAGCCGGTGAAGTCCTAGTGTCGAGCACAGTGAAGGATCTGGTCGCGGGCTCCGGGATTCGGTTCGCCGATCGGGGCCTTCACGTTCTCAAGGGTGTCCAGGGTCGATGGCGCCTCTTTACCGTAGAATCCCCGCGGGCGACCTAACCAGGCGACGGAGCCGACCCGCGGGGAAGCGGGCTGTATCTGACCCGGATGTCGCACGCTATCAATCTTGGGCACCGCCGTATTCGCTCGATCAAGCCACCGCCTTCTTGGAAGAAATGCGACTCGCGCAGGTCGGAACGCCTGGCACTTGGTATCAATTCGCAATCGAGCGCCAAACCCAACCCGGCATCATTGGCGATTGCGCGTTCCAGGTGTTTGCGGACGACGATCGTCAGGCACAAATCGGCTTCACGCTCTCGCGACTGTACCAGAAACAAGGGTATGCGACGGAAGCGGTGAGACGCTTGCTGAACTATCTCTTTGCGGAACTGCATCTCCATCGCGTCACCGCCACCTGCGACGTGGAGAATCTCGCTTCGGTCAAGCTGTTAGAACGGATTGGGATGCGACGCGAAGCGCATCTCATCGAGAACGTTTGGTTCAAAGGTGCGTGGGGGAGCGAGTATTCTTATGCCCGACTTCGCCGAGCGTTACACCGCGGCGTGGTGCAGCCAAGACGCCGCCAGGGTGGCCACCTTCTACTCACCGAACGGCTCGCTCAGCGTCAATGGCGGCGCTCCCGCCGTGGGGCGCGGTGCCATCACCGAGGTGGCGCAGGGATTCATGACCGCCTTCCCGGATATTGAGGTGCTCATGGATGGCTTGCTCGTTCAGGGGGTTAGCGGATTCGAGGTGTGGCAGATCGGTGTCGACGGGCTCGTCGCCGAGTCACGGGGCTACTTTGACAGTGCTGCGTACGGACGCCAACTCGACCACGGCGTCGATGCACATTAACGCTTTGCCATGACCAGGGAGCGCGAGCGACTCGTGCTGGCCGCCTTGGTCGTGGAGGCCGTCCTCGCTGGCGGTAATGCGGTAGCGATACGGTTCAGCAACCGCGAACTGGCTCCACTTTGGGGAGCGGGCCTGCGGTTCGCGCTCGCGGCGGTCTTGATAATGGCCGTCATGGCAGCGCTAAAGCTGGCGCTCCCGCGCGGACAAGCCCTTCTGGGCGCGGTGCTCTTTGGTCTTTTCCAATTCGCAGGCGCGTTCGGCCTCTACTACTACGCACTCGTGCAGGTACATGCCGGACTCGGCCAGACGCTGCTCGCGCTCGTGCCGCTCGCAACGCTGCTTCTCGCCGTGGCTCAGCGTCAAGAGCGCCTTCGCGGGGCGGCTGTTATAGGAGCTCTCCTTGGGCTTGTGGGGGTCGGTTTGATATCACGCGATCCGTTGCGCGAGTCGATACCGCTGCTCTCGTTGCTTGCGGTGTTGGGGAGCGTGTTGTGCTTCGCGGAAGCGCTGGTGCTGGTGCGTCGCTTCCCACCCGTCCATCCGGTGGCCTTGAACGCTGTCGGAATGGTGGCGGGCGCAGTGGTGCTGGTAGGCGCGTCCGCGGTCGTGGGCGAGCCCCTCGTACTTCCGCAGCGCGTCGCGACATGGGTCGCGCTCGGCTACGTGGCGGCGATCGGCTCCGTTGTCGTGTTCCTCCTCTACGTGTACGTAGTTCAGCACTGGACCGCGTCGCGTGCCGCGTACGTGATGGTGCTCATCCCGTTTGTCACCGTGGTGCTCTCCGCGTGGCTCGACCAGGAACCGGTAACCGGCGGCCTGGTGCTAGGAGGTCTTCTGATCTTGGCGGGTGTTTACGTCGGCGCGCTACGTCAGGCGCCGGCTTCTCCAAGGAGAACCCATGGGCCACGCACGATCTAATCGTGATGCACTGGCAGATCCCGTCTATTACTCATCGGCCCGGGCACTCGCTTTGGCCATCCTGCGGCGGGACATCTCGTCGGAGGAGCTCGTCCGAGCATGCCTTGATCGGATCGAAACCGTAAACGGTGCACTCAACGCCGTCGTGCAGATCACGGCGGGCGAAGCCATTGCTCGCGCGCGCGAGGCGGACGCCGCGATCGCCCGTGGAGAGATGTGGGGCCCGCTACACGGCGTTCCGATGACGATCAAGGACTCATTGGACACCGCCGGCGTGATCACCACCGGCGGAACCAATGGCCGCGCATCATTCGTACCCGAGCGAGACGCGACGGTGGTTGCACGGCTGCGCAGTGCCGGAGCGATCCTCCTGGGCAAGACCAATACGCCGGAACTGACGCTCTCGTTCGAGACGGACAATCTCGTTTACGGCCGCACGAACAATCCATACGATCTTTCTCGAACGCCTGGTGGGAGCAGCGGTGGCGCCGCCGCCATCGTCGCGGCGGGCGGCGTGCCTTTTGACATTGGGAGTGATTACGGCGGAAGCATCCGCCTCCCTGCGCATTTCTGCGGCATCGCCGGCATCAAGCCGAGTGCGGGGCGCGTCCCGCGGACCGGACATATCTATCCGTTTGGTGGACTGCAGGATTCCTTTCAGCAGATCGGACCGCTGGCGCGCTACGTCGACGACCTGAGCCTGATCTTGCCGCTGATCGCGGGCCCAGACTGGATCGATCCCGCCGTCACACCGTTGCCTTGGCACGAGCCACGGGACGTCGATCTCGCGTCGCTGCGGGTGTCGTTTCATACGGACAACGGAATCATGACGCCAACCTTGGAGACGACACGGATTGTCGAGGCCGTCGCACGGGCCCTGTCCCCAACGGTTCGCTCCGTCGATGAGATCCGCCCTCCCGGTGTCGAGGCCTCCTTCGATCTCACCCGCGCCCTCTACTTCTGGGATGGCGGCGCCGCCGTCGCCCGTCTGCTGCGTGACGCCGGGACCAGGGAGCACACGCTGCAGGCGTTCACCACGGCCAAGCCGATTCCCGCGGTGCAGCTCGACCAGCTCATCGCACAGTGGTACGCGTTTCGGAGCCGCATGCACTCCTTCATCCAGCAGTACGATGCCATCATCTGCCCCGTGAACGCGGGGCCCGCACTCCCTCATGGAGCGACAGCAGCCGCGGACGCGCTGGCGGCGTTCAGCTACACCATGACGTACAACGTGATCGGTTGGCCCGGCACCGTCGTGCGCGCAGGAACATCACCCGAAGGATTGCCGATTGGCGTGCAGATCGTGACCCGGCCCGGACGAGAGGATGTGGCCCTTGCGCTTGCCAAGTTTGTGGAGACCGCCTGCGGAGGATACCAGCGGCCAGCGATCTGACGCATCCGGCCTGGAGGGAAGCAGATCCTGGTGGGCTCCCATGAGTAAAGGACGTCTCGAAACGTTTAGCGACGCCGTGATCGCCATCGTGATCACGATCATGGTCCTCGAGCTGAAGATTCCCCACGGCGCCGACTGGCTAACGCTGCGGGCCGTGATACCGGCGTTCCTGACGTACATGCTGAGCTTTGCGTTTCTCGGCATCTACTGGAACAGCGGCTTCGCCTCGTTGCCGACCGCGGTCTATGGCGGAGTGCTTCTTTTCGCCGCCATCGCGTACCAAATTCTCTATGCGACGCTCGTGGCGGCGCAAGGACCGAACTCGACGCTTGCAACGGCCGTGGGCGGTGACTCCAAGGGGAAGCTCTCGATAATATTGTATGTCGCCGCGATCCCACTGGCCTTTGTGAACCGCTGGATCTCCATCGGCATCTATGTCTTCGTGGCGCTCATGTGGCTCATCCCGGACCCACGGATCGAGTCGAGACTGAATCCATGAGTCAGGACAAACCCGGCGTCGTCGTCCTCCCTCCCGTCTTGTATGCGGCCGCACTCGCCGCCGGCCTGCTCCTGCACCTCCTAGTGCCGCGGCAGCCGTTCACGCCGTGGGTGGCACGCCCCCTCGGCGCGCTACTGCTCATCGCGAGCGGCGCGCTGGCGAGGTGGGGCGAGAAGACCATGCGCCGTGCCGGGACCAACGTGAGCCCCAACCAACCAACGCTGACGATCGTCGGTGATGGACCCTTTCGGTTCACCCGCAATCCCCTCTATGTCTCCATGACCGGACTCTACCTGAGCGTGACCTTGCTCGTCGACGCGCTATGGCCGTTGCTGCTGCTCGTCCCGCTTCTCCTGGTCGCGCACTATGGAATCATCCGTCGGGAGGAACGGTACCTGGAGGCCAAATTCGGGGAAACGTATCGTGCATACAACGCCCGGGTGCGGCGATGGCTCTGATGCGTGATCCAGGGACCCACTGGGATCCCGACCAATATCTCAAGTTTTCCGACCATAGGCTGCGGCCCGCGCTGGAGTTGCTCGATCGCGTCCCTCTCGAGTCGCCCGGGCTGATCTACGATCTGGGGTGTGGATCGGGCCGGGTGACGCGACTCATGGCGAAACGGTGGCCAGCGGCAACAGTCTACGGCCTCGACAATTCGAAGGAAATGCTGGCCCAGGCGTCGGCGGAGCCGGGGCCGGTGCGCTGGATCGAGGCCGACATCCAGACGTGGTCACCTGCCGAGCGTCCCGATCTGGTCTACTCGAACGCTACGCTGCAGTGGGTGGATGGGCACCGGCAGCTCTTCACGCGCCTGCTCGGGTGTCTGAAACCCGGCGGATCCCTGGCAGTACAGATGCCGCTGAGCTGGGAGGCGCCATCGCACCGGCTCATGCGGGAGACTCTGACGAACGGGGGGCCGGGCGGCAGAACGCTTGGTACATCAGCACTCAGACAGGCCGTGGCGCGAAACTGGGTCGAGCCGGCGGCACTCTACTACGATTTGCTGGCGGCGGACGCCAGCAACGTCGATATCTGGGAGACGGAGTATTTACAGAAACTGAAGGGCGACGACCCGGTGCTCGAATGGGTCAAGGGGACCGGGCTTCGGCCGATCCTCAACGGGCTCGACGCCAATGACCGTGAGATCTTCCTCGCGGAATATGCGCGGCGTCTGCGCGTAG
>JBGQGY010000183.1:0-5328 GCA_041497675.1 bacterium | reverse complement strand
GATCCGCTCCTGCGGGCGCTTCTCGACGAACTTGTACGGGCCGGAGCCCACCGGCTCACGCGCGAAGTCGCGGCCCAGGCGCCTGGCGGCGGCCGGCGAGACCATCATGCCGGCGCGGTCACTCAGGATGGCCAGGAAGGGACTGAACGGCTTCTCGAGGTCGATCTGGACGGTCAACGGATCAACGGCGGTGACCTTCTGGACTAGGTTGACCTCGCTCCGCCGCGGCGATCCGAACGACGTGTCCAGCATCCGCTGGAAGTTGTACGCGACGGCGTCGGCATTGAGCGGGGTACCGTCGTGGAAGACGACATTGGGCCGGAGTTTGAACGTGTAGGTCCGGCCGTTATTGGAGATCGCCCACGAGGTCGCCAGCATTGGAACGATTTCCAGATCCTGGTTGATGTCCACTAGTTTGTCGAACAGGTTTTGGTAGACTTGGCGGTCTACCGCGGCGACCGACTGATGGGGGTCCATGTTCGGCGGGTCGGCTTCGAGCCCGACGCGCAACGTGCCGCCACGGCGCGCTGTCTGGGCCGACACCAGGCCGGCGGCCAGAACGACGATCGCTACTGCAGCCATGAGCATCCGCTTCATGTCTATCACCTCGGTCCTGACGTGTGGTCGCCGCGGCCCTCGGCCTATGGGGCCAGCGAGACGTGCCGGAACCGCATCATGCCGTCCGAAATGTGCACGAATCCCTGGAGCTTGGGGCTCAGCACCTTGTACTCCTTGGGCCAGTACAGAAAGACGTACGGCAGCTCGTCGTTGAGCACCGTCAGGATCTCGGCGTACACTCTCTTCCGCAGATCGGCGGTCGTCAAGATCCGGGCCGCGTCGAGCAGCGTGTCGACCTTTGAGTTGCTGTAGGCGCTGTTGTTCAACCCGCCGTTGGTGATGAAGAATCCGTAGATGTTGCCATCCGGATCGGGCCGGCCGCTCCAGCCGAGCAGCGCCGCCTCGAATCGGTGGGAGTCGAGCTGGCTGAGCATGGCCCCGAACTCGACAATCTCGATCGTGATGCGGATCCCGGCTTCCCCGGCCATGGACTGGAGGACCTGCGCGATCTGCTGCTGGACGCGGCCGGGCGTGACCTTCAACGTGAACGCGAAGCCGTTGGGTTGTCCGCCTTCGCGCAGCTTCGCCCGGACCATGTCGAGGTTCCGCTCGGGGATCCTGTTGTTCGGACCGGCGTCCGATCCGAGTAGGCCGGGCGGGAAGGGCCCGTTGGCCGGCGTCCACGTGTCGCCCGCGACAACGCGCACGAGCGTGCGACGGTCGATCGTGGCGTTGAAGGCCTGACGTAGGGCCTTGTTGTTGAACGGCGGGCCGCCGACGTGGATCCAGATCCCCTGCCAGCCGAGGCTCTCGCGCTCGAGCAGCTTCACGCGGGTGTCGGTCTTCAGGGCAGGGATGTCGGTAGGCGCCACGGCGTTGATAATGTCGAGCTCGCCGGCGCGCAGGTTGGCGAGCCGCGCTTGCTCGTCGGTGAACGGCCGGTAGGTGATCCGGTCCACGTTGCCGGCGGTGCGATCCCAGTGCCGGTCGAACCGCTCAAGGACGATGCGGTCCTGCGGGCGCTTCTCCACCAACTTGTAGGGGCCGGTCCCGACCGGCTCGCGTGCGAAGTCACGGCCCAACCGTCTCGCCGCGGTTGGCGAGACCATCATGCCGGCGCGGTCGCTCAGGATGGCCAGGAAGGGGCTGAACGGTTTCTCGACGTCGATCTGCACGGTGAGTGGGTCGACGATGGTGACCTTCTGGACCAGGCTGACCTCGTTGCGGCGGGGCGACCCGAACGCCGTGTCCAGCATGCGCTGGAAGTTGTACGCGACCGCCTCACCGTTGAACGGGGTGCCGTCGTGGAAGACGACGTTGGGGCGGAGCTTGAAGACGTACTGGCGGCCGTCGCCGCTGATCGTCCAGGACGTGGCGAGCATCGGCACGATCTGCAGGTCCTGGTTGATGTCCACTAGTTTGTCGAACAGGTTCTGGTAGACCTGGCGGTCTACCGCGGCGCTGGACTGGTGGGGATCCATGTTCGGCGGATCGGCGTCCAGGCCGACGCGGAGCTGACCGCCGCGCCGGGCCGTCTGCGCCGACGCCAGGCCCCCAAGCAGGACCACCATCAGTGCCATCGCTAGGATCGTTCGCTTCACTCGAATCACCTCCGTGGTTACGTTCGCAGCGAGGTCTCGATGAGATCGAAGTGCCGGTCCATCGCCTCGGCGGCCTGCCCCGGGTCACCGGCGGCAAGCGCCTCGTAGATATCCGCGTGTACCCTGGTCATCGCGTCAAAAAACGCGCCGTCGTGCGCGTATTCCCTCCGTCGCATCTCCTGAGCGAGTTGCTGGCTCATGACGTCGATCAGCGGGAGTGCGGCGCGTTCGAGGAGCTCGTTTGCGGCCATGCGCACGATGGCCAGGTGGAACGGGCCGTTCGACGCCGCGAAGGCTTCGTAGTCCCGCAGGCTGGCCGCGAAACGGAGGGAGTCCAGCGCTCGTGAGGCCGCCGCGAGGCTTTGGGGGGTCACGCGGGCCGCGGCCATCTGCACGATCGACCGCTCCAGCACCCGCCGGGCTTCGAGCGCGTCGACAGGGCTCTCGTGCTCTTCGAGCAGCGAGATGGCGGCATCGCGACGGTCGAGGCCTTTGACGACGTAGGTACCGTCGCCGGCACGGGTTTCGAGCACGCCCACCAACTGGAGCGCGCTCAACGCCTCGCGCACCGAGGGGCGGCTGACCCCCATCTGCTCGGCTATCACTCGTTCGGGGGGTAGACGGTCGCCGACCAGGTAGACCTTGAGCCGAATGGCTTCGGCGATTTGCTCCGCGATGTGAGCGCTCTTGCGCTTGATTTCGATGCGCTGGAACGCCATGGTTGCCCCGGCAAATCTGTCAACTTGTCAACTGGTCAGACAAGTTCACCGATGCGGCAGGCTTTCCTGCTGGCGGGGAGAGGGGTTGGCTACGCCATCGCACGCAGGTATCGCTGAACGCGGTTGAGCCAGATCACGTAGCGGACGAGAAACGGCAGTCGCGGGTCCAGGTCGCGGCTCATGGTTCGCAGGTCGGCCGCCCACCGGCCCTGGCCCAGCAGGCGCAAGGCAGGATCGCCGTCCGGGACGCTGCTGACCGCAAAGATCACGAGACCGGTGAACAACGTTACCAACACGATGGTCGCGAGCGAGCGAGTGGCGAACTCGGGCATACCTGTCGTGGTGTATGCCCCAGTCCGCCACAGGCGTAGTCACGACCCGTTCTTGCGTGCCTGGTCGTGCTCGGCCTGCTCTTTGATGATGCGGTCGATCAGGGTTCGGTCGTAGATTCCCGCGGGTCGCGACCGGGTCGGTAAGAACTGTTTGAACGGCAGGTATTCGCGTTTGGATTCTTCGAAGAGCCGCCGCAGTTCGACCACCGGGTCTGGATGATCGTCGACCCGGATCCACACCGCGACACGGCCCTGGCGATCCACGATGTGTAGCTGGCGGTGCTCCCGTCCGTCATCGCCGGCCAGCAGCGTGTCGACAACCTCCTGCGGCGACCGGCCCTCGGCCAGCAGGCGCAGACCGCGCGGGCCAAACGTGGGGTTCACAAACGCCTGGGTGGCCACCGCGCCGACCCCGGCTTCGACGAACGGGCACAGGGATCCGACACCGAAAAACTTCGTCGTGACCGCGACGCCAAACGCCCCGGTCTCTGCATCGTGTGCCGCAATCGAAAACGTCATCCGCCGCCTCCTCTAGAGCCGCAGCCTCGGATCGAGCGCATCACGTAACCCGTCGCCGATCACGTTGAGCGCCAGCACCGTGACGAAGATCGCGATGCCGGGGAAGATCGTCAACCAGGGTGCGCGCTCGATCCACTCGCGGCCGGACGACAGCATCGAGCCCCATGACGGCGTCGGCGGCTGCGTGCCGAGACCCAGGAACGAAAGCGCGGCTTCGGCCAGGATGGCGAACGCCAGCGAGAGCGAGACCTGGACGATGATTGTGTCGAGCACCCCCGGCAGGACGTGCCGGCGAATAATGCGCTGGTCGGACGCCCCCATCGCGCGGGCGGCCTCTACATACTCCTGTGCGTTCACCTGCAGCGCGCTGCCCCGCACGACCCTGGCAAAGATGGGGATGTAGACGATGCCGATCGCGATCATCACGTTAGCGGTGGAGGGGCCCAGGATCGCCATGATCCCGATCGCTAGCAGGATGGCCGGAAACGCCAGCACGATGTCCATCGCGCGCATGATGACGCTGTCCAGCCTGCCGCCGATGTAGGCGGCGCTGACCCCGAGCGTGACACCAACGGTGACGGCGATGCCCACGGCAATCGCGCCGACTTCCAGCGAGATGCGGCTGCCGTGGATGGTACGAGACAGGACATCGCGGCCAAAATCGTCAGTCCCGAGTAGGTGCTGCCACGACGGCCCCCGCAGCCGCTCGGGCATCTTGATCAGATACGGCGAGTACGGCGCAACAAAACCGGCGAAGGCAGCCGAGAACGCCAGCAGCCCCAGTACGATGAAGCCCGCCATGGCCAAGCGGTGCCGGCGCAGCGCGCGCCAGATCGACCGCAAACCCTTGCCCGGACGGTAAGCGACCGCGCCGGCCGCCCGTTCAATGCGTTCGTCACGCGCCAGATCGGTGGCCACGGTTTATGCCCGGCCCTCGTAACGGATGCGCGGATCGAGCCACGTATACGCGATGTCCACGACCAGATTCGACAGCGCGAAGACCCCGGCTACGACGAGCACCACGCCCATCACGACCGGATAGTCGCGCTGCGAGATGGCGATCAAAGCCAGCCAGCCGACGCCGGGAAACGCGAAGACCTGCTCGATGATGACCGCGCCGCCCATCAGAAAGCCAAACTGTAGGCCGAGGACGGTCACCGTGGGGATCAACGCGTTCTTCAGCGCGTGACGATAGATCACCACGCGCTCGCTCAACCCTTTGGCACGCCCGGTGCGAATGAACTCCCGCGCCAGCGTCTCGACCATCGACGACCGGGTGTACCGCGCCAGGCTACCCGAGAGGAAAAGCCCGAGCGAGAGCGCCGGGAGCACGAAGTGTTTGAGATGCTCCACCAGCCCACGGTCCATGGCCGCGTATCCCGATGAGGGCAGCCAGCGCAGATATAGCGAAAACAACAAGATCAGCAGGATGCCAAACCAGAATGACGGCATGGACACGCCAAAGAGCGCAAACGACGTGATGGAGTAGTCGAGCCCGGTATAGCGCCGCGCCGCCGAGATGATTCCCGCGGGGATGCCAATGGCGGCGGCGAGCAGCATGGCGAGAACGGTCAGTTCCAGGGTGACCGGAAACCGGGT
>JBGQGY010000182.1:0-5357 GCA_041497675.1 bacterium | reverse complement strand
GCCGGACCGTCGTCGCCAACAATGCCGAGGATCTCGTCACCTGGGTGCACTCTTACGTGACCCCGGACAAGACCCGGACCTTCTGCATCTATGAGGGGCCCTCGCCGGAGGCCATCCGGCGCGCCGCCCGTAGGAACAACCTGCCGGTAGACCGAATCACGGAGGTCAGCGTCCTCGACCCGTACTTCTATAGATAGGCTCGCGCGCTGGGGTACGAGTTCGAATACACATTGGGGGGTGGTAGACGTGCGAAAGTCGATGGGGATCATTTTGGGGGTGGTTGTGCTCGCCGTCGTGGCGTGGGGCAGCGGCATTTCGCTCAACCCCGGGGCACCTGAGCACGGGATGCACCCGAGCATCATGAAGCACGCCGCGGCGGCGCAGCCCGCAGCGGTAGCGCCTGAGGTGCTGGCGAAAGTGGCCGACGCCCGACTGGCCACGGCGAAGTACGCGATGGACCTCGAGCGCGCCAAGACCGACGGGTACATGATCATCACGCAGATGATCCCCAACATGGGGTATCATTTCCTGAATCCTAAGATCGAGGGGTTCGACGTCACGAAGCCGCCCGTTCTCGTCTACGTCCGGAAGGGCGACGCTTGGCAGCTCGTTGCGATCGAATGGGTCTATCCGAAGAAGCCGGCGACGGCGCCGATCAAAGGCGCGCAGTACGGGTCGTTTGAGGCTGCCTGCCACTACAAAGATGGATCGTTTGTCGTGGCGACCGCTGAGGCGAAGTGCGCCAAGACGAACGCTAAGTCGGGCGCCGAGTTCAACTTCTGGCATCCGCCACTGGTCACGCTGCACATGTGGATCTGGTATCCGAATCCCGGCGGGATCTTCGGCGAGTTCAACCCGCTGCTAACGCCGTTCAACAAGGATTGATGATGTTGGGGAGGGCGGTCTCTATGCCCTCCCCAATCTTATGGATGCGGTGTCTTCTGAGTTTCGTCGTGGTGGCGTTTGTGATAGTTGCGCCCGATATCGTCGGTGCGCCGGTCCTAACGCCGAGGACCGTCGAGATCCAGATGACGGAGTTCGCCTTTCGTCCCGCCGTGATCCAACTGGACGTCGGACGGCCCGTCAGGCTTGTCTTCATCAACCGCGGACAGATCGCCCACCAGTTCGAATCGGCCTTCCTTCGGGGGCTTCCACTGACCATCATTGATGACGCCCTGCACGTCGAGGCGCGCGGCCTCGACCTGATTCGTCTCGATCCTGCCAAGTCGGCGAGGGTGGAATTTCTCCCGCGTCAGCGCGGTCGATTCGTCTTCGCCTGCACGATCGAGGGCCACCAGGAAGCCGGGATGCGCGGAACGATCGACGTACGCTGATCCACCGTTCGAACCTCGACAGGTATCCGGCCCCGTGATTCCGTAATGATGTCATGTCCACCGAAGACGACGAGGACCGCCCATACGACCGCGCGTTCCGTTTAAGAACCTCACTGATCCCGTGCCACCCGTTCCCCTCGGGGACGGGCAGGCGGCGATGATCGTACTCGACGTCCATCGCTTTACGGCGTCGCGTGACGGTGGGTACGCGCGTCTGGCCCGCGAGCGCGGGATCTTGCGAGAGCTGAACGAGTACTATGATCAGGTGGATCAGGTGCTGCCCAACCTCGGGCGCCTGGTCGGCGGCTGCCGGACCCACGGGCTCCCAGTGATCTTTACGCGGTTGGTGGCCCGCGGGCCCCGCGATGTGACGCGACAGGCGATCACCACGGGCTTCTGGGCCCCGGCCGGCTCGGACGATGCCGAGTTCCTTCCCGAGCTCGGGCCTCAGACCGGTGACGTCGTGATCGACAAGACGTCCACCGGGGCGTTCACTGCTGCAGACCTCCACAGCCTTCTACAGGAACGCCGGATTCACGCTCTCGTTGTCGCCGGGGTGCTCGCCAATGGGACCGTCGAGCAAACCGCTCGGGACGCCGCGGACCTTGGCTACGGCGTCATTGTCGTAGCGGATGCCTGCGCCGCGGAGACGTGGGCGATTCACGGCTTCGTCATGACGACCCTGGTCGGTGGTCTGATCCGCACCCGAAGCACGAGCGCTGTGCTCGAGATGCTCGACGGCCGGCGAACGTAGCGATGGCTCACATCCAGACGGTGACCGGCTCGATCCTCCCAGAGGCGCTGGGGATCACCTACACACACGAGCACATCCTGTGCGACCAGCGCCGGTGTCGCGCCGATGGGCTGCGCCCGCGGGGAAGTGACGGCGGTCTGATGATCCTTGACGACCCAGCCATGATGATTCGCGAGCTGTCGGAGCTCAAGGGTCTTGGGGCCGACGCCATGGTCGAAGTCACGATGCAGGCGTGGGGGCGCGATGTGGCCGGGTTGAGGCGTATCGCCGAGGCGACCGGGCTGCGAATTATCGCGACGTCGGGGTTTTACGTCGAGCAATGCCACCCGGCGTTCGTCGCAACACAGACCATCGATCAGCTCGCTGAGGGGCTTGTCCGTGAGCTGACCGAGGGAGTCGAGAACACCGGCATCCGGACCGGTCTGCTCAAGGCGGCGACCAGCCGGCCGGCGCTCGAGGGGCCGGAGGCGAAGTGCGCCCGCGCCGTCGCCAGGGCCCAGCGCGCGACAGGCGCCGCGATCACGACACACACGTCCGCCTCGGCCCGCTTCGAGATCGCCGGGGGCAATTGTGGGATGGCGTTCCTGGATCTGTTTGAGGCCGAGGGCGTTGACCCACGCCGCGTGATTGTCGGCCATACCGACGAGAATGCGGACATTCGGAATCTGGTGACGTTGTGCCGCCGAGGCGCGTTCGTGCAGTTCGACGTGATCGGCAAGTCGCATTGGATGCTCGATGAGACCCGTGCCGATCTGGTAGCCGCGCTGGTCGAGCGGGGTTTTGAAGGCCACTTATTGCTGTCAACGGACCGTAATCGGGCATTCGAGCTGCGAGTGAACGGTGGCACTGGGTACGCGCACATGCTGACGGCGTTCATGCCGATGGTGCGCGCACGAGGCGTGTCCGAAGCCGGGATCCACAAGCTGCTCGTGGAGAATCCGCAACGGGTGCTGGCCTTCGGGTAGTCGTGGGTCCCATCGACGAGTATCTGCGACGGATCGATTATGATGGTCCGCGTGATGCGACTGCTGCCACGCTCCGGGCGCTGCATGTGGCACACATGTACGCGGTCCCCTTCGAGAACCTCGACATCCACGTGGGGAGGCCGATCGTGCTGGAGGAAGCGGCGCTGTTCGACAAGATCGTCCGGCGGCGCCGCGGCGGCTTTTGCTACGAGCTGAACGGCCTGTTCAGCGCCCTGCTGCGGACGCTGGGGTTCCGCGTCACCAGGCTTTCAGCGGGCGTCCTGGAGGACGGCGCGTTTGGCCCGGCCTTCGACCATATGACGCTCGTGGTTGAACTGGAAGACCGCTGGCTGGTCGACGTGGGATTCGGCGACTCGTTCCGGGAGCCCCTGCGGCTCGATGAGCCCGGCGATCAACTCCGGGATGGGCGCGTCTTTCGAATCTCCCACGACGGTCGGCATGGGACTATGCTCGGCCATAGGGACACCGGTTCGGATCCCACCGGCTATCGGTTTGACTTCACCGGACACACTCTTGCCGACTACGACGCGATGTGCCGCTTCCATCAGACGTCACCCGAATCGCCGTTCCCGCGAAAGCGAGTCTGCACGCGCGCGACCCCGGCCGGGCGGATCACCCTGAGCAACCTGCGGTTGATTGTGACCGAGCACGGTCGGCGCCGCGAGCAGGACCTGAACGAGGACGAGTGGCGCCGCGCCCTCGCGGAACACTTCGGGATTGATCCCGTCAGGCTTGCGGCTTCCTGAGGCCGAAGTGTCGCGCCAGAGGTGTGGCAGGAGATCGTTGCCGTCGCCGAAGAACTAGGCGTCAACAGCGGATGAAAGCGTTTGCGTGGGGTGGGTCTCATGGCGATCTGGGATGACGTGGTTCCGCCGGACGAACGGGCCCTCTACGACCGCGGCGGCTGGGGTGGCGTGGCGGGGTTCGGCCAGCGGCCCGCGCTGCTGGTCGTGGACATGTACACGGCCTTCGTCGATCCTAATTATCCGTTCTCGAGTCCCGATGCCCCGCAGGCCGTTGCGCAGATCCGTCGGCTGCTCGATCAGGCCCGCTCGAGCGGCATCCCCGTGTTGTACTCGCGGGGTGAGCATGCGAGGAACCCCTCCGAACGGGGCGCGTGGAAAGGGACCACCGTGCGGCGGCCGATCATGGCGAGTCCTGAAGCGTACCAGATTGTCCCGGAGCTTGCGCCGCTGCCGACCGAGACGGTGATCGTGAAGGCGGCCCCCAGCGCCTTTCACGGCACAAACCTGATTAGCCAGTTGAACTTCCTCGGCGTTGATACGCTGATCGTCGCGGGTACCGTCACGAGTGGGTGCGTTCGCGCCACCGTCGTCGACGGCATGAGCTATGGGTTCCGTATCGTCGTGCCCGTCGAGTGCGTCTATGACCGCGGGCGCACCAGCCACAAGGTCGCCCTCTGGGATATCTATACGCGATACGGGGACGTCCTGCCGGCGGCCGAGGTTCTCGCCTACATGCGCGGCGTCAATGACGCGGCCGTACAGAAGGCGGTCCGTTGATCTGCCGCATCTGATTCGCTGGGAGGATACACATGAAGAGCCTGCCCGCTCGCCTCGCCTTTGTCCTGATCCTGGGGCTTGGGCTGCTGGCATCCGGTCTGGGTGCGGGCGCCGCACCGACCGAGTCGGTCTTCCGCATTTATATGGTCGGCGACGCGCGCGCCCTCGACCCCGCGGTTGCGTCGGACTTTCCAACGGCGTCCGCCGCGTATCTGCTGCACCTGCGCCTGGTGAAGATGGACGGAACGGGTAAGATCTTTCCCATGGGCGCCAGGGCCTGGACTGTCACGGGCGGCGGCCTCGTCTACACATTTGAACTCGATCCCCGCGCGAAGTTCCACAACGGAAAACCGGTTACGGCCGCCGACTGGAAGTGGTCGCTCGACCGCCTGGCGCAGCCGGAGACCGGGAGTGGATCGGCCGAGGCGGTCATCGGCGGTATCGTCGGGTACGATGCCGTGCGGAACGGCGCGACAAAGTCGCTGGCCGGCGTGCGCGTGATTAATCCGACGACGCTGCAGATCGCGCTCGTCCCCGAAGGCCGGGGCGGCTTCATCAACCGGATGACATCGTACAACGCCGCTGTGCTCAACAAAGACGACGTCGACGCCGGGGGCCGCGACTGGTACGAAAAGAGCGACGCCGGGGCAGGGCCCTTCAAACTGGCGCGCTGGGAACGGAACGTAAAGTTCGTGTTTGCCGCCAACAAAGACTTTGTGTTGGGGGCGCCCAAGGTCGACACGGTCGAGATGGTCATCGT
>JBGQGY010000181.1:0-5380 GCA_041497675.1 bacterium | reverse complement strand
GATGAGGCGGGTCGACCCCAACGCGATGTCGTGCTCACCGGAGAGCAGGACGATCTCCATCTGCCGCATCGGCGCAAGATAGGTTTCATCGGTCAGGTTGGGCAGAAAGTCCGTGGGACAGTTGAAGTAGACGTCGTCGTCATAGTACCCGTTCATGAAGCCCTTGATGTCGTAACGACCCGAAAGCGCCACCAGCTTACTCACCAGCGTGGGGTGCCGGAAGGCGAAGTTGACCGCGTGGTACGCGCCGAACGACGTGCCCGTCACCAGCAACGGCCCGGTATTGATCGTCCGGATGAACGGCAGGTACTCGTTGAGGATGTAGCGCTCGTAGTCCAGGTGGCGCAGCACGCGCTGGCGCGGCGGCACGGCACGGTTGTACCAGGATTCGGCGTCCACGCTGTCGGGGCAGAAGAGCTGGATCAACCCGGCGTCGAGCTTGGCCTCGAGCGCCGTGACGATGCCAAAGTCCTCATATTGGTAGAATCGCCCCATCGTGGTGGGAAACACCAGCACCGGCGCGCCGCCATGACCAAACACCAGCGTCTCCATGGACCGGCCGAGGCTCGCGCTCACCCAGTGATGATATTCGCGGTTCATGACCGTTCGCCACACCCCATTCGTTGCTGTCTCAGCTAACAGTACGACGCTCGAGAGGCGAGTTCCCACCACCCGCCGTGGGCGCGGACGCTATGACGCGAGCCCCAGCAGGCTGAGGCTGTCGCGATGGATGATGGCTTCCATCGCGTCGACGGGAATCGGCGGCAGACCGATGACCTGGACGGCCTGGTTGACCGTCCGCAGGTGGTCGATCGTTTCCTTGGGCGTGGTGATCGGGAAGTCAGAGCCGAGCAGCAGCTTGTGGAGGACGTTCCACTCGGTGGCCAGCCGCATCGCATGATAGTAGGACCAGGGCCGGTAGAATTGAGCCGAGACATCGGCGTAGAGGTGCGGGTGCTTGCGGATCACCACGCAGGTATCGGCCTGCCACGGGTGGCCGATGTGTGCCATGATGATGCGCACCTCGGGGAACTCCATCGCGATTTCGTCCATCAACAAGGGGTGCGCGTAGCGGATCGGCGCGGTGCGCACCGGTGAGGTCCCCTGATGAAAGAGCATAGGGAGCCCCAGCGTCTGCGCCCGGGCGTAGACTGCGCGTGCCTGCGGGCCGAGCGGGTCGAAGTTCTGATAGTTGGGCCCGAGCTTGATGCCCCGGAGCTTGAGATCGGACACGCTACGATCGATCTCATCCAGCGCGTCGGGTTGTGCCGGGTCGACCGAGAGGAAGCCGATGAGCTTGTCGGGGTGGCCGCGGACAAACGCGGCGGTGTCGTCATTCGCGTTGGGGCGGGGATCGCGCTCCACGAGATCCATGCGGCGATGGCCGGGCCCGTACGCGATCGAAAAGACGATGGCACGGTCGACGACCTTGATGGCATCCATGTAGTCCTGCCAGGTGCAGGTCGCGCGGACGGCGCGATCGGGCCGCCACACGGCGTTCACGACCTCCTCGTTCTTGGGGACCACATCGCGATGCGTCGGGGTATGCGTGTGCACGTCGACGATCACCTGGGCATCACCTCGGCCACGTCCATTCTCGCTGAGACTCGCGGGTGCCTTCCCCGGCAGGGTGCGTCGCAGCGGCACCCGAAAGAGTGTGGCATGAAAATCACGCGCATCGAGACGATTCCCGTCAACGTGCCTATCGACGCCGGACGAGCCATCAAGGGCGGCGGCGGCGCGCACACGGAATCGCCGTTCTTGCTGGTCAAGGTGCATACCGACGCGGGTCTGACCGGTCTGGGCGAAGTGTCGTGCACCCCGGGCTGGAGCGGCGAGGATCAGGTGACCGCCGCGCACTTCATCCACAGCATGATCGGCCCGCGGCTGATCGGCCAGGACCCCAGGGCCGTCGAGCGGTTGACCGCCGTCATCAGGCGCGCCGTCGCCGCCAACCCGTTCACCAAGTCTGCGATCGAGATGGCCCTCTGGGACATCCTCGGGAAGGCCGCGGGGCTGCCCGTGTACCGGCTGCTGGGCGGTCCGGTGCGTGACGCCGTGCCGACGAAGTTCTCGGTCTCCGGCCAAAAGCCGGAGCGCGCCGCGGAGATTGCCGCCTGGGCGGTCGCCCAGGGGTTCCGAGTGATGAAGGTCAAGGTCGGGGTCGAGCCCGAGGAAGACGTCGCGCGGGTGCGCGCGGTCCGAGAGGCGATCGGGCCGGACGTCCGGCTCGGCGTCGACGCCAACGGCGGATGGTCGCCACGGATCGCGATCCAGACGATCAGACGGCTCTACGAGTTCAACATTATCTTTGCCGAGCAGCCGGTCCCGCCGGGCGACGTCGCCTGGCTGGCCGATGTCCGTCGCAACGTGCAGGTGCCGATCATGGCGGACGAGAGTGTCTACACCCTGCAGGATGCTATGGCGGTGGTCCGCGCGGGTGCCGCCGACGTGCTCTCGGTCTACGTGGGGAAAGGCGGGGGCATTGGCCCGGCGCGAAAAATCGCCGCCGTGGCTGAAGCCGCGGGTCTCGTGTGCACGGTAGGAAGCAACCTGGAACTGGGAGTGGCCAGCGCGGCGATGATCCATCTGGCCATGGCCACGCCCGGCATAGGCGCCGAGGAATTCCCCTGCGATATCCTCGGGCCGTTCTTCAACGAAAGCGACCTGCTCAAAGAACCGCTGCCGATCAAAGCGGGTGAGGCGCGGCCGCACGAGAAGCCGGGACTGGGCGTGGAGCTCGACGATGAGAAACTTGAGCGCTACAGGGTGAGGTAAGGCGGGGTGGTTGAAGGCCTGGAGTGCTCGCACTGCGGGCGCCGGTACGAGTTGGCCCCGATGTTCCGCGGCTGCCCGGCCTGTCGCGAGGCGGGCGTCGTCGCGCCGCTGTTTGTCCGTCACGCACCGGACAGCATTCACCAGGCGTGGCGGGAAGGTGCAGACTCCGGCTCGCGGATGTGGGACTATCGAGCCGCGCTGCCGTTGCCGCCCGGCGTCTCGCCGGTGACGTTGGGTGAGGGCAACACGCTGATGCTGCCGGTCGCGATGGCCGGTCTGCGGGACGAGACGTATCTCAAGGTCGAGCTTCGCAACCCGACCGGGTCCTTCAAGGATCGGCTCAATAGCGTCGCGGTGTCGATGGCCCGCCATCACGGCTTTCGCGGGATCGTCTGCTCATCCACGGGAAATCACGGTGCGTCGCTGGCCGTGTATGCGCGCGCGGCCGGCATGCGGTGCGTCGTGTTGCTTCCCGAGGAGGCGCCTCCCCTGGCGGCGGAAGACGTGCGTCAGTGCGGCGGGTTGCCGGTGATCACCCGGTGGGCCGATCGAGCGCAGTGGGTGACCTGGCTGGTGGAGGAGGCCGGGTTCGCGGTGTCGGGACGCAACTTCCCGCGCCCCTATGGCAACCCGTATGGCATCGAAGGCTACAAGACGATCGCCTATGAGATCGTCCGCCAGCTGGGGCGCGCCCCCGGCACGATCTTCATGCCGGTCGCCGGCGGAGATGGCATCTATGGGGTGTGGCGCGGGTTTGTCGATTTGTGCCGGGCCGGCATCATCCCTGCGACGCCGCGGCTGATTGGGTGTCAGCCGCAGATCTCGGCGTCGGTGTACCAGGCCTTCGCGCGCGGCGCCACACACGTCGAGCCTGTAGACCTCAAAATCTCTCGGGCGCTGTCGCTCACCGATGAACGGGGCGGCGACCACGGACTGTGGGCGATTACCGAATCGGGCGGCGAGGCGCTCGCCCTGACCGAAGACGAGATCGGCGAGGCGGTTGAGGCGCTGGCCGGTCTGGGTGTCCACGCGGAGGCGGCGAGCGCGACCGCGTTCGCCGGGCTGCGGAACGCCGCGGGACGTGTGCCCCCACCGGTTGTGTGCATCCTCACCGGTCGGAGCGAGCGTTGGGAGATGCGCACGAATATCCGATCAAGCCTTCGACGTCCCGAAGACCTGCGAGACTGGCTGGGACGCGAATGGTTCGATGTGCAGAGGGTGGGTGGCTGATGCAAACGGTCATTCGCGCGGGAAGCGTGATTGACGGTACCGGGCGGGATCCGATCCGCAACGCTACCATCACCATCGACGGCGGACGGATCATCGGGGTCGATACCGGTTCGGCCTACCAACGCCGCGATGGTGATGAAGTATTGGACTGCCGGCACCTCACGCTCCTGCCGGGGTTTATTGATGCCCACGTGCACCTCAACTTCAATGCGGGGCCGACGAACGAGGATGTCATCGAGACGCTCGGGCGGGAGAGCGAAGCCCAGCTGGCCCTGCGCGCGATCGGTAACGCACAGGACGCCCTTCGCGCGGGCGTGACGACAGTGCGCGACTGCGGCGGTCGAGGATTGGTGACGTTTAGTGTCCGTGACGCTGTTGCCGGCGGACTCATGACCGGCCCGCGCATCCTCGTGTGCGGGATGCCGATCACTACGACGCTTGGGCACTGCCACTACTGCGGTCTTGTTGCCGACGGCACCGAAGCGGCTCGCTCGGCCGCCCAGGCGATGTGCGAGGCCGGCGCCGACTTCGTGAAGGTCATGGCCAGCGGCGGCATGATGACGGCCACGTCCGATCCGCTGCGCCCCCAGTATTCGCTCGAGTCGCTACAGGCGATCGTGGGCGTCGCGCGCGGATTCCGGCGGCCGGTCGCGGCGCACGCGCTGAACACTGAGACGGTACGCCGCGCGGTCGACGCCGGCGTCGACACCATCGAACACTGTCTGTGGCAGGCCCCCGATTGGAGTTTCGAGCCAGACGAAGAGGTCATCACGAAGATCGCCTCGCGGCGAATCTACGTAGGATCGACCTCGTCGGGGATCGTGCGACGCCTGATGCCCGATCCGGCCGATACGCCTGACGTGCAGGCTGAGAAACGCGCGGCCTTCGCCAAGCGCTTCCAGGGTGAGCGGCTCATGCGGTCGATGGGCGTGCGGCTGCTGATTCATACCGATGCCGGGGTGCGCTATACGCCGTTCCGAGAGTTTGGGGAGGCCATTGAGTGTGGAGCCGCGGGAATCGGGCTCACACCGGTCGAGGCCATCCAAGCCGTCACCCAGATACCGGCCGAGGCCCTCGGGCTCGGGCATGACGTCGGGACGATCGAGCCCGGGAAACGCGCCGACCTGATCGCGGTGGAGGGAGATGTCGTAAGCGACCTGACCGCGGTGCGGCGGGTCCGCGGAGTGTGGCGCGACGGCCAGATGGTGGTGGCCGACGGGAATCTGACCTTGGGGCATTCGTCGCGGTGATGCCGCCGGCGCTGAGCACTATAACAGTTTCTGGCTCGCGCCGTGAGATGGGCCGCCAGCACGGAGAAGCGTGCGCAGATCTGATCCGGCAGGTACTCGCGGGGCGAGCGGCGATCATCGAG
>JBGQGY010000180.1:0-5390 GCA_041497675.1 bacterium | reverse complement strand
CGGCCCGGAATGGTGCGCGCGATCCTCGACACCCTCACCGCCCAAGGGGGAAGCTACGTCCCTCACCTCGTCCGGAGGTCACCTGGAGAGGGCGTGCGCCGTATCACCAGCGCCCGGCCGGCGCGGCTGCTCGAAGAAGTGGGAGAGGGGGGGACCCGAACCACCTTCATGCGCGTCGCCGAGGCGCAGCCCCAGCCCGTTCTGACGTTTTCCGTGAGCCGGAATCCTCGCGCACGGCCCACGGAGGTGGTACTCGGCGTCCCGTCGGCCACCATCGATTCTAGCGAGGAGATTGACCGTTTGCTCGGGGTCTGTAAGGGGCTCTACCTTTTTCTCGAATCCTTCTGGGGAGGTGTTGGACTTGCCGTCCCCGCGCCCGGGGGCCGCGCTGGTCCATTGGAGAAGCCCGCTGGGGATCGCGACGCCCGGCCTTTCCTCCACTGGGCGAACTTCTTTGGGCCCGAGCTCGTGTCGACGATCGGCGTCGCGCGGCTGCTGACGTCGGTCGCTTTCATCGTCGAAATCCTACCCGACGGCGGGATCATGCTCGTGACGCATCCAGCCCCGGCGCTCGCCGAGTCACCGGAGGGTCTGGCTAGGCGCCTGGACATCGAAGGCGGTTTCGGCCCCGACTGGATCTCGGGTCCGGGACGTCTGCTGGCCGGCACGGCAGAAACTGTGTCTGTCTCGGGGGTCCCGGGAGGCCGGAGCCGCCGCAGGACGAACAGCTAGACAGGTCCCACATCACCCCGCCCCCAGATCTAGCGTCCCGCATCACGCGAACCCACTACATCTGAAGATTTAGCGTCCCCAGGCGATACCGGGAACCCGCATCCAGCGCGGGTTTCAGCCGCTCATCCACGGAAAAATTTCTGTGGAACGTTGAGGTCTTGAAGGAGGACTTTGTGGGAACGAGGAGAATAATGTGGGGTACAGTGGAGAATTGTGGGGATGCTGAGAGGCGAGTACCAGTATGCGCTCGACGACAAGGGGCGGGTGGTGATCCCTCCCAAGTTTCGGCGCGCCCTTGGCGACCAGGTGGTTGGGACCCGGGGCATCGACCCCTGCATCAGCCTCTATTCTCCGCCTGAGTGGGCAAAAGTGGAAGAGGCGCTCCGGCGCCTCCCGACCAGCAAGCGGGACGTCGTGCGGTACCTGCTGGCCGGGGCGGCGGATCTCGATCTCGACCGGCAGGGGAGGATCACGTTGCCGCAGCACCTCCGGGAGCATGCCGGGATCGAGCGCGACGTGGTGGTGGTCGGACTCAGCAACAAGGTTGAGATCTGGAGCCGGCCCACCTGGCAGACCTACCTAAAGAAAGCGCAGAAGTCGGCGCCGGAGATCGCGGATCAGGTTGACGAACTGAGCATCTAGCAATGTCGGAACCTCAGGCCGGTACGACCGGGCATGTCCCGGTGATGGTCACGGAAGTGCTGGCCTGGCTCGACCCCCGCTCGCCCGGGGTGTACGTGGACGCGACGGTGGGCGCCGGGGGGCACGCGGAGGCGATCCTCGAACGGATCGCGCCGGGCGGCAGGCTGATCGGCATCGACCGGGACGCCGGGGCGCTGGCGGTCGCGGCGGAGCGGCTGGCACGGTTCGGGACGGCGGTCGAACTTCGACACGCGAATTACACGGCCATCCGAGCAGTCGTGGCGGAGGCCGGCGTCGAGGCGGTGGACGGGATCGTGATGGATCTGGGAGCCTCATCGATGCAACTGGAGGTGCCCGAGCGCGGGTTCTCGTTCACGCGCCCCGGCCCGCTCGACATGCGCATGGACCGCACGCAGGACCTGACCGCCGCGGATCTGGTCAACGAGCTACCTGAAGAAGAGCTGCAGCACATCATCTGGACCTACGGCGAGGACCGCTGGGCGCGCCGGATCGCGCGCCAGATCGTGAGGCGGCGCCCGCTGTGGACCACGGACGAACTCGCCGCGGTGGTGGCGGACGCGATCCCGCGCCGGGCATGGCCGCGTGGGATTCATCCAGCGACACGAACGTTTCAGGCACTTCGGATTGCCACGAACCGAGAGCTTGAATCACTGGAACAGGTGATACCAGATGCGGTGGGGACTCTTCGGGGGGGCGGAAAAATCTGCGTTATTACATTCCACTCCCTGGAAGATCGCATCGTCAAACACACCTACTTGCGCCTCTCCCGTGGCTGCATCTGCCCTCCCGGGAGTCCCACCTGCACCTGTGATGGCCGGCGATCGTTGAACGTCTTGACGCGTAAGCCCGTCATGGCGTCGCCGGACGAAGTGATTAAGAACCCTCGCGCGCGCAGCGCCAAACTGCGCGTCGCCGAGCGAATCGTCGAAGAGAGCACTCAAGAACCGTGCACCACAAGCGCGTCGGGGGCCGGGCATCCTAGCGCTGAATCCACCCTCCCCACCATCTCTCCTTACGCTCCTCCTCCGGCACCCGGCCTCCGACGTGTACGACGCTCCTCTCGCTACCGGCGCTAACGATGCTGGCGGCCGAGAGGAGCGAGCGTCTTTATCCTGTCTGGCTTCCCGATCGGGTCCCCGCTCGGCCGTCGGGTTTGCGCCGCCGCCTGCGGTGGAATCCGGTCGTCGGTGCGATGGTGACGGCGGTGCTTCTCACCCTGCCCGCTCTGCTCTTTGTGTCGCAGCGCGCGACGCGCGCGGAGACGGGCTACGCGATCCTGCGGCTGCAACAGGACCTGTCGGGGCTGCGCGCGGAGAACGCGCGCCTGCACTCCCTGGCATCAGCCATGAAGTCACCGCAGCGCATCGAACGCTACGCCATCACAGAGCTGGGCATGGCGCCGCCCCGCCTGCAGCAGCTCGCCGCCGTCACCGTCGCTCCAGCGATCGCGAGGCTTGAGCCGCCGGTCGAGCACCGCGGCGTCTTGCGGTTGCTCGGCGACTGGTTCTGGAGAGGTGAAGCCGAGGCCCGCGAGCGGACGCGATGACCCCCAGATCACGCCGCCGTCCGCCCGGGTGGAATGGGCCACCCGGGCGACGTTCATTTCGGCAGGCGGCGTTGGATGAGTCCGCGCATCACCGGTTGGTGCGGATGCGGGGCACGATCTTCGTCGTCTGCTTGACCCTGGGGACGCTCGGGCTCGCCGCCCGGCTGGTGTCTCTTCACATCGTGCAGGCCGGTACGCTGGAGCGCATCGCCGAACGGCAGCAGCTGGGCACCCTGACCCTGGCCCCGGCGCGCGGTCGGCTCCTGGACCGTTCGGGCCGGCCCCTGGCCGTCAACGTCGAAGCCCAGTCGGTGTTCGCCGTCCCATCACGGATCGAGAACCCGAAGGCCTTTGCCAGGACCGTCGCCCCGATCCTCGGCCTCGCGCCTGACGACCTGGTGGCCAAGCTGGACCCCGAGCGCCACTTCGTGTGGCTGGCCCGCAAGGCGTCGCCCCAAGCCGTTGCCGGCCTGCGGGCGAAGGGGCTCGGTGAGCAAATCGGGTTCGTCGATGAAGCCAGGCGGACGTACCCGAACGGAACGCTCGCCTCGCACGTGCTGGGGTTCGCCGGCATCGATAATCAGGGTCTCGGCGGCGCCGAACTCGCCTTCGACGGCTACCTGCGGGGGCAGACCGGTGTGGCCCGCATCGAGCGTGACGCGATGGGCCGGCCGCGTTTCGAAACCCGGAACGTCGTGAGGGCTCCGATCGACGGCGGTGACGTCGTGCTCACCATCGATCAGGTGCTACAGCACATCGCCGAACGGGAGCTCGATCGGGCCGTGCTCGAGACCAGGGCAAAGTGGGGCGCGATCCTGATCATGGATCCGCCGTCCGGCGAGATCCTGGCCATGGCCGCGACACCACGTTACGACTCGAACGCCTACGCCCGCGCGAAGCCCGGTGAATGGAACAACCGAGCGATCTCGACTGTGCTCGAACCGGGCTCGACGTTCAAGATCGTCCTCGCCGCCGCCGCGCTCGAGGCAGGCGTCGTCGCCGAGCACGATGTCTTCACGAGCAATGGGGTCCTGAAAGTCGCCGGTCATACCATCAGGGAAGCGCACGGGCGCGTGTTTCCCACGCAGACGCTCGCCGATATCATCCGCAACTCCTCAAACGTGGGCGCCGCGATGGTCGCGACGCGGCTGGGCAAGGAACGATTCTACGAGGTGATCCGGCGATTTGGCTTCGGGACGCCAACCGGGATCGACCTGCCGGGTGAGGCCGCCGGGCTCGTGCCGCCGCCGTCCCAGTGGCTCGGCCCAGGGCTCCAGACGATCGGCTTCGGACAGGGTATCTCGGGGACACCGTTGCAGATCCTCGCGGCGGCCGCGGCGCTGGCCAATGAAGGGACGTTGGTGCGCCCGCGCGTGCTGCGCGCGGTACGGGATCGGGAGGGCCGGTCGGTGGCCGTGCCGGGCCCCGAGCCGGTGAGACAGGTCGTTTCGCCGGCGGTGGCCCGCAAGGTGATGGCGTTGATGGAAGGCGTTGTCGCGAATGGCACGGGGACCGGCGCGCGCATCGACGGGTATCGGGTCGCCGGCAAGACGGGCACGGCGCAGAAGCCGTCACCGCGCGGGGGATATATGCCGGACGCCTATGTGGCGTCCTTCCTCGGGATCGTGCCCGTCGAACATCCCCGGCTCGCCATGCTCGTGCTGCTCGACGAGCCCCAGGGAGTCTACTACGGCGGCGCCGTGGCCGCACCGGTCTTTCGAACGGTGGCGGCGCAGGCGCTGTGGTATCTGAGGGTCCCTCCGGCGACGATGCAGGTCTTGAGCACGCGCTGACGCACACCAGTTCGGCGGCGTATGCGAGCGCGGCTGCTATAATGGGCGAGGATTCGGTGGAGGTGTACGGATGGATCTGCGCGCGCTGCTGGCGGAGGTTGAGACCCCGTCGGTAGCCGGCGACGCCCACCGGACGATTGAGGGCATCGCGCACAACTCCCGGGAGGTCCGCCCCGGGTTTTTGTTTGCCGCGCTGCGTGGGTTGACGCATGACGGGCACGATTTTATCGACGACGCGGTCACCCGCGGCGCGGTCGCGCTGATCGTCGACCGCCCGGTGCCGCCGGTCGTGTCGGGTGCGACGCTGGTGCGCGTCGCCGATTCCCGGCGCGCGCTGGGGCAGATCAGCGCCGCGTTCTACGGCCATCCGTCGCGCCGGCTGCGCGCGATCGGTGTGACCGGCACGAATGGCAAGGGCGCCACCACATTCCTGATCGACGCGATTCTGCGCCGGGCGGGGCGTCCGTGCGGCATCATCGGGACGATGGGCATCGTGATCGATGATGTTGTCGTCCCCACGGATCGGACCACGCCTGAGGCCCCAGATTTACAGAAGGCGCTGCGGGCGATGGTGGACCGAGGCTGCCGGTACGCCGCGGTGGAGGTCGCGTCGCACGCCCTCGCGATGGAGCGGGTCGCCGGCTGCCATTTCGAGG
>JBGQGY010000179.1:0-5445 GCA_041497675.1 bacterium | reverse complement strand
TGGGTGGTGAGCACCGGGTTGTCGGCGTACTGGCGCCAGACGTCCACGGTGCCCGTCTTGAACGTGCCCGTGACACCGCCGGGGTAACCCTCGAGGAAAGCCCGCGGGTCCAGGACCGATGCATACGGTTGATTCGGCATGTGCGCCAGTCTCGGCGCGGCGTCACGTCAGGCGTCAGAGGTCAGACGGCGAGGAGCTGCTCGTTCCCGGCGCCGTTGCCCTTCGCCGAGTTGCAGCGGTGGTGAGCGAGCCGAAGGTTCGACAGCTCATTCGTACCGCCACGTGTGATGGGCACCACGTGGTCGATCGTGCCGTACGCAGGATCGGTGTGTTTCAGGCTCGGGTCGACGGGCCCGCTACAGAGCGAGCAGCGCCAGCCATCTCTCTCGGCGATCTCGGCGCGCAGGATCAAGTAGCCCTCGGTCTTGGTCTCGCCCGCTCGGCGGTACATCTTGCGCGTGAGGCCATGAGCGTTGTTGCGGCAGGCGTTCGAACAGAACCGTTGGTCGATGCGTCGCTCAGGACTGAACACCTTGGCGCAGTGAGGACAGGTTCGGATCGTGGATGCGCGAGCCTCGCGACGAGGGCGGGCCAGATACTCCAGGGCTCTTTCGGTGTTCTCCCCATACCAGGCGGTAGCTCGGCGTCGGTCCATCTCCCGCTTGCATTCACCGAGACACGACTTCGGAGGCTGGCCAGGGCGGCGTGCAATCTCGGCGCCGCAGATGACACAGAGCCACGGCGCGAACGGGTCTGTGCCACGGCGCAGGCAGGCCTCACGTCTCGCGGCTTCGCGGCGACAACTGATCTGGCCACAATACAGACGAGGTCGAAAACGGCTGGGGGGAGTCGGTCCTCCGCAGATCTGGCAGGTACCATGTGCCACGTCGGTGCGTCCTTTCGCTCCGGCCGGGCCCCGGTCGTTTAGGCGATGCGGGGCCACTTCCTTTTGCAGTCTACTCGTAAGCCCCGACATGGAAAGGGGCCCGAAGGCCCCCGTCCATAGCTCCTGCGTTGCAGGCTATCCTAGTAGCCCGCCAACGATGTGGTCACGATCATGCCGGTCCCCGTAGCGGTTGCGAAACCGACGGGATATCTTCCGGCCGTGAAGGCGCAGTAGCGATAGAGCCTAAGTCTCATCCCCATGGATGAGGCTAGGGCATCGGGATGTGCGGAGACCCGCAGCGGGCCCTCGAACAGCAACGCGTCCGAGAACCTGCCCACGATGATCCGGTCCTCGTTCGTGCCGCCGCCGACGTTGACCGGGATGTTGGCATCCAGGTACACCGGAAGCCCCATGATCCACCCCGCCGGGGTCGTCGCGCCGTCCGGCGCAGCAGCAGCACCGACCGGCTGGTCTGCAGCCACGGACATCGCGTTGAACGGCACGTTGGTGTTCGGCACCGCCAGCGGGCGTCCCGCCGTGTCCAGGGCACCCATGAACCAGTACCAACGGGAAGGGGTCATCACGATCGCGCTGGGCCCGAGGAACCGGGTCTTGGCGACGTTTGACACCAACTGGGCCAGGACGGGGTATTGGGTGACCACGGTCGGGGTCGCTTGGGTGTAGGTGATCGAGTTGATCCCGGTCGTCCCCAGGATCCCCAGCATCTGACCCGCCGCGCCCGAGCCGTTGATCACCTGCAGATCAACCCGCTTGGCGTAATCCTGGGCCAAATCTGCAAATATGAGCTGGTCCATCCCGCCCGCGAGGGGGGACTGCTCCAGGACTTGCAACGCGATGTCCTCGAAACCGCCGATCGTCTTGACACCGGCGGTCACCGTGTTTGAGATCAGGTCCGTCGAGGAAAGCGCCGCGTTGTCGGCGGTCTGGATCGCCGTCGAGGTCAGCTGCGTGGTCCCGCCGTTCAAGGTCGGGATGTTGATGGAATCCGTCCCCGGAGGCAGGTCCATCTGCGTGCACAGGTTCGCTGTGACGCGCCCGGCGCGCAGACCCTGTCCGTACTCATCGACGAGCCACAGCGGAGGAACGAACTCTCCGGCCGACGTAGTGTCAACGCGGGACACGGCGCGCTGCTCGATCTCCATCTCTGCGGCGTGTCGCTGGAGGCGTTCGGCGGCTGCAGAGTCGCCCCGTAGCTGGCGAAGGGCCAGGTCGGCGAAGTAACTGGAGGGAGCGTGGCGCTCGTAGGTCAAAGGCTCGCGCCCTACGCGGATGCCTGAAGGGGCGCCCATGGTGGCACGCTCGAAGCGGCGGTTGGCCGCAGCCGACAACGCCTCGCGTTCGACCTCTTGGCTCAGATCGGCGATCCGGACGTCGAAGGCTGAGACCTCGGTGCGGAGTTCGTCGTAGCGGGTCTGCTCTTCGGGAGTGAACGCGGCGCGGTTCTCACCCGCTGCAGCGTCCACCATGGTCTCGAGCTCGGTGTAGCGTTCGGCGCGCTGGGCCTGGACGCGTCCGAGCAAAGCTGCTGTGGTGTTGGGTTCGGGTGGCATCATCAATCCTTTCCTGCGGTGTCGTGTGTGCCTGCAGGTGGATCGCGGCGCCTTCCCGGTGACACCGGCCGCTTCGAGCGGTGGTGCCGGCCGTTCTAACGTGCGTCCGGCCTTAGCGCGCCAGCTTCATCAATTCGATCTGACGCCTGGCTATGTCGATGTGCATCGTGGAGGCCTTGTCACGCGGGCCGGTGGCAGACATGAACGAGGCACCGAGATCCGCCGCAGAATCCACGGCTGGGGTCACGGTCGAATCAGAAACAGCCGTTCCGCACGAAGGGCAGAACGCCGAACCGGAGGGCATATCAGCCCCGCACGCGCCGCACTGGTCCTCCGCGTCATCGTCGTCGACCTGCACCACGACGACGGTCGCATCACGTTGAGCAGCGGCCAGAACTTCGCCGGCAGCCGATAGCAGGCCGCGATGTGACCGGGCCTCGATCGCCAACTCACCGGGATCGAGCGCAGCGAACCGGCGCAAGACGTCCAAGGAACGCAGGGCCGCCGAGGTGTTGGGGTTGGCAGGCGAGGTCACGATCGACACGTCATAAAGGGCCGCCTCTGTGATGCGCCGGTAGTCCATGTCGTCGTTCCAAGATTGGCCGCCAGGGACCACCCGGAAGGCGATCGACATCTGCGTGAGATCACCACGGGCCATCTTCGGAGCGATCCGCATGACGTCGGGATCGGTATGCAAAAGGGTCGCCTGGGTACGAAGGCCAGCCTCGATCTCGGAAAGGGTGAGGGTTCCCGATGAGGTCCGAGCAAGCGGAAGGCCCTCGTGCTCGATCAGCAGGGGCACATCGTTCTCGGCCAGCGTCCGTGTGAACGCACCGAACGCGAACTCCTCGGTGTATTCCCCGAGCCAGTCCTCGACCACGTAGCCCGCGCCAAAGGTCGAGGCGAGCCCCTCGAATTCGTGGTCACCGTTGGCCGCCGCCCGTAGCTCGATGAGGCCGCCGGCGCGAGTCTCGCGACGGATCTCGGCGTAGCGTTCGGCCCGAGCGTGGTGGCGGGGCGGCGAGCCGGCGCGAATGGCCAGGTCAGTACGCAGGTCCATGGCTCCAGATGCTGGCTGCGGCGTCACGTCTAGTTCCCCTGGTCTTGGATCGCGGTCACCGCAGCCGCGTCGGCGGCCAGGCCGATATCCGCGGCTCCCCCGCCCGGGGGCACAGGCGTGAAGTTCAGCGGCTGCAGGTAGTCGGTCCCGCGCCCGTCGGGGATCGGCGGCAGATCCTCCAGGGCCCGGATCTCGTCGGCGTTGATCCAGCCGCCCTGGCGCGCCATGAGGAATCCGCGATAACGGTCCAGGGTGCGCGAACGCAAGAACCCATTGGTGTTCATCTTGGCGTACTGAGGCTTTGGCATGAGCGCCGAGAACGCAGCCTCCAGACGGATGATCCAGGGCTGCAGGGTGAACGTCACGAACTGCAGGCCGTTTTCTTCAACGCCGGTCCCCCAGTTCGATTGCATGTCGCCCAGGCCGATCAGGTGCATCGGGACCCGGAAGAACCCGGCGATCTCGGCGCGGGTCGCCTTGATCGTTTCCAGGAACTGGCTCTCTTCGGGTTTGATCTCCACCGACTGCCACTTCAGCCCGCCGCCGAGCACCGCTGGCTTGCGCTGGCGATGGCCGTGGGCTTCCATCCAGCGCTCCTGCATCTCTTTGGCCACCGAGTCGGGGATGTCCTGGTCGGTCGAAAGCATCCCGCCCGGGTTGGCCGACTGGCCGAAGAACCTCGACGCATACTCCGCCGCGGCGAGGCCACGCCCGATCGTGTGACGGGCATAGGCGACGGGATCCAGCCCCTGGAAGGAATAGCGCCCGGGCAGGGACAGCCCCTTGACGTGGAACACGTCGCGGCGCGTCAGACCCTCGTCGTAGCCGAACACCGTGTAACGGGGCTCGCCCTGGTACAGCCGGCAGATGACCTCATCGGGGTGAAGGGTTTGGATCTGCGTCGGGGTGTCCTGGCCGTCACGGGCCAGGATCAGCCCGTAGGCGTTGCCCCGAGCGACCAGGGATATCGCCTGCTGGTGGATCCACTCCGGCCACTCGATCTTCGCATCGGGCGTCACGAACAGCGTTGGAGATGGAAGCGGCACCCGAGCTTCGTTGACATTACGGAAACGCCCGATCGGAAGCTGCATCAGCGAGTCGGCGAGCAGAGATACACACGACCACCACGTGATGTGCTGAAGGGCCCGGCGTTCATCGACCGGGACCCCGGACCATGTCCACCAGCCCTGGGCCGAGGACGGGCCCGGGGCGCTCGAGCCATCAGTACCGTCGAAGCGATCGAAGCCCTCGACGCCGAAACCGCCCAGGTTGGCGGCGCGCTTGGAGATCCCCGAGAAGATCACGAGTCCTCAACCGCCGACAGGGCCCAGGCCAGAACCAACAACGCGGCGCCCATGGCTGCCATGCCTGCGAGCGGATCGAACCTCCACGCGGCGAACACCAGCGCGGTCAGGCCACCAACGGCGAACACGTCAGACAGGACTTCCCGCAGCTTCACGGGCCCCAGCATCGGGGCACGGTCACATCAGACGTACAGCGAAGGGGTCGGCGTGGGCTCGTCGGGCTCGGTGCGCGTCGCCTCGTGGGAGGCCACCGCCACAGCGACCGCCGCGTCGATGTGACGCTTGGAGCCCCGGGGCTTGGAGATCCGCCATCCCTTCTCGCGCTCATGCGGGACCACGTTGGCGATGTGACGAGCGAGCACCGGGTCACCATCGTGGACGATCAGCCCCTCCTTCACGAGCTGAAAGAACCGTTGCGAGGCAGGCACCATGCGCGCATCGGACTGCGGGTACTCCATCATGTTCAAGCCCTCACCCATCAGGTCATCGGCCGATCGCTCGAAAAAGGTCTTGTCGTAGTAGAACGCCGGACCCGCCAGCTCACGCGCCGGGGCCGGATAGGCGCCGTGGATCGCTCGCAGGAAGTTCTCTATCTCGGCGATGTTCAGGGTCCAATGCTCGTGG
>JBGQGY010000178.1:0-5691 GCA_041497675.1 bacterium | reverse complement strand
TCTGCAGCTTCTGGTAGGTGAAGGTGCGGTCGAAACAGGCCACGACGATGTCGATGTGATCGACCTGTTCGGTGAGCGTAAATCCGGCTTCACGAAGCTCCGTCTGGATGGACGATTCACCGATAACGAACAGATTGACACCCGGTGTCGCGCGGCGTAGGTACTGCACCAGAACATATGAGGAATTGATGACATCGTCAGGCGCGGCGGCGATGCCCAGCCGGGTGAGTTTGGCGGCATAGTCGGCGCGCGTCCGCAAGGGGTTGTTCGAGATGAACACGATCGGCCGGCCCGCCGAGCGCAGCGTGTCGATGGTGTGTTGTACCGAGGGCAGCAGCGTATCACCGAGATACACCGTGCCGTCCAAATCGAACGCGTAGCCCGCATAGAGCCGCTGCGGCCGCCGTACGCCCCCACTATCCGCCGCCTGATCCAAACAAGCCTCCCATCCGCGCCCCGGTGAGACGATAGAGTGCGTACAGCGTGCCGGCGCACAGCAACATGAGTACGAACCCCAGCGCGGCCGCCTGCCCGATCGTGCCCGACGTGTAGAACGTGAAGATCCCGACGGTCATCGTTTCCCAACCGGGCAGGAACAAGAAGATCGTCGCGGCCGCCTCCTGCAAAGCGAACAACAGCGAGAAGAGTGCCCCGGCCAACACGCCTCGCCACATGAGCGGTAGCGATATGTCGAAGAAGGTGCGCAATCCTGAGGCGCCGACGCTGGCGGCGGATTCCTCCATGGAACGATGGAGCCCGAGTAGCGACGCAAACGTCGCGCGGACCGTATACGGCATGCGGCGCACGGCTAATACCAGCGGCATGATAATCCAGATCCTGGTCAAGGTGAGCCCCACCACGGGCAGCGGACCGTGGAAGGCACGGATGTAGGCAATCCCCAGCGCCGTGCCGGGCAGGGCGAGCACCAGGACGACCATCGCGTCCAGCAGACCCCGACCCGGCAGCGTCGTGCGCGCCAGGACCCACCCGATCGGCACACCGACGGTCAGGATGATCAGCACCGCCAGCCCAGAGAACCACAGAGAATTCACGACGTAGACGGGCGTGAGGTGTAGCACGTGGTTCAGGTGGTCGAGCGTGAATCTCGTCGGGATCGGCGTCAACGACCACGCCCGGCCAAACGCGGCCATTGTCACCCCAAAATAGGGCAGAAACGCGAGGCCGAGCAGGATCGTGAAGTAGGCTGGGATCAACAGACGCCATACGCCTGGCGCCGGCCGGCGCTCAACCGCACGGTACGACAGCACGGCGTAGTCGCGACCGGACACCAGGCGCCGCGCGACCAGCAGGAAGATCACAGCGAGCGCCGCCATGAGCGCGCCGATCGTGATGCCCATGCGGAACAGCCGGCGGTCGATGAACTGGACGATGTTCAGGTAGGCCTGCGACGCGATCAGATCCTGCACCCCGACCACGAGCGGTGTGGCGAAGTCTGCAAACGACAAGATAAAGACCAGTGTCGCCCCCGAGATGAACCCGGGCATCACGAGGGGCAACGTAATGTCCAGGGTCCGGCGTAGGCCGCGCGAGCCGACGCTTTCCGCGGCCTCTTCCAGGGACGCGTCAACTTTGCTCAAGCCATCCACGATGTTCAGAGTGATCAGCGGGAAGTAGTGCAGGATCATCGCGAGCAGTACGCCGTGCCAGCCATAGATGAAGTTCACCGGTTTAGCAAGCCCCAGGTAGTCCTGGAGGAGGACATTGACCGTCCCGGCGCGGCCCAGGACGAACACGAGGCCCATCATGCCCACGAGCGGTGGTGTGATGATGGGGATGATTGTCAGGTACGAGAACAGCGGCCGTCCTGGGAAGTCATAGCGCACGAGCACGAAGGCCGCAAGAAATCCCAGGATCGCTGTCCCCGCGACGGTACCCACGGACACGGCGAGGGAGTGAACCAGCGCCTTTCGGTAGAAGGCGTCACCGGCGAAATTGATGACGTGCGAGAGGGTAAACGTGCCCTCTTCGGTTTGCAGCGCGTCGATGAACAATCGGAAGAGCGGGTAGACGATGAACACCAGCAGGAAGAGCCAGAGCGGGGCCACCCACACCGCTGCCGGGATCCGCAGGCGCCGGAACACCGCCCGCGACTGGGTCGCGGCGACGGCCGGGCTCATGCGCCCGCTGCGCCCGGACGGGCGGGCTGGGAAGCAGCGGCCGGATAGACGGCCGCGGCGTTCGCGGCGAAACCCAACACGACCTCGGTGGCCGGGGCCAGCGGTCGGTGTCGCTTCGGGTCATGGATGTCGATCTTCAGCACGGTGTTGCCCGCGATCTCGACCTCGTACCGGAGGACGCTGCCCATGAACTGAAAGAGTACGACGCGGCCGCGCAGGCGATTCTCAAATACCGACCCGCCGCCCGACGGTGACTCGCTGCCGTCGAGCAGCTCGACGTTCTCGGGCCGTACGGCGGCCGTCGCGCCGGTTCCGGGCCGGACCTCGCTGCTCCCCGCCCCCCAGATATCGCCTGACGGCGTCCTGATCCTTGCGTAACCGGCCGACACTTCAACGACCGTGCCGGGCAAGAAGTTGTTCGTGCCGATGAAGTCGGCGACAAACAGCGACGCCGGGCGCTCGTAGAGCTCGCCGGGCGGCCCGACCTGCTGGATCCGACCCGCGTCCATGACGGCAATCCGGTCGGACAGCACCAGCGCCTCTTCTTGATCGTGCGTCACGTAGATCGTGGTGATCCTCAATTCCTGCTGCAGCCGGCGGATCTCGCTTCGCAGGCGGGCGCGTACCTTCGCGTCGAGATTGGACAGCGGTTCGTCCAGCAGCAAGACGCGCGGATTCAGCACGAGGGCGCGGGCGACCGCGACGCGCTGCTGCTGCCCACCGCTCAGCTGCCCGGGCGCCCGCGCCTCCAAGCCCTCCAGACCAACCTGGCGGAGTGAGGCCGCGACCCGATGGCCGATGTCAACCGGCGCCACATGTTGAATCTTCAGCCCGTACGCGACGTTCTCGTGAACGGTCATGTGCGGCCACAGTGCGTAGTTTTGGAACACGATGCCGATCCCGCGTTCGGCGGGAGGGACGCCGCGCATCAACGTGTCGCCGAAGTGCACGGTGCCTTCGTCGGGGTCGTAGAAACCCGCGATGACGCGGAGCGTGGTGGTCTTGCCGCACCCTGATGGGCCGAGCAGCGTGAAGAACTCACCTTCGGCCACGTGCACCGATACGCCGTCCAGCGCCTGGACGCCCTTGAACCGCTTGACGACATCCGTCAGGCGGACGTCCATCTTCCCGTCTCCGCCTGACTCCCGACTACGGGCAGTGCAGCCGTTTCAACTCGGTGTGCCGCTCGAGCACGAGCTTCCGGAACGTATCGTTTACCAGGCTGTAGCGTCCCTGGGCGACATCGTCATCGTAGATGTTGCGAACCGGTTTGTCGAAGAAGGAGCGCACGCCCGTGAACTCGGCCATGCGCGCCAGCGGTGACCCCGCCGGGCCTTCCATCTTGTGCTTTGGGGTGATGCCGTACTCGCCACGCGCCATGACCACGCGCTGACCCTCGTCGCTCAGGATGAACTGTATGAAGGCCCGCGCCGCCCGTGGGCTCCGGGTGCCGGCGATCACAGCCAGGGGTTCCGGCGTCACGAACCCCGCGGTCGGGGTGATGTACTTCAAGTCGTTGCCATCGAGGAGGTCTTCAAACGCCATGTAGGCCGGCACGGCAAAACCTGCGGCAAACTCACCCTTGGCGACGACGGTCGGCACATCGCGGCTCCGCGCCACGAAGTTCCCGGTGCCGGCTCCCAGACGCTGCAGCCATTCCCAGCCTCTCTGCCACCCGTGTGTCTGCAAAATGACCTCGACCGAGGCGTGGTTCGAACTCGACCGGTCCGGCGTGGCCTGGGCCACCTCTCCCTTCACGCGACAATCCAGGAGGTCGTCCCAATCGCGAATGGCTTCCATGCTCAGTCGCTTCAACTTGCGCGGATGCCAGACGATGCCGTAGGGCGTCAGGCAGCAGCCGACCCAAAAGCCTTTGGGGTCTCGCAACGCGATCGGTTTTGGTGTGCCGATCGACGCGGGGATCTCGCGCAGCACCGCCTCGGGCAGTTCGAGAGCCGCCAGCAGCTTCCGCTCAGCGAGATCATCGAAGAGCGCGGGCTCCCCGCCCCAGAAGACATCCGCTTCCGGGCGGCCGCCCCACTCTCGGATCCGGCCGTACGCCACGGGCGTGCCGGCGGACAGCACGCTCACGCGTACGCTGACGTTGAACTGGCGTCGGGCGTATTCGGCGAACGCCGTGACCGACGGGTCGGCCACGCTCCGCGCCACCGGCGTAATGATGACTAGCCGATCTTCGATCGTGGCCTGGGCCTGCCCGGTCGTGACCGGCAGGACGCACAACGACGCGACGAGCGTGAGCAGTACGATCCAGCCGATGCGCTGCATGCCGGTTCCCTCCCTGGGTCCGCGACCCGCAGTGGGGTTCTCCCTGGCCCGCATGACCCCCTGCCCGTCGGTCACAACGTCGACGTGGCGAGCAGCAGCGCCGAGATCGTGCTCGTGACGGCAACCTGATCGAGACCCGACACCACCCGGCGACGACCGACCACGAAGGCCGGGTACCGTTTTGGGCGGTAGCGCAGGATACGGATCATCCAGGCGATCGACAGCGGCTCGATCAGATGGACGGCGACCCGCCCGCCAAACGTCTCGCGCAATTCGTCCAGGAATACCCACAGCCGGTACGCCTCATCACCACCTGGATCACCGGGGCGAGGCGCGGCTCGAGGCTCCAGCCCCAACAGCCGCGTGACGCCCGTTCCCGTCACGTTTGGGGCGAGGACTTCGACGACAAGGGGCCGCGATTGGGCTGATGCCAGCACACCGGAGACTCCGCCTTCCCGTTCTGCTTATCCTGCCGGGGCGGCAGGATAAGCCTCGCGCGTCCCGTAGTGTGTCCCACGTGCGCGCACACGCGATTATCAATCCGGCAGCCGGTTGGGGACGAGGCGCACGCATCTGGCCGCGGGTTCGTCCAATCTTCGAGAACGCCGGGTGGACCGTGGACGAAAGCCGGACAGAACGGCGCGGCCACGCCATGGAACTGGCGGCATCTGCTCCCGCAGACGTGGTCATCGCCGTCGGTGGCGACGGCACCGTCCACGAAGTCGCCAACGGGATACTGAAGAGCGGGAGCCAGGCTGCCCTAGGCGTCGTCCCGGTCGGGACGGGAAGCGACTTCGCGAGGGCGCTGCGCCTGCCGCGCGACCCACTCGCGGCGGCGCGGGCGCTGGTGACCGCAGAACGCCGCCGCATCGACGTCGGCGAGGTGAACGGACGGTGTTTTCTGACGATCTCCGGCGTGGGATTCGATGGTGAGGTCGCGCAACAAGTCAACACCTGGCCCAAGATCTTCGGCGGGACGCTGATGTACGTGCTCGGCATCCTCAAGAATCTGGTGACGTACAGCCCAGTCGACGTCGAGATCGTGCTGGACGGGCAGCCACAGCGCGAGCGGTTGTTTCTCATCGCGCTCGGGAACACGGCCTGGAACGCCGGTGGCATGTGGCTGGTGCCGGCCGCGCGGCCCGATGACGGCATTTTCGATATCGTCATCGCGGGGCCGCTCACCAAGTTTGAGGCCTTGATGGTCCTGCCCAAAGTCTTCTCAGGGCGCCACCTCGGACACCCGAAGGTCCGCCAGGCGCGCGCC
>JBGQGY010000177.1:0-5798 GCA_041497675.1 bacterium | reverse complement strand
ATTGCCTTGCGCGTCGCGCGCCACCTGCCCGGCCAGGTAGAGCGTGTTCCCGGCGCGGATAGCGTGGACGTAACTCGGTGTCGTGTACATGCCTTCAGGTTGGATGATCTTCAGCATGTCGCGCGCTTTCGACCCCGCCGAGTGCGATCCCTCCCGTGGCCGGCGCGCAGGTTTCGATTGTGCTGGGATCGGCAAAGTTGCTATGATCTCGTTGATCAGTGCGGAACTACCGTGGTTGGTTTATCGTTGGACTAAGGGGTGCAGCATCGGCACGCTAATCGTGCTCGTCATCCTGGGGGCGAAACTTTACCCGAGGATCGTCAACTGAGCCCGCGTCGCCGCTGCGACGGGCCGGGCAGGAGGCTGTGATGCGCAGGAAGACCTGGTGGTGGTTGGCGGGGGCGCTCCTTGTCACGATCGTCGTTGCGGTCACGGTAGTCCGCGGCCGCGGACGGGAGGCGGTCCAGCCGCCGCAGGATCGCGACGGGCAGGCATCCCAGCCGCGAGACGCTCAGACGCGCCAGGGCCCGGCGACGCAGGGGCAGGAGGCGCAGGCGCAGCAGGGTGCGAACCCGCAGGCGCCGCGGAGTCCGGGACAGCGGAGGGGGGGCGGCTCCGCGCCGATGGTGGCCGTCGGTCGCCTGCGGACGATGGATATCCCCGCCGTCCTATCACTGACCGCATCGATCGTGGCGGAACGCGAAGCCCGGGTGTTTTCGAGAGTCGCCGGGTACCTCGAGTCCGTCCTCGTCCGTCCCGGGGATATGGTCCGGACCGGGCAGGTCGTGGCCGTGGTGGAGCATTCGCAGCTTGACGCGCAGGTGTTGCAGGCCGAGCAGGCCGCGCTGGCCGCGCGCTCGGGCGTGGCGACGGCACAGGCATCGC
Source organism: bacterium (assembly GCA_041497675.1). Taxonomy (GTDB): domain Bacteria; phylum Sysuimicrobiota; class Sysuimicrobiia; order Sysuimicrobiales; family Humicultoraceae; genus JBGPNN01. The sequence goes on along the minus strand of JBGQGY010000177.1, from coordinate 4,913 downwards.
TGGTCGCCGCGAGCGCGCAGATCGTCAACGCGCAGGCGGCGAGGCGAAAGGCCGACGCCGATTTGATGAGCGCCCGCGCCGCTCTCGACCGCGCCAAAGCGCAGCTCAGCGTCGCCCAGGCCGCCCACACCCGCATCTCGACCCTCTTCCGCGATGGTCTCATCGCGCAGTCGGCCGTCGATAGTGCCCGGGGCGATCTGCAGTCCGCCCAGGCCGGCGTCGACGCCGCAGAGGCCCAGATCCGCGTCGTCCAGGCGCAGATCGAGCAGGCCGAAGCGCAGATCCGCGTCGCGCAGGCCCAGGAGAACGCCGCGGCGTCGCAGGTACGCACACAGCAGGCGCAGGCCGCCAGCCTAGACGCCTCGCTCCAGAACGCGCGATTGGCGCAGGCCAGCGCGACGATCCGGGCTCCGTGGGCCGGGATCGTCGTCAGCCGCAGCCTTGATTCCGGCGCGCTCGTCTCCGCGGGTGGCAGCACACCGATCGTCAGCATCGCCGACCTCGACGTCGTGGCGGTCGTTGTCAACGTGGCCGAGGCGTCGATGAGCACCCTGCGGCGGGGGAGCACCGCCGTGATCGGCGTCGACGCATTCCCGGGACGAGTCTTCAAAGGGCGTGTCGGTCGGATCGCGGGCGGCGTCGATACCGACACGCGGACCGTGCAGGTCGAGATCGACGTCGAGAACAAAGACCATGCGCTCCTGCCGGGCATGTACGCGCGGGTCAAACTGTCCGGGCCACCACGCGAGGCACGGGTCGTGCCTTTATCAGCACTCGTGACCGTGAGCGGCCAGCAGTACGTCTGGGTCGTGGTTGACGGGAAGGTCGCCCGCCGGGCCGTGAAGATCGGCGCGACGACGGCATCGGTGGTCGAGATTGTCTCCGGTGTAGAGCCCGACGAGACGATCGTCTTTCGCGGTACCGAAATGGTCCGGGAGGGCGGGGCGGTGCGGACGCCCGCCGCCCGGTCGGCTCCTTCAACGGGAGAGTGATGCGCGATGTTTCTGACTCGCGGCGCGGTCCGCAACCCGATCCTGATCCTGATGGTCTGCATCGCGGTCGTCGTGCTGAGCCAGATTGCCTACACGCGCCTGCCGGTCGACCTGTTCCCCGCGATTACGGTGCCGGCCATCACCGTGGCCACCACGTACAGCGGTGCATCACCTGAGGATGTCGAACGCACCGTCACGTACCCGATCGAGCAGGCGGTCACCCGCGTGGCCGGCGTGCAACAACTGCTCTCGACGTCGCGCCGAGGCACCAGTACCGTACAGGTCTGGTTTGACTGGGGGCAGGACCTCAGTAACGCCGAGGTCGAGATCATCCAGAATATCCAACGCATCGCCTCGAGCCTGCCGGCGGGCGTGAACACACCGTCGGTCTTGAAGTTCGACATTTCGAACATCCCTGTCGCGCAGGTCGTATTGTCGGCGCCGGGCATGGACTCGCGAAGCCTGTATCAACTCGCGCTCGACGTGATCGAACCCCAAATCGAGCGCCTGCCCGGAGTGTCGACCGCGTTCGTGGGCGGCGGCCTCGTCCGGCAGTTCAACATCAACGTCGACCCGCAGCGCCTGGCCGCGGTGGGACAGACGCTCCAGGATGTGGACAACGCGGTCCGCCGCTATAACAACATCATTCCTTCAGGAACTCTGCGAAACTCCGAGATCGACTTCCAGTTGAAGGTGCCCACATTGCTGCAGGACGTGGGGGCCATCCGCCAGGTCGTGATCAGCACCAAGAACGGTGTGCCCGTGCACATCGGCGACATCGCCGAGGTGGAAGACGCGGCTGGGGATCAGACGCAGATTGTCAAGATCGACGGTAGGCCAGGCATTACCCTGTCCGTGGTGCGCCAGCCGGGAGCAAACATCGTGCAGGTGGTGGACGCCCTGAGGGCCGCGGTGCCGCGTTTCACCGGCATCCCCACCGGTGTGCAGATGCGCATCTCGTTCGACCAGTCGCGGTACATCCGGGCCGCGATCGCCAGCCTGACGCACGAGGCGCTGATCGGTGCCGGCCTCACGTTCGCGGTGATCCTGCTCTTTCTGCCAAACCTCTGGAACCTGTTTATCGTTGGCCTGGGCATCCCGCTCTCCGTGGCCACCGCACTCGTGCTTCTGTATTTCACGGGGCAGACGCTGAACGTCTTCACGCTTGGCGGGCTCACCCTGGCGTTGGGACGCCTGGTTGACGACGCGATCGTGGTGCGCGAGAACATTACGCGGCACCTGGCGCGTGGCGGCAAGTCGGTCAGGCAGCACGTGGTGGAGGCCACGCAGGAAGTGGGCGCGGCAGTCTTTGCGTCGACGGCCACGACCATCGCCGTCTTCTTCCCGGTCGTGTTTCTGACCGGCGTGGCCCGACGGCTGTTCGTGCCGATGGCGTTGACGATCGTCTTCGCGATGTCGGCGTCGTACTTCGTGTCCATGACGGTCGACCCGGCCCTGAGCCTGCGGGTCATGCGCGTGCGCAAGAGCGACGAGGAAGAGGAAGACGAACCTCGTTCGTTTTTCGGTCGGATCATGCACCGCCTGGAGAGGTCGAGCGAGCGGCGGCTCGACCGGCTGGACGACACCTACCAACGCGTCCTGGACCTGGCGTTGAGACGGCGGTGGCGCGTGGTCGGTGGGATCACCGCCCTCTTCGCCGTCTCGCTGTTCGCGGCGCGGTACATCGGCTCGGAGTTCTTCCCCACGACCGACGAAAGCCAGTTCACGGTGCAGATCCAGCAGCCGCAGGGTACAGCCGTACAGGTGACGTCGGCCTTGGCCGACCGGGTGGCCAGGCTCATCCAGCAGACGATCCCGCGCGAATACATTACCGCGGTTATCACCAACTCGGGAGTGCCATCAACCGGTCTTGGATTTGGCGGCAACCAAGGGTCCAACTTCGCCCAGGTCAACGTCCGGCTGGTGCCACCGGGCGAGCGGAAGGAATCCACAGACGAACTCGCCGGTCGGGTCCGGCGCGCGCTGGACGGCACATTTCCGGGCGCGCAGTTCTTCATCACGCTCGGTGGTATCCAGCGGCAGGTCGTGAACATCGGTGCTGCCGCGCCGATCGACGTGCAGGTGCTCGGCTACGATCAGACCGTGGGTCAGCAGGTTGCCGCCCAGGTCGCCGCGGCGGTGGGTACCACGCCGGGCACGGCGGACGTGCGCATCAACCCTCGGGGACAGTTCCCGTCGTTTGCGGTCCAGGTCGACTACGAGAAAGCGGCACTCCTGGGGCTGTCGCCCACGTCGATTGCAAACGCCATTAACATGGCGATGTCGGGCAACGCCGGCACGGCCAGCAAGCTGATCGACCCGTACACAGGCGCGCAATACGGTATCGTCACGCGTCTCATGAACGAGTACCGGACGCACCCTGAGGATTTGGTCAACATCCCGCTGACCACCCTGGCCGATCCTCCTCCCGGCGGCGGCCCGTCTCGGGTTGGTCGCGTGCCCATCCTGCTGCGCGATGTGGCGAAGGTGTCGCTGGGCAGCGAACCCCTCCAGATCAGCCGGAAAAATCAGCAGCGGGTCATCGATGTGACGGCCAACGTCACCAACCGGCCGCTTGGTGACGTGGCGACCGATCTCAGACAGCGCCTCGACCGTATCCAGTGGCCGGCGGGCTTTGCGTACAACATGGCGGGTCAGGTTGAGCAACAGCAGAACGCGTTTGGCAGCCTGGGTCTGACCAGCGGGCTCGCGCTGATGCTCGTCTACATGATCATGGCAGCGCAGTTCAAGTCGCTGGTCGATCCCTTTATCATCATGTTTACCGTGCCGCTGGGCCTGATCGGCGTCATCTGGATGCTGCTGGCGACGCACGTCACGCTGTCGATCATGTCGTTCATGGGGATCATCACCATGGTCGGCATCGTGGTGAGCAACGGTATCTTGCTGGTCGACTACGCGAACAAGCTCCAGGAGGATGGCCAGACGCCGCGCGACGCCATACTGCGCGCCGGCCGCACCCGGCTGCGACCGATCCTGATGACGGCGCTCGCGACCGTCCTGGGCATGATCCCGATGGCGCTGGGGATCGGCGAGGGTAGCGAGACCAACGTGCCGCTCGCCCGGGCCGTGATCGGCGGGCTCACGGTCTCGACGTTCCTGACGCTGTTCCTGATCCCGATTCTCTACGTGATGTTTGAGCGCAAGGGGCACGGCCACGAGCAAGAGCAAGGGGAGGTTCCCGCCTAGCGGCGGTCTGAATCGCCAGCGACGTGTGTCTAACGGGCGGCAGTACCGTCAGGTGTGACGGCCGCCGCCCAAGGCGATGCGGGTGCCGCGTCCGGACTCCAGAGCCTTCGTGTAGACGTGGTGCGCGGAGGCGACATCTTCGATCGCCAGGCCCAGCGACTTGAACAGTGTGATCTCGTCCGCCGAGCGCCGCCCCGGTACCCGGCCGATTAACACCTCGCCGATCTCGCCTTGAATGTGGTCGTCGCCGATCACGCCCTCTTTCTTGGGGAAGAGAAAGTCGCCGGCTTCGTTCACCGTGGACTCGCGGCGATCGACGAACAGCCGTGAACGGACGACCGCCGTGGTGTCGAGTTCACGCGCAAACGGGACGCTGGAGCCGACGGCGTTGATGTGCGCCCCCGGTGCGATCCACTCGCCCTTGAGCACCGGTTCGGCCGACGATGTCGTCGTGCAGATGACATCAGCATCGGCGACCGCGTCTTGTGCCGTCGCCGATGTCTCGACCGTCAGGCCGTGGCGCTGACCTTCACGGGCGGCGAACAATGCGGCGTGGTCGCGGTTACGGCTCCAAACGCGAACACGCCGGATGGGACGCACCAGACGCATGGCCTCGAGGTGCACGCGCGCCTGCGTACCAGACCCCAGGATCGCCAGATCCCCGGCGCCCTCCCGCGCCAAGAGCCGGGTTGCGACGCCGCTGACCGCCGCCGT
>JBGQGY010000176.1:0-5812 GCA_041497675.1 bacterium | reverse complement strand
TGGGGCTCGCCGGACTGGGTGCACCAGGGGGTCGAGGCCAAGAAACTCGCCTACGCCGACCGGGTGGCCTACATCGGCGATCCAAAGTTCGTGCGGAATCCGATCGACCGGCTGCTCGACAAAGAGTACGCGGCGCGCCGCCGGCGCGAGATCGATCCCCGGCGGGCGGCGGAAGCCCCTGCCGGTGGGCTCCAGGCTGAAGTCCCCGGTGACACCACGTACTTTTGCACCGCCGACGTCGAAGGCAACGTGGTCTCGTACATCACCAGCCTGTCCGCGTCGTTTGGGTGCGCCGAGATCGTCGAGGGGACCGGCATCATGCTCAACAATCGTGCGGGGCGCGGGTTCACGTTGGAGGCCGGGCACCCCAACTGCATCGCGCCGGGCAAGCGGACCGCGCACACCTTGAGCCCGTACATGGCGTTGAAGGACGGCGCGCCCTTCCTGGCGTTTGGGACGCCCGGCGGCGATGGGCAGCCGCAGTGGAACCTGCAAATCTTCACCTGTCTCGTCGACGCCGGCATGGATCTGCAACAGGCGATCGAAGCGCCGCGCTGGCACAGTTTTCCGGGCACCGATCCGGCCACGATTGGGAGCGAGTTCGAACTACGGATCGATGACGGGTTTCCGCCGGAGACAGTCAACGAGCTGCGCCGGCGGGGTCACAGGATCAAGCCGATGGGTGAGGCGGAGAGCGGTGGAGCCGCGCAGGCGATCCAGATCGATCAGGGTCGCGGCATCTACATCGGTGGGTCGGACCCGCGCGTTGACGGGTGCGCCATCGGGCTCTAGTGCGCCGAGAACGGACGATCGGCCGGAAACAGTTCGATCCACACCGGGCCGCGCGGCAGCACAAGCGGGCCGCCCGCGGCGTCTTGCAGGCCGAGCGGCGCACCGGCGAAGCGCGCCCACGTGCCTTCGGTCAGGCGCCCGCGCGTCAGGATGGCCAGACGGCCCGTCCCCTCGAGATCGATCTTGCTGCTGTCGATGCCCCGCTCCCGGACCTGCGACCAATGGATGAACATCACCACGATCGACACCGGCGCGATGGGCTTTCCATCCGCGTCGAGGTGCGGTTGGCCGTCTTGCTCGCGCAGATACCACCGGCGTGGCGCATCATAGAGATACCGCACCGCGTAGGGCGGCGCGTAGTCGAGCGCGATCGTCGTCGCCGGCGTCCCTGTCTCAGGGGGATTGCCGAAGGCATAGGGGACGCCGCGCGGGCGCGCGTCGACCGGTTTCTTGTCCAAGGCCGTGCGCAGGCGGTTCATACCCGTGTAGAGGTTGTGCGGCATCTGCCGTTGTGTGTCGCGCCAGAACGGGTCCGGCGTCCAGAACTCGTTGATCACCGGCAACTTCTGGTTGAGAATCATGGCCAGCGCTTCGGCGCTGTAGCCGGCGTGCACGAGGATCGCACCCAGGTCGCGCGCGATCTCGAGCATGTAGCGCCGAGCGCTGCGCACGGGTCCGATGGTCGGCGGCCCGGCGTCGCAGAACCCCGCGAGGAAGCGGGTGATTTGGCCCTCGGTGGGCATGGCGTACACGAGACAGGCATCGGCCAGCCCCGATTGGGGACGCGCCTCGGGCGTGTTCTCGACCACCACGAGCAATGGGGCCTGGCCGTCGGCACCCGGCGAGAAAAACTTTCGGGCCTCCGGTTTCGGCAGCTTGACGGGCGGCAGTTCGATCCAGACATCATATGTTGGTCGGGTGTATCTTACGAATGCCGCGAATCCCAAAACGAGGACGAGGGCCACTGCCAAGAGCGTCAACCGTTGCCAGACGACCATTGGTGGGTACCATTATAACGGTTGGGGAGGTGGAGGATGCAGGACGCGCGACACGAACGAACGCTGGTCTTTCTGAAACCTGACGGGGTGCAGCGAGGACTCGTCGGCGAGGTCATCCGCCGATTCGAGCGGGCGGGTCTGCGGATCGCCGGGCTGAAGATGGTGCGCGCGTCACGCGCCCTGCTCGACCGGCACTATCCGTCGGACGAGGGTTTCCTGCGCACGATTGGAGGCAAGACACGCGAAGCGTTTGAGGCGGCCGGGCTCGACGTCCTCAGGGAAACCGGTACCGACGATCCCGTGGCGATCGGCCGCCAGGTGCGGCAGTGGCTCATTGAGTTCGTGGCATCCGCGCCGGTGGTCGCCTTCGTGCTCGAGGGCACACACGCCGTCGCCGTCACGCGCAAGCTCGTCGGTGACACGCTGCCGTTCCGTGCGACGCCCGGGACGATCCGGGGCGACTTTTCGGCCGATTCACCCACGGTGGCCAATCTCCAGAAGCGACCCGTGCGCAACCTCGTGCACGCGTCGGGGACCGCGGAAGAGGCCGCTGCGGAGATCAGCCTCTGGTTTTCGCCCGGGGATCTGTACGACTACGAGCGGATCGACGGCGCGCTAATCCTCGGGTAGCACTTCACCCAGCACCCACCCGCTGCCTTCGATCACCTGCCCGGCCCGCGGAGCAATGGGCAGCACTTCGCCATCGCCGACCAACGACAGCGTTGCATCGACCGTATCAACGCGTATCCACCAGAACGGGGCGCCCGTCGCGTTGTTGGTCAGCAACCGCGCTTCGGTCACGACGCCCGTGACCAATGCCGTGGCATCGCCTTCGCTCGGCTCATCAACGCCGAAGTGCATTGATGAGGTGAACGACTTGACCGGCGGACGGTAGGCCACGCCTTTGACGGTGGCATACGCCGCCGCGTCGGGGTACAGCGTGGCCTCGTGGAGGATCACCGCCAGCCGCAGTGGCACAACGGCGCCGACGTGTAACCGGGCCCGCACCTTCGCGTAGTTCACGACATCGACCCGCACCGGGAAGGCGCCCGAGTATGGCTCGTCATCCTCCGTCGGATTGAGCCAACCGTCGACCCAGCCCTCGAATCCGTCGTCATCGGAGGTCCGACACCCCGTGACGGCGATGCGGTACGTATTGTCGGTGGCAAAGAAGGGGGTTGCGTTGATGACCTCCCCGGCCGCCGAGGTCTGCGCCCAGATCTCGGGTCCTCCGCCTGGCGCCCAGCGGACCAGGACGCGTCCGCCTTCGGTATACAGACGTTCCCCCGACTCCGCGGCGCGTTGGGCGAGCGCCCAATACTCCCGCATCTCGCGGACCGGAAAGCCGACAGCGGTGAAGTGACTCGACACGCGTAAGACCTTCTTCAGCGGGCCTTGCGGAGCCTCCAGACGAGCGACGATCCGATCATGATGCAGACCGCACCGAGCACCAGGATCACGACGTAGCCGAAGTTGGCGCGCTGCCGGTTGAAGATATCGAGCAGCGGTCCTCCGACTGTCGGCGCCAGGACCTGGGGCACCGTGGCCGCGATCCCCCAGATGCCAAGCTGTGTGGCGGCAGAGTCCTTTGACGGCAGCACGTCGATCGCGAGGGCCCAATCGACGCTCGTGAAGGCGCCGAATCCCACGCCGAACACGGCCGACAAACCGAGCAGGAGCGCATAACTCGGCGCGACCAGGAACAACAGGATCGATACGGCCATCACGATCCCCGAGACGAACACGATCGCCCGCCGCCCGAGTCGATCGGAGAGCAAGCCGGCCGCATAGGCGCTGGGCAGGGCCCCGAGCATGACGGCGGCGCTGAGGATCCCCGTGCGCGCCCTGAAATCCGCGAAGCCCATGAAATCCTTGAGAAAGAACTGCACGAAGTCGAGCACGATGTAGAATCCCAGCAAGATCAGGATGCGGGACGCAAACAACCACGCAAAATCCGGGTGTTCTCGGGGATTCACCCAGAATCCCCGCAGGAATTCGCGGAGATCGAACGGTTTGGCCGTGGGCGGCGGACTCTCGCGGACCTGCCACACTGTGTACGCCAGGGACAGGAGGAGGACCAGCACGATCAAGCCATAGACAGTGGTGCGCAGGCCGCGTTCGAGCAGGAGTCCCGCCGCGGCGCCGGCGACGATTGTGGCGAGCATGATCATCAGCCCCATCCATCCCGAGGCGATGCCGCGTTGCTCATCCGGGACCACGTCGGCGAAGAGCCCGCTGTAGGCCGCCCCGCCAAAGTTGTTCGAGCCCTGCACGAGATAGTAGGACGCCCGATACGCGCCGAGTGACGTGGACCGTGCGAGGATAAACAGCCCAACGGCATTCAACAGCCCGCCCGCCACCATGAACGGTCGCCGCCGGCCCATGGCGGACCGGCTCAGATCTGACAACGCGCCGGCCAGCGGCATCGTGACCATGGCGATGAGGGCTCCCCACCCGAGCACACCCGCCAGTGCCGTTCCCTTTTCGGCCTCCGGTGCAAGGGTGAGGATATCCGATGGGATGACGACAACGAGCAGCGCGGTCCAGTGGAAATTGAGGCCGAACCAGTAGATGCTGAGGGACAAGAGGTCGCCAACCGTCATTCGCTGCCTGGTGGTCACCGCGCACCTCCTGGAGGAAGCGCTCAGACCTGGCATGAAGCGACCGGAGTGAATTCCACACTGCCCGGAGGCCTCCCTGTGCCGGTTCGGTTTCCCGATGGTTTCCGATGGGGTACGGCGACCAGCGCCTATCAGGTGGAGGGCGACAATGTTGCGAGCGACTGGTGGCGTTGGGAACAACAACCCGGTCGGATCAAGGATGGAAGCCGGTCAGGTCTCGCGTGTGACTGGTGGCATGATGCCGAGTCCGACTTCGATCGCATGGTCGCGCTGCACCAAAACGCTGCGCGGATCTCGATCGAGTGGAGCCGGCTCCAGCCTTACGAGGGCGTCTGGGATGATGCGGCAGTGCAACGCTATCTGGAGATGCTGCGCGGCCTGCGCGCTCGGGGCATCGAGCCGCTGGTCACGCTGAACCATTTCACCCTTCCGCAGTGGATTGCCGATCGCGGCGGCTGGGTCTGGGCGGGGATCGTGCCTGCGTTCGCCGCCTACGCCTCACGGTTTGCGCAGGCTGCCGGCGCCCTGACGGACTTCTGGATCACCATCAACGAACCCGTCGGTCACCTGATCAGCGCCTACCTCCTCGGACAACACCCGCCCGGGCGTGCAAGCCCAACGGCACTTGCCCGCGCGATGGTCCATTCCGTCCGCGCCCACGCCGCGGCCTATCGGGCGATTCACGCGGTCCAACCGGGGGCGCGGGTGGGGCTGGCCGCGTACCTGCGACCCATCGAGCCGGCGCGTCCCTCAGCTTGGCCCGACCGGTTCCTGGCGTCCCGCATGGATCGCATCACCAATTGGATGTACCTGGATGCGCTCCAGACCGGCCGGCTCGTCGGGCCGCTTGGGATTCGCGCGCGCGTCCCCGAGGCCGCCGGCACCCTGGACGTGCTCGGAGTGAACTACTACACGCGGACACGGCTGGCGTTCGATCCGCTGCGCCCACGCACGCTCTTCGCCCGTGCGGTCCCGCCGGACGGCGCGGCGCTCTCCGATCAGAGCTACAGTGAGATCTATCCCGATGGCCTGCTCGCGGTGCTGCGTGGGGCGAGCGCGTACCGCGTGCCGATCTACGTGACCGAGAATGGGCTGCCGGATGCCGACGACGATGTGCGTCCCGCCTTCATCGTCGAGCATCTCCGCCGGGTCGCACGGGCGATCGACGAGGGGTGCCCCGTGCGCGGCTACTACCACTGGTCGTTGATCGACAACTTCGAATGGAATGAGGGCTGGGCGCTGCGGTTTGGACTGTTCGCGGTCGACCCAATGACGCAAGCGCGCACCCCGCGCCCCAGCGCCGCGCTCTATGGAAGCATCTGCCGGGAGAATGCGCTTCCGTGAAGCGTCAGACCCAGATGCCCGGAACCGGCGCACCGCATTCGGGACAGTTCCCGCCCG
>JBGQGY010000175.1:0-5839 GCA_041497675.1 bacterium | reverse complement strand
GGCATCTACACGACCTGCAGCCCCGAGCAGATCCACTATGTGCTCGATAACGCCGCCTGCCGCGTCTTCATCGTCGAAGGCGAGGAGCAGCTCGACAAGATCCTCACGATCCGATCGCAGCTGCCGCACCTCGAACACATTATCGTCATGGATCCGGAGGGTCTGCGGACGTTCCAGGACCCCATGGTGTTGATGTGGGACCAGTTCCTGACCCTCGGGCAGGATCACGCGCGGCGGTATCCCGACGCCGTGGACGAGCGGCTGGCCGCCATCCAACCCGACGAGATGGCCGTGTTGATCTACACGTCCGGTACGACCGGCCCGCCGAAGGGCGCGGTGCTCTCACACACCAATATCATCGCGGCGACCGGCGCGCTGGCCGATGGCATCGACCTGCTCCCAGACGACGAAGTCCTCTCCTACCTGCCGCTCTCCCACATCGCCGAGCGACAGTTCTCGATCTTCCTCCCCGTCCGGCACGGCTACACGGTCAACTTCATCGAGAACGTCGACACGGTGATGGACAACCTGACCGAGGTGGCGCCCACGGTGCTCTTTGGCGTCCCGCGGATCTGGGAGAAACTGTACTCGACGGTCGAGCTGCGGGTGCAGGAGAACGATCTCGTCAAGCGGTGGGCCTACGCGCTCGCGATTCGGTTTTCGCGGCTCGCGGTCCGGCGGCAACTGGCCGGCCAGACCGTCCCGGCCTGGGTCCGGGCCGCCCGCGGCGCCGCGGATGCGCTCGTGTTACTTCCGCTGCGCCGGCGTCTGGGCCTCCACCGCGCGCGCGTCGTGATCTCCTCGGCCGCACCTATCGCGCCCGACCTGCTTGAATACTTTATGGCGCTCGGCGTGCCGATCGTCGAGCTCTACGGGCAAACCGAAGCCGCGGGTCCGATATCATCGAATCAGGGGGGCAGGATCAAACTCGGCACCGTCGGGCGCGCGATGAGCGGGATCGAGATCGCCCTCGGTCCAGACGGTGAGATCCTGGCCCGTGGGGCCAACATGTTCAGCGGATACTTCCGTGCGCCTGAGGCGACCGCCGCGGCGCTGAGAGACGGCTGGCTGCACACCGGCGACGTGGGCGAGATCGACACCGACGGCTTCCTGAAGATCATTGACCGCAAGCGGGACCTGTTCATCACGGCCTCCGGCAAAAACATTGCCCCACAGTACATCGAAAACAAGCTGAAGGCGAGCCCCTACATCAACGACGCGGTCATCATCGGCGACGGCAAACGGTACATCACCGCGCTGATCGTGATCGACGAAGAGAACGTGACCAAGTGGGCGCAGGACCGACGGTTGCCGTTCACGACGTATGCCGACCTGGCGGCGCGGCCCGAAGTGCGCGACCTGATCCAGGCCGAGGTGGCGGCCGTCAACAAGACCCTCTCGAGCCCCGAACAGGTCAAGAAGTTCTCGATCCTGTCCAAACGCCTCTATATGGAAGATGACGAAGTGACCCCCACGATGAAGGTGAAGCGCAGGGCGATCATGGACAAGTACGGAGACGTGATCGCCGGGCTGTACCGAGAGTAAAGCGGTCACGGGAGCCGGTCCCGTCCACTACAGCATGTTCACATTGGGAATCCCCGCAGCGCAGGTTGCCATCCGGACGGCACTCGTCTACCTGGCCGTCTTTGCCGGTCTGCGCCTGACGGGTAAGCGCGAGCTTGGCCAGATGACCGTGTTCGATCTCGTGGTCATCCTGCTGATCGCCAACGCCGTCCAGAACGCGATGGTCGGTCCCGATACCTCGGTCACCGGCGGCCTCATCGCGGCGTTTGTGCTCCTGGCGATCAATTGGGCGGTCTCCAGATTGCGGCTCCGCGGCCGGGCCTGGGGCCGGCTCCTCGAAGGTACCCCCACAGTGCTGATCCACAATGGGGAGTTCGTCTTGCGCAATCTGCAGAAAGAAGGGATCGAGCGCGAGGAGCTGGAGATGGCCATGCGCGAGCACGGCGTCGATTCCGTGCGCGACGTGAAGCTGGCCGTCCTCGAAGTGGACGGGTCGATCAGCATCGTCCCGGCCGACTCGCGCGTCTTGCGCACGCGCAAGCACATCAGGCAGTTCAGGATGCACTGATCCGCCAGACTTTACGAAAGAAGACGTAGAGCACCAGTACCTCTGCCATTTGCGCGCCAAGTCCGGCAAGCGCCGCCAACACCACGCCCGTCACCTGTCCGTGCGCCCCAACGATGATGGCCGCGATCATCACGACGACGTACGCCGTCATGGCAAACTGCACCGAGCTGGTGGACCGCTGCTGGATCAGGACCCCCCGAAGCAGGTTGCGGACGGCGTAGAGCAACGGCATCGGGATCAGGAGCCGTGTGCCGACAACGACGTGAGGCCGCAGGTCCGCCGGCAGACGGACGATGGTGATCAGGAACATATCGAGCAACGGCGTCAGCGTGATCAACGCCGTCAGGGCCGTCACCACCAGCCCCGTCGCCAGAATGAACCGCCGCACGGTGAGGTACGTCGTCCGGCTGTCGATCACCGCGACGGTCAGCTCCTGGAAGGCCATGACCGCCCCGCCCATCAACTGCACCAGGTTGCTCGCTACCGGCCACGCCGCCAGGGAGGCGACGGGTAGCAACGCGCGTGAGATCCCCGAAGTGATCACGGGGCGGACCAGCGTGCGCATGACGTCGGTCACGGCGAGGGGCGCGCAGAATCGGAGGATAGACGGGATGGTCACCGGACCCCGGGATCGTTCAGGCAGCGTCCGCACGAGCGGTAGCGCCCAGACGGTATTGACCAGGGCCTCGATGATGACACTCGCGGAGAGGGCGAGCGCGCCCAGCATGGCTCCCGACAAAAACGGCCGCCAGACGCCGATCGCCAACACGACGCACAGCGTCGTGAGCCTGATGACCGTGCCGACCGAGATCAGACGCGTCAGACCCGCCATGATCATGGGGCCCTGGTGGAAGCGACGCCAGGCCACCGCGCCGACCCACGGCAGCAGCAGGCCGAGGGCCGGTCGGGCCTGGGCGGCCACGTCGACTGGGACGCCGATGACCCGTACGACGACCAGGTCGTACGCGGGAGTGAAGGCCACCAGCGCGAACACCCCAGTCACCACTGCGCTCAGCCACACCGTGATCCGGCGGAGGAGCATGTAGGTGACCCGGTCGCGCGTCAACGCCACCGATGCGCTGAGCAGCATGACGATCGGGCTCTCGAGCAGGAAGCCCATGTCGAAGGTCACGCCGTACGCGGCCAGTTGTACTTCGGGGTCCGGCAGCCGGCTGATCGCGATGGCCGTCACCGGCTGCGCAATATTCATCATCATCCAGGACAGGGCAAGGGGAAACCACAGGGCCAGCAGCGCGCCCCTGGCCGAGCGATCAGACGAGTCTATGCCCAGCGGCGGCGGACCTTGTAGCGGCGATAGCCTTTGACCGACGTTTCTTGAACCGCGCCCAGATACAGTTCTTGCACGTTTGCGTCCGCCTGCAACCGCTCGCTTGGGCCTTCGAGGACGATGCGCCCGCTTTCCAGCACGTACCCATAGCCGGCGACCGCGAGTGCCTGCCGGGCGTTCTGCTCCACGAGCAGGATGGCGGTGCCGGCCTGGTGGATCTCACGGATGATCCGGAAGACGTCTGCCACAAGCTTCGGCGCCAACCCCAGCGACGGCTCATCGAGCAACAGCAACTTTGGCCGGCTCAGCAGGGCCCGCGCGATCGCCAGCATCTGTTGCTCACCGCCCGACAGGGTCCCGGCCAACTGCCGCCGTCGCTCTCTTAGAATTGGGAAGCGGGTCTCCATCGCGGCGGTGTCATCAGACACGTCTCGCGCCGATCGGGCATACCCGCCCAGCTGGAGGTTCTCCGCCACCGTCAGTTCGGGAAAGATCCCGCGTCCTTCAGGGATGTAGGCCACGCCAAGCGCTGCGACGTCTTCAGGATCCCAGCCGTTGACTCGCCGGCCGAAGACTTCCACTATGCCCTTGTCGGGTTGGTCGGGGATGAAGCCCATCACCGTTTTCAGCAGCGTCGTCTTGCCGGCGCCGTTCGACCCCAAGATGGTGACGATCTGTCCGGCCTGGACCTCCAGCGACACGCCGCGCAGGACCGTGAGCCGCCCGTGGTAGGCGGTCTCGACATTGCTCACGCGCAGCAGCGGGCCCTCCATCAGGCCGTGTCTCCCAGATAGGCGCTGATCACGGCCGGGTCGCTTCGGATCTGGTCCGGCGGTCCTTGCGCGATCTTGACGCCGTGGTCGAGTACGGCGATCCAGTCGGAGATCCCCATGACGAGTTTCAGGTCGTGCTCCACGAGGAGGATCGTGATGCCCCACTCCGCGCGGATGTCCTTGATCCGGAAGACCAGATCATCCTTCTCTTCAGCGGTCATCCCCGCGGACGGCTCATCGAGCAGCAGCAGGATCGGCTCCGTCGCCAGGGCTCGGGCGATCTCGACCATCCGCTGCTGGCCGGTGGGCAGATCGCCGACGCGGCGAAGGCGCATGGCCTGCAGATCGAGGAAGTCGAGGATCTCCTCGGCCCGGCGGCGATGGCGCACTTCCTCGCGACGCCAGCGTGGGGTGCCGAGCGCGGCGTCGAACAACGATGTGCGGATGTGCAGGTGCCGGCCCAGCATCACGTTGTCCAACACGCTGCTGCCGCGGAACAACTCGACTTTCTGGAAGGTTCTCGCGATCCCGCGGTGAGCGATCGCGTCGGGACGGTGGGGCAGCGGCGCGTCCTGGAAGCGGATCGCGCCGGCATCATGCCGGTACAGACCGCAGATACAGTTGAAGAGCGTGGTCTTGCCGGCGCCGTTGGGTCCGATGATCGACACTAGCTCGCGGGCGCCGACGATGAGATCAACCTTGTCGAGCGCCACAATGCCGCCGAAGGCCATCGACAGACCCGAGACTTCCAGCAGCGGCGCGGCGCTCATGGCGGGAGAGAGGACGCTGGGGGGCCGGGCTACGCGCCCGGCCCCCAGGCGGGTCTAGAACTTCGTGGGATAACTGTACCAGTCGGTCAGCTTCGTGAACTTGCCGTTCTCCGCTTTGATCATGAAGAGGCGGTTGGTGCCCTGGTGCCGGTCGGGTCCGAAGGTGACCGACCGCATGACCTCGCCGTCCCAGTTCTTGATCGACTCCATCGCCTGCACGACGCGATCCTTGGTCAGGGTGGGGCCCGCGCGTCGCACGCCTTCGAGGAACGATTCGATGAACCCAACCCCGGCCACGGCGTTGAACGGGCTGCGGGCCAGCGCCGGATTGATCCGCGACAGCGTCGCCAGCACCGCGTCCACTTTGGGGTCGAGCCCGGGCAGCGGGAAGTACGCGCCCAGGTGCACGTTGTTCCACGCGTCGCCCGCCAGCGCGAACATCGCCGGGTCGGCCAGCGTGAACGATGACAACAGCGTGGGTTTGTATCCGAGCTTGGCCATGTCGCGGACGATCAGGGCGCCGGCGCGCGGCGTCGCGTAGAGAATCACGGCGTCGGCCCCGGACTCCTTCATCTTCTGGGCCTGGGCGGTGACTTCCGCGTCGGTCACCTCATACGAGACCGCCGTGCCCAGTTTCACGCCTGGCAGCTTAGCGAGACCCCGCTTGATGCCCAGCAGCCCCTGCTGGCCGTACAGGTCGTTTTGGTAGAACACGGCGACGCTCTTCGCCTTGAGGTTCTGCACCGCGTAGGTGACCAGCATGGTGCCTTCTTCTACGTAGCTGGGGTACGTCGCGAAGATATACTTCTTGTTCTTGAACCCGGCCCAGATGTCGACACCCGCAAGCGGCGTGATCCAGAACGTCTGCGATTCGACCACATAGTCGCGGGCCGCGAAGACGTTGGCGGTCCCCAGC
>JBGQGY010000174.1:0-5881 GCA_041497675.1 bacterium | reverse complement strand
GCCTGACGATCTGCGGGCGTTCCATGCGCGCCACGTGCACGCGGGCGTGACATTGCTCGCGATCGTCGGTGACATCAGCGCGGGTGCCACCGTTGAGCAGGTGGCGAAGGCCTTTGGGGCGTGGCCGGCTGGGGATGGTTTTAAGTTGCCGGCACTCCCCGAGCCGCGGCCGCTCGGCCGGCCGGTGCGACGGGACATCGCGGTCCCGGGGAAGTCGCAGTCCGATCTGGTGCTCGGCGCGCCGGGCATCCGGCGGGGGGATCCGGAGTACTACGCGACGATGGTGACGAACCTGCTGCTCGGTCAGTTGGGGTTGATGGGTCGGGTCGGCGAGAACGTCCGCGAGCGTCAGGGGATGGCGTACTACGCGTTTAGCGATCTGCGCGCCGGGTTGCTCGCGGGCCCGTGGTGGGTCAAAGCCGGGGTGAACCCGGCGAATGTCGAGCGCGCCGCCGAAGCGATCCTGCACGAAATTCGCACGCTGCAGCGTGACGGTCCCCGCGTCGAAGAGCTGGCTGATGCGCGGACCTTTCTCGTCGGGTCCCTCGCGGTGCGATTGGAAACCAACCAGGGCGTGGCGCAGATGCTCGCGGACATCGAACTGCACGGGCTCGGCCTCGACTACCTCGAACGCTATCCGGCCATCATCCAGGGCGTGGGACACGACGACATCGCGCGGGCGATGCGGCGCTTTCCGGCCGACGCGTACGCGCTGGCCGTCGCCGGCCCAGAGCGTGCGGCCTGATGCGTATCGCGATCCTCGGCGGCACCGGCAATCTGGGATACGGACTGGCCATCCGCCTCTGCGCCTCTGGGTACGACGTGATCATCGGATCGAGGGACCCGGCCCGCGCGCAGGCGGCGGCCGAGCGGTTGCAGTTGCACAACGCGACCGGTGCGGGGAACAGCGATGCGTGCCGGCGCGCCGATCTTGTGATCCTGGCCGTGCCCCTCGAAGGGCACGGAGAGTTCGTGAAGGCCGTGGCTGGGGAACTCTCCGGTCGCATCGTCGTGGACGCCACCGTGTCGATGGGAGAGGGGCGCGCATTCGTCCCGCCGCCCGATGGATCGGCCGCGGCCGAAACACAAGCGCTGGCGCCCGACGCCCGGGTCGTGGCCGCGTTTCACACGCTCTCGGCGCGCCTGCTGGCCGATCCATCCCGACTGCTCGATCAAGACGTGTTGGTCTGCGGGAACGACGCGGCGGCGCGCGCGCAGGTGGTCGAACTGTCGAACGCGATCGGCGCCCGTGGTGTCGATGCGGGCGGGCTGGACGCCGCGGCGGCGATCGAGAGGCTGGCGGTGCTGATTATCGGACTGAACATCCGGTATCGGCGGCGCGACCTGGGCATCCGCGTTGCGCACCTGCCCGCCGACGCTCGGCCTCGATGAAGACCGTCTCGGCCTGGGCTCCCGAGCCGTTTCCGGAGATCAGACCCGGCGACGATCTGGTCGGCGCGATCGGCGCTGCGCTGCGGGACGCCGGGCTGGTGCCGCAGGAAGGCGACGTGGTCATTGTCGCGCACAAAGTGGTCTCCAAGGCTGAAGGTCACGTGGTGGATCTGCGCACCATCACGCCGGGACCCGAGGCCGTGCGCCTGTCCGAGGAGGCGCACAAGGATCCGCGGATGGTCGAAGTGATCCTGCGCGAGTCGAAGGCGATCCGCCGGGTGCGCCCGGGGCTCATCATCGCGGAGCACCGGCTGGGATTCGTCTGCGCCAACGCCGGCGTTGATCACTCGAACGTCGGGCTTGGCGATGACGTCGTCGCGCTGCTGCCCCGGGATCCCGATGCGTCGGCCGATCGCCTCCGGGCGGGGCTGCGTCAGACGTTTGGCGTGGATCTGGCGGTGATCGTCAACGACAGCCACGGCCGCCCATTCCGGCAGGGCACGACGGGCGTGGCGATCGGCGCCTCGGGGCTGCGCGTGCTGCGATCGTATATCGGCGAGGAGGACCGGTACGGGTACGTGCTGCGTGTCTCGATCGAGGCTGTCGCCGACGAGTGCGCGGCGCTGGCGAATCTCCTTCAGGGACAGGCCGCAGAGGGGACCCCGTTGGTGCTGATCCGCGGGCTAGACTACGCCGGGGTGGGCCCGGCGGCGGATCTGGTCCGTCCTGAGGATGAGGACCTGTTTCGATAGTCCCGACGTCTATGGCATAGCCCTCTCTACACGGCATTTGGTGTCCCGGAGCCACCGGACCAGCTTCCGCCTGAAGGGACTGTGGCCAAATTGTCGCTTAAGTAGCTCGTGCATCAATTCGTCACTTTGACAAACGCGCCAATCCAGGACCTGGTCAACAGCGACCCGTAACTCCCTCGTCCATTTTTGCCCGTCAAGGGACATGACCCTCCAGGCGGCTTCTTGCTCCGTCAAACCCGTCGCGACAGGAATCCTCAGCGCGGAAGGCATCAAGCGCTCTGCGGCATGCAGCGCCTTCCACACCCTCAACTCGGGCGGCCACACGTCGGCGTCTCTGCGCCAGATGGCTCGAAAGTGAAGGTTGGTGGGTATGGCCAGATAAGCCACGCCGCGTTGTTTTCCGCTCTCAATGATTCTGGCCCACATGTCCCAGTCCCCACCGGAAGATAACGTCTCATTCCAATAACCGCATTTGGCAAAGCATTCCGTGCGGTGCAAAACACATCCGGAGGGAATGCGGTTGCTCTTTCTGGCCAAAAACAACCCCAGCGTTTCCGCGTGGTTTAGGTTAAAGGTCCCGGGCATGATCGCGCCGTCGGGCTCCACCCACAAAGGACGGCTGTAGGCAAGCTCAGTGTCATGTTCGTCGAGACAAGAGGATAACAACTCCAGGTGGTCCGGCACCCACAGGTCATCGTGCGCCATATACGCAATACACACGCCCCGAGCCGCGCGAAGCGCGACGTTGCGATTCGCGTAACCAAAGTGCGGCGCCTTGGGCAGATCGAACCACCGAATCCGCTGGTCGGCAAAGCTGTTGACGACATCAGCTGTATGATCTGTACACCCATCCCCCACAATGAGCAGCTCGAAGTC
Source organism: bacterium (assembly GCA_041497675.1). Classification (GTDB taxonomy): domain Bacteria; phylum Sysuimicrobiota; class Sysuimicrobiia; order Sysuimicrobiales; family Humicultoraceae; genus JBGPNN01. Next base: position 2,861 of record JBGQGY010000174.1, on the reverse strand, counting down.
CTGAACGGTCTGCCACAGCACGGATCGGATGGCAAACACCAGAACATCGGCCCGGTTGTGCGTAGGGAGGACAATACTGAATTCGGGTGGGTTACCCACCGCGCGCATTCTCAAACGTGTGCGGAATCTTGTCAGTATTCAAGGGCAGCCGATACTTGTCGGGATTGGCGTGGTCATACGGAATGGTCGGGAAATTGATCAGTACCGCATCCCTGCTCCCGATGTTTCGATCCGCGTGCCACACACCTGCCGGTATGTTCATCAGCCGTCGCCGGTATTCTGAAAGCACGACCGTTGATATCAACCCGCGAGCCGGCGAGTCTGGCCGATCGTCGTACAAGACTACCTCGATCTCCCCCAAAAGGATAAAGTAGCGGTCGTCGTGCTTCTTGTGCATCCCCCAGCCTTTGATCATTCCAGGTCGGACGGTAAAGCTGTAGGCGAAAACGAGTGGATCTTTATGCCACCCCCACCGTGGATCGAAAAGCTCGCAGACCATGCCGCGTTCATCTACTTGCGTTATCACGTCGTGGAACGTGACTCCTGCGGGCACCTGCTGAATGCTTTCTCCCGCCGGGGTTACGGTCTGCTTATCCTGAACGGGTGTCGCCATGGTTTCCCCTCCGTTCCGACTTGTATCCTACCTTCACCGCACGAGGGTCAGTTCCCCCACGCACCGCGAGCCCCGCGGGAGGATGTGGCGTCTGCTATGATATTTTGGATGAGGTGACACCATGATCGTGATTGCAACCGGTATCTCCGGGGGCGGCAAACTGAGCGAGGCGGGTGGCGGGCCGGGCTACATCGTTCGGCTGATCGAAGAGGGCAACCGTCGCATCGCTCAAGAACAGCGCGAGGGGCGGTGGACGTCGCCGATCAAGCGCCTCCGCTATCTCGACATGGGGAGCCTCATGCTGCAGCGCGCGGCCGACCTGGGGTTGGTGGTGCGCACCGAGACGATCCTGGACATGGCGCCCGAAGCGCTGCAAGAGTTGCGCGCGATCGCCTTCACCGAAGTGGTCAACGACCCGGCCCTGTGGGACCCCGACCTCTGCACGATCCTGGTCACCCACGCCTGCTTCTGGTGGAAAGGCCACCTGATCCCCGGGTTGGATACGCACTATCTCAAACTGCTCTTTGACGAGACCCGGCGCCGCATGCCGCCCGTGGACGACGCAGTGCAGGAGACCCTGCCGGGTCTGCGTCTGGCGCCCCCCGTGCGTCCCGAGGGCATCTTTTATGCGACCGTTGTCGACAGCGTGTATGCGATCCAGCGCCGCCTCGAAGAGACCGACCAGTGGCGCGGGAGGATCGAGACCAGCGAGCTCATCGCCTGGCAAGAGCAGGAAGTGTTCATCTCCAAGATGTTTGCCGCCTACGAGCGGGTGCCGCACTACCTGGTCGCGCACGACGAACCGGTCCAGACGCTGCTCGACCTCATCTGCTTTAAAAGGCCCAAGATCTACATAGGCTATCCTATTACGAACCTGCGCCGCGAGGGGAACGCGCCGTTGATCGAGATGGCGCGAGAGTTCGGCCAGCGTCTGCGCCGCCACTTCGTCGTGTTTGACCCCCTCTCGGTCAAAGACGAGGAAGCGGCGACGATCGCCAAGATGAGCGAGGAAGAGTTCGAGCGCCAGTTCTCGGACGAGCAAAAAACCGAGATCTTGTCCTGGGCCGGGTCGCTGGATAAGGTGCGGGCGTGGGGCCGGCGCCTCGACGACCACACCCGCCTGCAACTGGGCCGCGCGACCGTGGTGCGCGATCTCCGCCTGATCGATCAGTCGGACATGAACGTGGTGTTCTACCCGACGAGCCAGATGTCGTTTGGTGTGCTGGCGGAGATGATCCACGCGCACACGACGGGGAAGAAAGTCTACATCGTCTATCCGTACAAAAGCATCTCGCCGTTTCTCGAGTACTACGCCAGCGGCGTCTTCAACCCCAGGCGCGACGAGGCCGATCCGCGGACGCCGGGGGAGATCGTCGGGTTCGTGCGCAGGGCGTCCGACCGGCTCGTGGACGCGCTGCTGGCCGATGCGGCGTGGGCCCCCACGCCGGTCTCGCGATGAACCTCGACCGTCTGCCGAGGGTCTCGCTCGCGCGCCTCCCGACCCCGCTCGAGGACGCACCGCGGCTGGCCGCGGCCGCGGGCGTGGCGCGGCTGCTGGTGAAGCGCGACGATTTGACCGACCTGGCGCTGGGCGGCAACAAGGTCCGCAAGCTGGAGTTCCTGCTGGGTGACGCGGCCGCACAAGGCGCCGATACAATCATTACCACCGCCGGCGCACAATCCAACTTCTTGCGTCTGACCTCCGCGGCCGCGCGGCGCGTGGGGATGAAGCCGGTGCTGGTGGTGCGCGGGCGACCCGATGTGGTGCCGCAAGGGAACCTGTTGCTCATGCGGATCTTCGACGCTGAGCTGCACTTCGTGCAGACCGATGATCCGTACGCACCGGCAACTGTTGGACTGATGCACGAGATCGCCGACCGAGTCCGCCGCCAGGGTGGTCGACCGTACGTCGTCCACCTAGCCACATTCTCGAGCGGCCTGGCCTCCGTCGGCTACGTCCCGGCGGCCTTCGAACTGCAGGAGCAGCTGCGCGCACGGCAGACCCCGGCCGATCACGTTGTCCTGGCTGTCGGCTCCGGTACGACACAGGCGGGTCTCTTGCTCGGCCTCAGGCTGGCGGGTGTAGAGACCCACGTCCTCGGCGTGTCCGTCAATACCCCGGCGCAGATCCTGCAGGGGCTCGTGGCGGCGCAGGTCCGCGACGCGGCCGGGATCCTCGGCGTGCCGGCGGACGTTGTGGACGCACGCAGCATCGACATCACCGACGCTCACGTCGGCCCGGGCTACG
>JBGQGY010000173.1:0-5887 GCA_041497675.1 bacterium | reverse complement strand
GGTGTCCCGCGGCCTTCGGTGATTTCCAGATAGCAGGCGCGCGTCACGATATCACGGGTCGACCGCTCCAACCGCTTTGGGTCGTAACGTTCCATGAACCGCTCGCCCCGCGCATTGGTCAGCCGTCCGCCCGCGCCGCGCAACCCTTCCTCCAGCAGCGCGCCGTGCAGTTCCGAGTTCGGTACGACGATCCCCGTGGGATGGAACTGCACCATTTCCATGTCCATCACTTCGGCGCCGGCCTCATAGGCCATCGCGATGCCGTCGCAGCTCTTCTCGCGCGACGGCGACGAGATCTTGTACATCGTCGGGCCGCCGCCGGTCGCCAGGAGCACGGCGCGCGAGCGGGCCACAACGAACGCGCCGCGGCGCACGTCGAGCAGCAGGCTGCCGCAGACACGCTGCCCGCTGCGGTCTCGCAGCAACTGCACCGCCCGGTGATCCTCCAGGATCTGGATGTCCTGCGCCAGGACCGCGTCGCGCAGACGTTCCATGATCTCGATCCCGGTCAGGTCGCCCCGGTGGATCGTGCGATCGAAGGACTGCCCGCCAAAGGGTTTCTGGTGGATCGTCCCATCGGCGTTCCGGTCAAAGAAGCAGCCGTAGGCGTTTTCGAGTTCGGCCACCATGTGGGGCGCGCGCGTGACCAGAATCCAGACCAGATCCTGATCGTTCAGGAAAGCCCCGCCGCGGATCGTGTCCTCGAAGTGACGCTCGAGCGAGTCGGCGGGATTCAGGACGGCGTTGTAGCCGCCCTGCACCATCCGCGTGCAGCCGCTCTTCCCAACGAGCGCCTTGACCACCAGCGTGACCCGCAGGCCAGGCGCGTGGCGTTTGGCGTGGAGCGCGGCGCACAATGCCGCCCCGCCGCCGCCAAGGATCAACACGTCGGTCGTGAGCGTGTCTGAGCTCATCGATCGAGCAGGCGGGCCAACCGTGCGCGGGCCTCCTGCTTCACGTCGGCGTAGACACTCTCTCCGTGGCTGTCGATCGACACGAGCAGCGGGCCGAGGTCGCGGATCCTGAACTGCCAGAGGCACTCGGGCATTAGGTCTTCCCAGTAGACGGCCTCGATCTCCTCGATGTGCAGGGTTTGCCAGGCGGCGGCGCCGCCGACGATGGTCAGGTACACGGCCCCGTGTTCCTGCATCGCCCGCACGCTGCCCGGCAGCAGCCCGCCCTTGCCCACGATCGCGCGGACACCGTACGTCACGAGCAGGCCTTCGGTGAACCGGTCCATACGCGTGCTCGTCGTCGTGCCCACCGAGACCGGCTCGTACTTGTCCCCCACCTTGCGCACGTTCGGGGCCGTGTGCAACAGCACACCGCCGCGGAGATCCACCGGCGGTGGCACCTTCTTGTCGAAGATGCGGATCAGCGTGGCGTCTCTCACTCCAAACAGGGTCCCGCTGAGAAAGACCCAATCGCCCACGTGGAGGTTGCGGACGGCCGCCTCGTTCAACGGTGGGGTCAGTGCAACCTCAGCCACAGCGGTCACCTTCGCTGCTGCGCGCCGGAGGTGTCATGTCTCGACCTCGAAGCGCCCATCCGCGTACATCCTGGCCCGGGCCCGCAGACCGCGCCAACACTGCATGTTCAGCCCGACCGGGTTCTGCGTGATATGCGTGTAGGCGTGCTCGATGTGCACCGCGAGCGCCGTCGTATCGCCGCCGATGCCCTGCGGGCCGATGCCCAATTTGTTGACGGAGTCAAGTAATTCGTCCTCGAGCGCCGCCAGGTGCGGATCGGGGTTGTGCGTGCCGAGCCGGCGCACCGCCGCGCGCTTCGCCAGGACCATGCACGCGTCCGCCGAGCCGCCGACCCCGACGCCGATAATGCACGGCGGGCACGGGTTGGCGCCTGCCTCCACGACGCTCTCAAGAATGAACCGGCGGATGCCGGCGACCCCATCGGCCGGCGTCAACATCTTCAAGAAACTCATGTTCTCGGAGCCGGAGCCTTTCGGGATGCACAAGATGTCGATGTACTCGGCGTCCGGAACAAATTCCCAATGCATTACAGGAATACGATAGCCCGTGTTGGTTTGTGGGTTCTCACGGGTAATGGGGTGGCAGACGCTCGACCGCAGCGGGTGCTCGCGGGTCGCCCGCTCGGTGCCCCGGCGCAGCGCATCGGCCAGCAGGGCGCCGTCGACGTGCATGCGCGTGCCGAGGCTGACCCAGTAAATCGGCGTCCCGGTGTCCTGGCAGACGAGCATGCGGCGCTCATCGGCGATCTCGATGTTTCTCACGATCAAGCTCAGGATCTTCTTCGCGCGCTCATGGCTCTCGCGCTCATGCGCGGTCTTGATCGCCTCGCGCACGTCCGCCGGGACGTCCTTGAGCGCCCGAATGTACAGCGTCTTGGCAGCTTCTTCAACGGCATCATAAAACGTCTGCTCCACCCCTACGATCGCGGTCACCATACGGCACCACCCTCACAGGAGATATACCAGCGAGACCGGGCGGGCGCCTGCCGGCACGCACCGGGTGCGCCCTTGGAGGGAGGCTTCCCGCAACAGAGAACAATGGTGGGCTAGGCAGACAAACGATCCACTGAAGGGGTGAGTCGGAATGCGCGGACTGGCGTTCCGCATCTGGATTGTCTTACTCGGGCTCCTGGTCGCCGTGGGCATGGGGACTCCGGCGCCGGCGGCGCCGGTCGACCGGCCTCTGCGAGTGGCTCTGCAGGGATCACCGCCGAGCCTCGACTGGCAGGCGAACAGCAGCTACGTATCGATCGTCCCGGCGCTGCATATTTGGGAGCAGCTCTTTGCGTTCGACGCCAAGAACGAGATTGTGCCGGTCCTGGTCGATACGTACACGATCTCGTCTGACAACCTCACCTACACGTTCAACCTGCGCAAGGGCGTCAAGTTCCACAACGGCAAGGAGATGACGGCCGATGACGTGATCGCGTCGATGAACCGGTGGCGCAAGGTGTCGCCGGGCGGTCGGACCACGGGAGCGGTCATGGCCAGCACCGACAAGACCGGCCCGTACACGGTGCAGGTCAAATTGAGCAAGCCGTTTGGCGCGTTCATCGCCAACCTGGCCAACCAGTCGTTTTCGATGGTCGTGCTGCCGGCGGATCAGGCCGATATCCCCGCCAACGAGCTGAAGACCTATATCGGCACAGGACCGTACAAGTTCGTGGAATGGCGGCCAGACCAGTACGTGCTCGTGGAACGTTTTGATGGGTACACGTCGCGCGGCGGGCCGACCAGCGGTCTCGCCGGTGAGCGCAAGCCGCTGATCCGGCAGATCCAGTTCAGGATCATCCTTGAGCCGGCCGTGCGTTCCGCCGGTCTGGCGGCGGGCGACGTCGACGTCGCGCTCAACCTCAACAACGACGACTACGCCCGTCTGGTGCGCACACCAAACCTCACGATGTGGGTCGTGAAACCCGACTCGTGGATCGGCGTCTTCTTCAACCACTCGATGGCGCCCATCTCGAACTTGAAGCTGCGCCAGGCCATCCAGGCCGCGCTTGATCACAACGTCATCATGTTTGCGGCCGCCGGCACCCAGGCGTTTTACCGCCTCGATGCCAGCATGATGTACAAGGAGACCATCTGGCACTCCGACGCGGGGAAGCCTCTGTACAACCAACGCAACATTGCAAGGGCCAAGCAACTGCTGACCGAAGCCGGTTACCGGGGCGAGCCGCTCATCCTGATGGCGAGCCCGTCGTTCCAACAGTTCTTCAACGCGGGCGTGCCGATCAAGGCGCAACTCGAAGAGGCGGGGATCAACGTCGACCTGCAGACCCCCGACTGGCCCACCATGGTGCAGCGTCGCGGCCGGCGCGACCAGTGGCACATGCTGATCACCTCGTGGGGCTCGCTGCCCGACCCCTCAATTTTCGCGCAGAACTACCATTCGCAGTCCGGCAACTGGGGATGGTTCGCCAACCCCGAGATGGACCGGTCTCTCGACGCGATGAACGCCAGCGCCAGCCCCAAGGACCGCAAGGTTGCATTTGACAACGTCCAGCGTGTCTTTTACGAGCAGGTCACCAGCATCAAGCTGGGTGACTACTTCTCGCTGCGCGGTTGGCGGTCGAACGTGAAGAACTTGCAGAAATTATACTTGCCCGTTTTCTGGGGCGTGACGATGGAGTGAGGCGAACGATCGCGTAGTTCGCCCGCATGTCGCAGTACCTCGCGCGCCGCCTGGCGGCGCTGGTGATCGTGCTCGGCGTCGTCAGCGTGATCTCGTTTGTCGTCACGCGGCTGGTACCGGGCGACCCGGCGGGCGCGATGCTGGGTCTCGAAGCGCGGGAAGAGGACGTCCAGGCCATGCGCAGGCGGCTGGGACTGGATCTTCCTTTTCCCGCGCAGTACATGCGCTGGGTCGCCCTGGCCGTGCGTGGCAACCTCGGCGATTCCGTCTTCATCCACAAACCTGTTACGGCGGCGGTCCTCGAACGGATCGAACCCACGTTGCTGTTGATGTTGCTGGCTGAGACGGTGGCGTTGTCGGTCGGCATTCCAACAGGTGTGGTATCCGCGCTGCGCCGCGGCTCGTGGATCGACCAGTCGCTTACGTTTGTGACCCTGGCCGCGGTGTCCGTCCCGGAGTTCTGGTTGGGGCTCAACCTGATCATCCTGTTCGCCGTGACTCTCCACTGGCTTCCAAGTTCGGGGTATCTCTCGCTTGCCGAGGGACATGTCGCGACGTTTCGGTACCTGCTGATGCCGGCGGTGTCGTTAGGGTTAATCACCTCTGCGCTCATCGCCCGGATGACACGATCGGCGATGCTCGAGGTGCTCGGGCAGGACTACGTGCGCACCGCGCGGGCGAAGGGTGCGCCGCCGCGGTCGGTCACTTACCGGCACGCGTTGAAGAACGCCATGGTGCCCATTCTGACCGTGATCGGGCTGTCGGTCGCCGGCTTGCTCGGCGGAGCGACGGTCGCCGAGACGGTGTTTGCGATCCCCGGCGTCGGGCTGCTGGTGGTGAGCTCGGTCTCGCGCCGAGACTATCCGGTCATCCAAGGGGTCTTGCTGCTCGCCGCCGTCGTCAACGTCGGCATCAACCTGCTGCTCGACCTGATGTACCTGCTGGTCGACCCGCGCATCAGGTACGCCTGAGATGCTGAGGTTCTGGCGGGAGCTCAGGCGGCGCAAGCTGGGGATGGCCGGTGTGTTCGTCCTGTTGGTGATCACGGCGGCCGCCCTGGCCGCGCCCGTGCTGGCGACCTTCCCGCCGAAGAAGCTGGCGGTCCCGGACCGGCTGAGCGCGCCAAGCCGCGCGCACTTCTTCGGCACTGATCATTTGGGCCGCGACGTCTTCAGCCGCATCCTCTACGGCGGTCGCACCTCGCTGTGGGTCGGGGGTCTTGTGGCGCTGGCCTCCGCGCTGTTCGGGTTGATGCTGGGGCTCACCTCGGGCTACTTCCCGCGGGTCGACGCCATCCTGATGCGGGTCATGGACGGGATGATGGCCTTCCCGGCCATTTTGCTCGCGCTGGCCATCGTCGCCGCGACCGGTCCGAGCGCGACCAACGTCGTCATCGCGCTGACGCTGGTGTACACGCCGCGTATCGCGCGCGTGGCGCGCGCCGCCGTCTTGACCGTCCGCCATCTCGAGTACGTGCTGGCGATCGAGGCGCTGGGGGGGCGAGCCGGCCGCATCCTCGCGCGTCACATCTTCCCGAATACGCTGGCGCCGCTGCTCGTCCAGGTCAGCATCACGTTTGCATACGCGATCCTGGCGGAGGCCGGTCTCAGCTTCTTGGGCGTCGGTCCCTCACCCATCGAGCCCACCTGGGGGAACATCCTGGCGGAGGGGCGTCAGTATCTCCAAAACGCCCCGTGGATCACGCTCTTCCCAGGATTGGCGATCAGCCTGACGGTGCTTGGGATCAACCTGATGGGCGACGC
>JBGQGY010000172.1:0-5889 GCA_041497675.1 bacterium | reverse complement strand
GCTTGGGTACGTCAAGTACACGGCGATCGCCATCCTGGCGGCGATCGACACCATTTTGGGCGGATTGCGTGCGCAGGTGGAGGATCGGTTCGACCTGCCGATCTTCCTTTCGGGATTCGTCATCAACGCGGCGTTTGCGGCGTTGCTGGCCGGGATCGGAGATCTGTTGGGGCTGGATATCTATCTGGGCGCCGTGATCGCCTTCAGCATCCGAATCTTCGACAACGTGGGGTTCATCCGGCGCGACGTCTTGATGCAGTACCTAAAGCGCGACCGTCCGGAAACCGGCCGGGCGCCGCGATAACGCAGGGAATAGTGGGGGCTTCGCGCCCCCGACCTGGAGGTGAAGAATGAAGGTTCGCGTGGGGATCAACGGATTCGGCCGCATTGGCCGGCAATCCCTGAAGGCCATGCTGGAACGCTATCCGGAGGACATCGAGGTCGTCGCCGTCAACGACATCGCCGACCTCCAGACCAACGCACACCTCTTCAGGCATGACTCCAACTACGGCGCTTTTACGGGGACCGTCGAGGCCCGCGACAGCGAGCTCGTGATTGCCGGCCGTCCGATTAAGGTCTTTGCGGAGCGTGATCCGTCCGCGATCCCATGGGACAAGGTGGGCGCCCAGGTCGTCGTCGAGTCGACCGGCCGTTTCACCGCTGCCGACAAGGCCCGCGGCCATCTGGAGCGCGGCGCGACAAAGGTGGTCATCAGTGCGCCTGCCAAGGGTGAGGACCTGACGGTCAACATGGGCGTGAACAACGAGCTGTACGATCCAAAGAAGCACGCGATCGTCAGCAACGGGTCGTGCACGACCAACGCCCTGTCCGTCACCGCGAAAGTGCTGAGCCGCGAATTTGGTATCAAACGCGGTTTCATGACAACGGTGCATTCCTACACGAACACGCAGCGCATCCTCGACGTTGTCGGCGAGAACCTGCGCGAGGCCCGCGCGGCGGCCATGAACATCATCCCCGCGGCGACCGGTGCGGCGAGGGCGATCTTCTTGGTGCTGCCGGAGCTCAAGGGCAAGATGCACGGGATCGCGCTGCGGGTGCCGACGCCGACCGTGTCCATCGTCGACCTGGTGTGCGAATTGGAGAAGCCCGCCAGCGCCGAGGCGCTCAACGCGGCGTTCAAGGCGCAGGCCCAGGGGCCGATGAAACGCTTCCTCGGCTACACGAATGAAGAACTGGTCTCGATGGACTTCAAGGGCGATCCGCACTCGGGGATCGTGGACGGGCCATTGACGACGGTCCTGTCGGACAACTTCGCTAAAGTGCTGACCTGGTACGACAACGAGTGGGGTTATGCGTGCCGGGTCGCCGACCTGGTACAGTACATGTTCGAGCGCGGGCTCTAGTCGGGTCGAACGCCGCCGGGGCCGCGGGCCGCCGCCCGCGGCCCCTCGCGTGCCCACGCGGTCACAACGAACGGTGGTGGAGGTCCATGAAGAAAACTGTGCGCGACGTCGACGTGAGCGGGAAGCGCGTGCTGATACGCGTCGACTTCAACGTCCCGATGGAAGGCGGGCACATCACCGACGACCGGCGGATCCGCGAGGCGCTGCCGACGATCCGTTACCTCCTCGATCGCGGCGCGAGGGTCATTCTCGGGTCGCACCTCGGCCGGCCGAAAGGCCGCGTCGATGAGGCGTTTCGATTGACGCCGGTCGCCGAGCGGTTGTCGGCGCTCCTGAACCAACCAGTGCCGCTGCTGCCCGACTGCGTGGGACCGCAGGTCGAGGCCGAGGTGTCCCGCCTGCAGCCGGGCCAGACCGTGTTGCTGGAAAATCTGAGATTTCACGCCGAGGAGGAGGCGAATGACCCTGAGTTTGCCAAGGCCCTGGCGCGTCTCGCCGATCTCTACGTCAACGACGCGTTTGGCACGGCGCACCGCGCCCACGCGTCGACCGCCGGTGTGGCCGGCTATCTGCCCGCCGTTGCCGGCCTGCTCATGGAAAAGGAGCTCAAGCACTTGGGCGAGGCGCTCGACGCGCCGCGGCGCCCGTTTGTCGCGATCCTCGGCGGGAAGAAGGTCTCGGACAAGATCGGCGTGATCCGCCATCTGCTGACCCGCGCCAACGCGCTGTTGATCGGTGGCGGCATGGCCTACACGTTTCTCAAGGCGCAGGGGCGCGAGATCGGCGCGTCGCTCTGTGAGGCCGATCGGCTCGAGCTGGCCAAGGAGCTGATCGACGATGCCGCCCGTCGCGGTGTCGGGTTTCACCTGCCGGTCGACGTGGTGGCGACCACTGCGGTGACCGCCAAGGCCGAGCACAAGGTGGTGGATGCCGGCGCGATCCCGGCGGGATGGGCCGGCGTGGACATCGGCCCCAAGACGTCGGCGCGCTTCGCCGAGATCATCAAGGGCGCCGGGACGGTGCTGTGGAACGGCCCTATGGGCGTATTCGAGATCGCACCGTTCGCAGGCGGTACGCGGGCGGTCGCCGAAGCCATGGCGGTGTCAGGGGCAGTGACCGTCGTCGGTGGAGGCGACACCGCGGCCGCGGTCGAAGAGTTTGGTCTGGCGGACCGCATGACGCACCTCTCCACCGGTGGTGGTGCGTCGCTGGAGTTCCTGGAGGGTCGCGAACTGCCAGGTATCGCCGTCCTACAAGACGTCTGACCCTGGAGCAGGTATGCGCACACCGATGGTCGTCGGGAACTGGAAGATGAATTTGACCGCTCGCGAGGCCGTCGCGCTCGTGAACGATCTGAAGGGGCGCCTGGCCAATTCCAGCGGTGTCGACGTCGTCGTCAGCCCGCCGTTCACTGCGCTGGCCGACGTGGGCCGCGCGATTTCTGGCTCGCCGATCGAGCTCGGCGCGCAAAACCTGTTCTGGGAGCCGCGCGGCGCGTTTACGGGTGAGATCGCGGCGCCGATGTTGTGGGATCTCGGCTGCACGTATGTCATCGTGGGCCACTCCGAACGGCGCCGGCAGCTGGCCGAAGATGACGACGCCGTCCGGAGGAAGGTCGCCGCGGCGCTGGCCAACGAACTCATCCCGATTCTGTGCGTGGGCGAGACGCTCGAAGAGCGAGACGAGGGGCGCACCGAGCGCATCCTGCAAACTCAGGCCCGGCTCGGCACGCTGGACGTCACGCCCGAGCAGGCGGCGCAACTGGTGATCGCCTACGAACCGGTCTGGGCGGTCGGCACCGGTCGGCCGGCGACGGGCGCGGAGGCCGAGCGGATCGCCGGCCTGGTGCGGACGTGGGTGCGCGAGTGGTTCGGCGATCGGGCCGACAGCGTCCGCATCCTCTACGGGGGCAGCGTCACGCCGCAGAGCATCGGAGAGTTCTCGAGCCAGAAGAACATCGACGGTGCGCTGGTAGGTGGAGCGAGCCTAGACGCGGCGGCGTTTGCAGCGATTATCGAGGCGTTCGCCGGCCGCTGACCCGGCAGAATAGGAGGACACATGTCGACCCCACGCTACCTGTATCTGAACGGCCGGCTGGTCCCCGAAAGCGAAGCGCTCATCCCCGCCCATTCCGCAGCCGTGAAGTACGGGACTTCCGTGTTTGAAGGGCTGAGGGCGTACTGGAACGAGCGGCAGCGAGAACTGTACGTCTTTCGGCTCGGCGAGCACATCGACCGACTCTACCAATCGCTGCGCATGATGCGGATGGAGCACACGTTCACGCGGGAGCAGATCGCCGCGTCCATCCTCGACGTCCTGCGCAAGAATGAGTATCGCGAGGATGTCCACATCCGCCAGACCGCGTATGTTGAGGCCGACGCCGGCATGGATGCGACAGGTCCCGTGGGGCTGGCGGTCGGTGCACGCACGCGCTACGCGAGCGTCAAGGGAGGGATCGCCGCCTGCGTCTCGTCCTGGGTCCGCAGCGCCGACGGGAGCATGCCGCCGCGCATCAAGTGTTCGGCCAACTATCAGAATGGGCGGCTGGCGACCCTCGAGGCGAAGATGAACGGCTACGAGGGCGCGTTGCTGATGAACTCGCGTGGGAAGCTGGCCGAGGCGCCGGGGGCGTGCTGCTTCGTGGTGCGCCGGGGTGTGCCCATCACTCCACCGGTGACCGCCGATATTCTAGAGTCGGTGACGCGCGCCACGCTCCTCGAGTTGTTTCGCAAAGAGCTTGGGCGCGAACCCGTCGAGCGCGACATCGATCGGACGGAGCTCTATGTGGCCGACGAGGCTTTTCTCTGCGGGAGTGGCTGGGAGATCACGCCCCTCTTGTCGATCGACCGGCTGGCGCTGGGCGATGGGAAAAATCCGGGACCGTTGACGAAAGCGATCCAGGACGCTTACTTTGCTGTAGTTCGTGGAGAAAAACCCGCCTACCGGGATTGGCTGACCCCCGTTTACGGACGGCAGGCTAAGATGGCCGACGCTGCCACCCGCTCGGGGACGGCCCGCTGAGCCGACCGATGATCATCAAACGGCTGCTGGTGACGGCCTTCATACTCGGGCTTGCGTGCCCGGTAACGATGGCCGAGTCTGACTGTCGCGTTCAGCTCAGCCGCGGCTGGGGCCAGGGCACCGGGAAGGGCGCCATTGTGATGAAGAAGAACGGGAAACTCTGTGGGACGACGCTACACTCTGAGCCTACCTACGGCATTCCGGTGGATACCATTAAGGTTTTGACCGCGCCTAAGAACGGCACGGTGTCGATCGAGGTCCCCAAGTTCCTATACACGCCGCGAGAGGGTTTCACGGGGTCCGACCGCTTCGAACTCACGGCCGAAGGCCCCGGCCAGGGTGGCCGGGGACGCGTCAAGATGACCGGTGAAATCACGGTCCAGGTCGACCCCTAGCCGGTCAGCGTTGCCGGGCCGCGCTCCCATACCGAGATCGCGGCCAGAATGCCGTTGGTGATGCCGTCCACTCGGGTGTACAGCGGCTGCTCCAGGGGGCCTTCGGTACCGTACGACGTGCCGAAGAGCGGGCTATAGTCGAGCAGGTTGTAGCCTTCGACCCGCGCGATGCCGTCGGCCCAGAACAATCCCGGCAGACGCGGCTCGGGTCGCATCCAGGTGGACGTGTAGTTCTTGCCGACGTTGCCGTCGGTGGCGGCCCAGTCCTCGTAGGTCGTGATCGGGTACCCCTTTGAGTGGATGTAGTCGAAGAAGGCCCTGGTCATCTGGAACACGCGTTCCGGGTTGACGGTGGGTTTGCGCATCGGCATCCAGAAGCCCCTACCGTTGCCCTCGTGAAGATCGCAGGTCAGACCAGGACGGATTTCCCGCATCAGACGATCGACGGCGGCCACTTCGGCGGGGGCGTCGTCTCGGCCAAAGAAGCGGTTGAGGTGGAGCCACTCGCCTTTGTCGCTCATGACGCCGTGCCAGCAGCGCTGCATTTCGTTGGTGCCCTCGACGCCCTGAAGGGCGCACATGACGAAGATGCGTTTGCCCCAGAGCGGTTTGAGCGCCGCGGGGTCTTCGCGGTTGAGGGTCACCAGCCGGGCGTGCATCGTCATCATCCGCTCGGCCCCCGGGCGCGGCGTGTCCCACATGAAACCGGTGTCGTTGAGCAGGAAGACGCGGGTATCACCGTCGCGCCAGATGAGTGTGGCGTTGGCCTCGAGATGCTCCAGCGCGGCGGCGTGCGAGGGCACGGACACCGGGCGGCCGGCGGCGAAGCTCAGGCAGCGGTCGACGCCATCGAAGCCGAGCGGGTCGCGGAGCGGCAGGACGTGGACCTCGTGCTCGGTGTGCAGGCCGTGCAGCAGGTTGATCGCCGCGTGGACCCCGGCGGTCTCGGGCGCGTGGGAGCCGGCAGTGATGAAGATGGCGGGTTGCTTGCCGCCACCGGCTCGCGCGGCCAGCATCGGCGTGCCGTCGATCGCTCGGCCCCACTCGCGGAGGGGATGGCCGCTGTCGCGAAGCGTGGTAAGCACGTCGCCGGTGGACAGGTTCGGATT
>JBGQGY010000171.1:0-6037 GCA_041497675.1 bacterium | reverse complement strand
TATCTGGAGCGGGAGATGGGACTTGAACCCACGGCCTTCTCCTTGGCAAGGAGACGCTCTACCGCTGAGCTACTCCCGCTCATGACCTGTTAGACGAATTATAGGCCACCGACACAGACCAAGTCCAGAATCGTCAACTCCCCCCAAGGATCGGCCGCAACCCGATGCACGTTACATCCAGAAGCGCCGCCGCGCGCGCAGGAGCACGAAGAGGAAGAACGGGGCGCCGAGCGCGGCCGTGAGAATACCCACCGGCAGTTCGGCGACGCCGGCCGTCGATCGGGCGGCGGTGTCCGACAGCACCAGCAACACCGCGCCGCCGAGCGCCGCGGCGGGGATCAGCCTGCGGTGCTCCGGGCCCACCGCGATACGCACGAGGTGTGGCACGATCAGCCCCACGAAGCCGATGAGACCCGCGGCCGCCACGGACGCCGCGGCCATGAGACTGCCGGCCACGATGAGGATCGGTCGTGCCCGTCCCACCTCGACGCCCAGCGACCGCGCAGTCTCATCGCCGAGGAGCAAGGCGTTGAGCTCGCGGCCGAACAGCCAGGCCAGGACCAGACCACCGATGACGTACGGAGCGGCCATCACCAGGTGCGGCCACCCGCGCCCGGACAAACCGCCCATCAGCCAGAAGATCACTCGCTGCAGACTCTCGCCCCCAGACAACTGCATCCAGGACACGGCGGCCGCCAGAAATGCGCTGACGGCGACACCGGCCAGCAGAAAGTCTTCGACCGGTGTCTCGCCGTCGCGGCGGGCCAGCGTGTAGACGACGGCGGTGGCGCCCAGGGCGCCCAGGAACGCGAGCAGCGGCGTCATCGCGAGCCCGGCCACGCCTGTGGCCCACCCCGCGGTTATGGCAATTGTGGCGCCGAAGGCAGCACCGGCGGAGACGCCCACAATGTATGGGTCGGCCAGCGGGTTGCGCAGCAGTCCCTGGAAGACCGTGCCCGCGCCGGCCAGTCCCGCGCCCACTGTGGCCGCGAGCAGAACACGCGGCAGGCGCAGGTCGAGCACGATCGCCGCCGTCGCCTCAGTCCAGGACGGTGTCACCGGCAACCCGAGACGGTGCAGCAGGATTCGGGCGACCGTCTCCCACGGAATGGGCACCGCGCCGCTGCCGATCGCCAGGACGCCGGCCACGAGCAGCGCGGCGAGCAGCGCCGGTTCGAGTGCGGGGCGTCCCCGGGGAAGCGGCCGCGGCGACGCGCCTGCGAGAGCGCGTCCGGCTTCGACCCCGGTCACGACGGGGGCTCCGGGGCGTCCGCGGCGGCAATCGACCGACCGGTCATCGCCAAAAAGACATCCTCAAGGGTCGCGTCCGCCCCTGCGGCATCCCGGGTCCACCTCGCCCGCAGCGCCGCCGGTGCGCCGCCGGCGAGGAGCCGGCCGCGATCGATGATCGCGACGGTGCTGCACAGACGTTCGGCCTCACTGAGATTGTGGGTCGCCAACACGATCGTCCGGCCGCGGTCACGGCCGAGCGCCTCGAGCATCGTGCGCATCGACGCCGCTGCCTGCGGGTCGAGGCCAGACGTCGGCTCATCCAGAATCAGCAACGCCGGGTCGTGCATGAGCGCGCGCGCGAGCGCCAGACGCTGTCGCATGCCGGTGCTGTAGCGTTCGACAAGGTCGTCCGCGCGCTCCGCCAGCCCCACCATAGTCAGCAACTGCGTCGCGTGTTCGCGCGCCAGGTCGGACGGGAGGTCATGAAGCGCCGCCGCGTACAGCAGATTCTCTCGGGCCGTCAGCCGCCAGTAGACGGAGCGCTCGCCGCCGAGCACGACCCCGATCCGCCGCCGAACCGGCTCCGGGTGCCGCACGGCATCGTGTCCGAGCACCCGCACGCGCCCCGCGGACGGAACCAACAGGGTGCTGACGATACGCAGGAGCGTGGTCTTGCCAGCGCCGTTGGGCCCTAGAAGGCCGAAGACCTCACCGGCCTCCACGGTGAGATCGATGTGATCGAGCGCCACCACCTCATCTCGCTGGGCCGCGCGCGTGGCTCGGAAACGCCGGGTGACGTCTTCGAGGACAATCGCCGGCGCCGGCGCATCGTGATGGGCGGACGTCACTGTGTTCTCCCGCGCGGCCGCTCAGCCGAGCAGCGTCGGCAGCGCGCCTTCAGCTTCGAGCAGGCGCCGCTTGAGCGCCACGCCCCCGCGCAACGAGTATCCGCCCAGACCGCCGTCGCTGCGAACCACCCGATGGCATGGGATCAGCAAGGGCAGCGGGTTGCGCGCGCAGGCGGCGCCTACCGCCCGGGCCGCGCCGGGCTGTCCCACGGCCTTCGCCACCTCACCGTACGTCTTGACCGCACCGGCGGGAATCCGCCGCAGGACGGCCAGGACGTCACGCTCAAACGGTCCCACGCGCGTCAGGTCGACCGGGCCGCGGAACATCTCGTGCTTGCGGAAGGCCGCCTCCACTGCGCCGGACAGCCACGGAGGCGCCGACGCCGACCGCACGCGAGCGCCGAGGTAGCGCGCGGCGTCGCGCTCGAAGGCTGCCGACGACGACGCAATACGGGCAAACGCGGGACCGGCCGGTCCGTAGGCGACGTAGAAGGCGCCGATGGCGAGCGGCAACGACGCATAGTCGAACGGCCCCAGCGCCGTCTGCGCCCGCCGGCGGTCCCGCCTGCCCGGCGCATGCGCGGCGGAGGTGCCCGACACGAGGCGGTCCAGCCCGTCTTCATCGATGCGGAGGAGCGAGACGACCGGCCGGCCGTGACGCGTGACGATCACACGCTCACCCGCCAGGGCGGTGCGCAGGACTTCGTTGGTATGATTCTTGAGATCAGCGGTGGACACCAGACGCATGCCAGTTGATCCTCCTTATAGCCTTAATTATGGCTATATGGTAGGGATGACTCCGTGTGATGTCAAGAGCGTCCCGTGGGGTCGGCGCGCGCAGCATCGCGCGGGTCGGGATGTTCGACCAGATACGCGGCGACCTTCTGCGCGAGCTTCGGGCCCAGGATGGCGATCAGGGCATCGATTGACGCGGTCCTCACCCCGCGCACCGAACCGAACCGGCGGATCAGATCGCGCTTCCGCCGCTCCCCAATCCCGGGGATGTCCTCCAGCACGGAGAACACGATGCGTCGCTCACGGAGACGCCGGCCGGCGCTGTTGGAGAACCTGTGGGCCTCATCACGGACCCGCTGGACAAGCTGCAGCGCTTGGGACTGCGGATCCAGCCGCAGCGGGTCGGGACGATCACCCGCGTAGAGCGCCTCCTGCTCCTTGGCCAGCGCCACCGCGGGCACCGTGACGTTGTACTCAAACAGGATCTCCCGCGCGGCATTCAACTGCCCGCGTCCGCCGTCGATCAAAATAAGATCGGGAAGGATCGACCACTTCGGGCGCACCGGTTCGCCGGCGTCCAGCTTGTCCTGCTCGCCGCGCGCTCGCGCGAGACGCCGGCGCAGCATCTCCTGCAGGCTGGCGTAATCGTCGTTGCCGGCCTGACCGCGGATGCGAAACTGCCGGTAGTCGGCCCTGCGCGCCAGACCGCCTTCAAAGACGACCAGCGACCCGACCGCTTCTCCGGCCTGGAAGTGGCTGACGTCGTACGCTTCGATCCGAAACGGCGGCGCCTCCAAACCCAGGACCTCCTGCAACTCGACGACGCCCACGCCGGCCGGCCCACCTACCTCGCGCGCGCGGGTCTGATTGAGATACAGGACGGCGTTCTCCTGGGCCAGTTCTACGAGCCGGCGTTTCTCGCCGCGCTGTGGAACAAGGACCTCGACCCTGGTCCCCCGCCGTTCGGAAAGCCAGTCGGCAAGCACCGCACGGTCGGGTATCTCGACGTCGGTGAGGACCTCTCGAGGCAGAGTCGGGAGATCGGCGTAGTGACGCGCGAGCGCCTGCGACAGGATCTCACCCGGCTCCATCCCGCGCGTTCCGGAGACCATGGTATGCTGCTGATCCTGGATGCGGCCCCCGCGGATCGTGATGACTTCGACGCACGCCAGGTCGCCCGATTGCGCCACGGCGGCGATATCTCGGTCTTCGAGCCCGGTCGTGGCGATGCGCTGCCGCTCGCTGATGGCCTCCATGGCCTGGATCTGATCGCGCAGCTGCGCGGCGCGTTCGAACTGCGTAGCCGCGGCGGCCGTCGTCATGTCGGCGCGGAGGTCGTCGAGGAGGCTGGCCTGTTTGCCATCGAGGAACAACGCGGCCCGCTGCACTTGCTCCGCGTAGGCCTCCTGCGTGGCGCCCCACGACACGCACGGCGCCGTGCATAGCCCCATGTCGAAATCCAGACACGGCCGGGGCAGGTCGCGCGTGATCTCGATCTGACAGGTACGCAATCGAAACAGCTTTCGGATCGTCCGGATCGTCCGGCCGACCAGTTTGGGCTCGTGATAGGGGTAGGGGCCGAAGTACCGGCCGCCGTCACGCAGCACCTTGCGGGTCATCACGATTTTCGAAAACGGCTCGTTCGTGAGTTTGACGTACGGATACGCCTTGTCGTCGGCCATCCGGATGTTGTACGGCGGCTGGTGTTGTTTGATCAGGTTGGTCTCGAGAATAAGCGCCTCGACCTCATTCGCGGTGACGATGGTGTCGATGTCGGCGATCCGCGGGACGAGCAGATGCAGGCGGGGATTGCTGTGGCTGTCGGGGTCTTGGAAGTACTGGCGCACCCGTGCGCGCAGCGACGACGCCTTGCCGACATAGAGCACTCGGCCGGTCGAGTCCTTCATCAGATACACACCGGTCCGAGGTGGGAGAAGCCTGAGCGTAGTCTCGAGCGTCCCAGAACGCTCGTGGTCGCGGGTCACATGCTCGATGATACCACGCGGATCGTGGCCGGCCCGCCGGCTACCTGGGCCGCGTCACCCGCGGGCGCGCTGCGGCGCCCGCGCGACCGCCGGCGCCGTTGCCTCGAAACGCGACCGCTGCGGCCGCTTTCCCGGCTTTCTGCGCCCCGGTCGCCGCGAGCGTGCGGCGCAGGAACTGACCGGTGTAGGAGCGCGCGACGCGGGCGACGTCCTCCGGTGTGCCTTCGGCGATCACCTCGCCGCCGTACTCGCCGCCCTCGGGCCCCAGGTCGATGATCCAGTCGGCCGTCTTGATCACGTCGAGGTTGTGCTCGATCACCAGGATCGTGTTGCCGGCGTCGACCAACCGGTGCAGGACTCCCAACAGCCGTTCCACATCGGCGAAGTGGAGCCCAACGGTGGGCTCGTCGAGGATATAGACCGTCTGGCCCGTGTCGCGGCGCGACAGTTCGGTGGCGAGCTTGACGCGCTGCGCCTCTCCTCCCGACAGCGTGGTTGCGGGTTGTCCGAGTTTGACGTAGCCGAGACCGACGTCGTCCACGGTCTGTAGTTTCCGACGGATGCGCGGGATGGCCTCAAAGAACACCAGCGCTTCGCTGACCGTCATCTCCAGCACTTCGCTGATGTTCTTCGCGCGGTAGGTGACTTCAAGCGTCTCGCGATTGTAGCGCTTGCCCTTGCAGACTTCGCACGGCACGTAGACATCGGGCAGGAAGTGCATCTCGATGCGGACGATGCCATCCCCTTCACACGCTTCGCACCGGCCCCCGCGGACGTTGAACGAGAATCGGCCGGGTCCAAACCCGCGCACTTTGGCCTCAGAGGTCTGCGCAAACAGATCCCGGACCAGATCAAACGTCTTCGTATACGTCGCCGGGTTGCTGCGGGGCGTGCGACCGATCGGCGACTGGTCGATCTCGATCACCTTGTCGACGTGGTCCATCCCGTCGATCCGGTCGTGCGCACCGGGTCGGGTTCGTGTGTGGTACAGGTGATTGCTCAGCGCCCGGAAGAGGATCTCATCGACGAGCGTCGACTTCCCCGAACCCGAGACGCCCGTCACGGCCACAAATTTGCCGAGGGGAAGTCGTACGTCGATCCCCTTGAGGTTGTGCTGTCGCGCGCCGCGCACGACGAGGGCGTGACCCGATCCCGAGCGGCGCCGGACGGGGATGGCGATGCGGCGCCGACCGGACAGGTATTGACCGGTGATGGACGCCGGGTGTCTGGCGACGG
>JBGQGY010000170.1:0-6056 GCA_041497675.1 bacterium | reverse complement strand
CCGTCATTGATGAAGTAGAAGGTCGTCCCACCCGGGCGCGCCCAGGGTTCGCGTTTCTCATTGGTAAGTACGTATACGGGGGTGTGAAACGGAGCCTCCTCTGGCCAGGCGCGCTGGCGTTGGTCGAACATTCGCTTGCCCATAATGTTGGCACCGATGCGCTCCGTGGTGCTGCGAAGCAGGTCATTGACCGGGCCGGTCTCTCCCCCTGGTCCGAGCTTGAGGTTCTCGCGGAAGTACTGTTGATTGATGATCCAGGCCATCAGCGCACCCCACTTGGCGCCCCAGTTCTTGTACTCAGAATTCTCCATGGTCATTCCTTCCGGTGCCATGTAGCCGTCGAGGCTAAGTCCAATGTTGACGAATACTTTACTCATGATTCTCCTCTCGCATGTTCGGAGGCCTAACTCTTGTTTAGACCGAACAGTCCAACACCCCGGCCGTGTCAGCGTAGCACGGTAACTCCAAAATGCTTCCCTTCGCAATCCCCAGCATATTCAATGGTTCCGTCATTTCCGCGTGCCTCTTTGCGGACATTATACTGCGCGGTCGGTCAGCCTAGCACTCTAGACGATCCAGACTTATTCACAGTCCGTCCATCGGGCTTCTCACCCCCTTGCCGCCTCGGTTCAGCACATGTGTATAGATCATCGTCGTCTTCACGTCCTGGTGGCCGAGCAACTCCTGGACTGTCAGAATGTCGTAGCCGTCTTCCAGCAGGTGTGTGGCAACGGAGTGGCTGAAGGAGTGACTCGAAGCGGGCTTGGCCAGTCCCGCCCGCCGCACAGCGTCCTTGACGGCCCTCTGAATGACCGATTCATGTAGATGATGCCTGTGCCGCACCCCCGTGTGACGGTCCACTTGATGCGACGAGGCCGGGAAGACCCACTGCCAGACCCACTGGCGGCCAGGGCCTGGTTCTGGGTCGAGGCGGCGACGTGCTCGTGCACAGCCAGATGCGTCAGGAACTGGTTGACTTCCGGCTCACCCATCTCCGTCGGGTGACGCTTCCTGTGGAAGAGGATGAACCGCCTGATCCAGGCCACGTAGGCCTGCTCAGTGCTCGGGCTGTAATGTCGGGCACGGATGGCCTGGCGGACTCTGTCGAGGAGCTTGGCGTTCGGGTCTCCTGCTTGAAGGTTCTTCGCTTCTGCGATTGCCACGGGACGAAGTGAGGGATCCACTTCGATCGGCTCGCCAGCAAGAAGGGCCAGCAGGCGGGCGAGCGCTCCATCGGTGTGGGGAACCGTCCAATACTTCTCGTCGCGATGCCAGCAGCGACCGATGACGCTCTTGATCTTCGCCACGCGCTCAGGGGCGTAAGGCAAGAGGACAATGAGCCTTCCCGCTTCCCAACTTGAGGCAATCGACAGGTCACCTGCCGGTGTACAGGGATCACTGCGCGGGCCATCCTGATTGAGAACCACAGGGCCAAGTCGAGAAGGTCGTGTCAGGAAGAGTAGCGTAGACGGGGATCCAGGAAGTCCCGCAGGCCATCTCCCAAGAGATTCAGGGCCAGCACGCACAGGATGATCGCCGCGCCGGGAAACACACTGATCCACGCCGCCTGCCGCAAGTAGACTTGTCCGGAGGCGATGATGCCGCCCCACGTCGGCACCTGCGGCGGCACACCGACCCCGAGGAAGCTCAGCGCCGCTTCGCCCAGCATCGCAAAGGCCGCGATGAACGTCGCCTGCACGATCACCGGCGAGATGCTGTTCGCGAGGACGTGTCGCGTCATGATGCGCGCGCGAGACGCGCCGATCGCCCGCGCCGCCTCGACGTATTCTTGATTGATGATGACTAGGACCGAGGCCCGTACGACGCGCGCCACCCGCGGGGTGTAGACGAAACCCAACGCGATGATCACGTTGCGGACGCTGGGGCCCAGTGTGGCCATCAGCGCGATCGCCAGCACGATGTCGGGGAAAGCCATGAGGCCGTCCATGATCCGCATGAGCACGCGGTCGGTGCGCGGGTTTGCGCCGGCAGCCAACCCTATCACGACACCCCCCGCCGTCGCCAAGACTGTCACGAGCGTCCCAACCAGAAGGGAGATGCGCGCGCCGAACAGCACGCGACTGAAGATGTCCCGGCCAAAATCGTCCGTGCCGAAGAGGTGGGCCGGCCCGGGCCCCTGCAGACGCGCGGGCACATCGAGCGTCAGCGGATTGTAGGGTGTGAGCCACGGCGCCGCTGTGGCGGCCGCCATGATGAAGAGGAGGATCAGCGCGCCCAGGCCGATGATACGCCGTCGCCGTATCATCCGCAGGAACAACGTGCCCGCGCTCGGCCGCTTTGTGGCCTGTGCTCGCGCTTCCCACTCGACGCCGCGTGTGGCCACGGGCGTCAATACTTCACGCGGGGATCGACCACAAAGTACAGCAGGTCCACACCCAGGTTGATCAGCACGTAGCTCGTGGCCACCACCAGTGTGACGCCCTGAATGACCGGGTAATCCCGCCGCAGCACCGATTGGACGACCAGTTGTCCCATGCCGGGAATCGCAAAGACCGTCTCCGTCACGACCGCGCCACCCATGAGGGCCGCGACGGTCAGACCGATCACGGTGACGATGGGGACCAGTGCGTTACGCAGGGCGTGCCGGAAGATCACCAGGCGTTGGCCGAGACCCTTTGCCCGCGCCGTCCGGACGTAGTCGGTGGCGATGACATCGAGCAGGCTGCTGCGGACGAACCGGATGATGAGCGCGGAACTGGGCACGCCGAGCGTAAGCGCCGGAAGGACGAGATAAGTCAGGCTGCGCCGGAGGTCCTCGGTCGGTGAACGGAATCCTGAAGACGGCAGCCAGCCGAGGTTCACAGCAAAGACGACGATGAGCGACAGCCCCAACCAGAAGGTCGGGACCGCGGCGCCGAGCATGGCGAGCGCGAGCCCGGCCTGGTCCACCCACGAGTTGCGGAAGACGGCGGAGACGATGCCCAACGGGAGCCCGATGCTCAGAGAGACCGTCACGGCCATCGTGGAGAGCATGAGGGTGGGGCCGACATGCTGTCCGATGATGCGGCTCACCGGGATCCGGTTGAAGAGCGACCGCCCCAGATCGCCCCGGACGGCGCGCCCGAGCCAGCGGACGAACTGTGCCGGCAACGGCCCCTCCAGACCCATGTCGCGTCGGAGCATCTTGATCTGCTCGGGGGTGGCGTCCTCACCCGCCAGGACCCGGGCCGGATCGCCCGGAGTCGAGCGGACCAACAGAAACAGCACGACGGCCACGACCAGGAGGACGGGGATCAGTGCCAGGAGCCTTCCGGTGAGGTACGAGAGCATCAGTCAGATGAGGGAGGGGGCAGCGACCGCCACCCCCTCCGGCTCCGTTTGCGCCACGCCCGCGCGGCTACTTCACCGCCGGAACATTCCAGAAGATCGAGACTAGGCCACTAGCCTTGTAGCCGGTTAGTTCGCGGGATCGAAGCTGCACGCCAAAAAACTCCCCGGCCTTCGCCCAGCCGCCCTCCGTGAAGACCAGCTCGTGCAGCCGGTGCCAGATCCGCTGCCGCGCCTCAGGGTCCGTGGCGCGGTTGAACTCCCCGAAGAGTTCTTTCTTCCTGGGCGTGTCCCACCAGCCCGGATACGTCGGGCTGAACACGTCGATCAGCGACGGATCGGGGACGAACCCGTGGCCCGTCGTGAAGAACTCCCATTCCGCGGGTTTCGCGCGGCGTTCGATCACGCCGGCCCATTCGTAGAGCTGCATGTCCATCTTGAAGCCGACCTTCTGGAGCTGATCCACGGCCACGGTGCTGGATTTAAACATCCAGTCGAACTGCTGGGTGGTGAGCCAGCGGACTGTTTCACCCTTATACCCGGCTTCGGCCATGAGCTGCTTGGCCCGCTCGGGATTCTTCTGGTTGTACCATTGCTTCCCGCCCTCCGAGTACCACGTCGTGCCCTGCGGATAGAGGTTGGGCCGGAGCGCGTACAGGTCCGGGTTGCCGATGGTGGCCTGCATGATCGGGCCCATGTCGAGCGCGGCCATGACCGCCTGCCGGAGCTTCACGTTGGCCATCAGGGGGCTCTGCTTGTTAAAGAAGAACACCAGCCACGTGCCGTTCGGGGCGACCTCCGGGACGACCCGCGCGTCACTCTTCAGCTGGGCGTACAAATCGCCCGGGATGGCGTCCGCGATATCAAACTCACCGCTCTGGACCCCGGCGATGCGCGTGGCCACGGTGCCGACCGGGTAGAAGACCAGCTCGTCGGCCAGCGCCTCGCGCTTGCCGGTGTACCCGCTTGGCGCCTCGGAGCGCGGCGCGTACCCGATGAATCGGGTCAGCCTGATCAAGCGGTTGGGAGCCCACTCGGAGAACTTGTAGGGGCCGGTGCCGATGAAGTCCTTGGCCGGGCCGGCCGGTGCCGCCTCGGCCACCTCTTTGGGCATGATAGACGCCGCCGCACTGGGCAGGGCCAGGAACGCCAGCAGCGGCGCGAACGGCTCCTTCAGCTGGATGACGACCGTGTACTTGTCAGCGGCAGTCACTGAGTCGACGGATCTGAAGGCCGTGACACCGCGCGACCCAACCTTACCCCAACGGTTCAGCGACGCCGCGACGTCTTCCGCGGTCATCTCCTTCCCGTTGTGGAACGGCACAGCCCGGCGGAGACGGATCGTGTAGGTCTTCCCATCGCCGCTGACCGTGTACGAGTCCGCCAGGTGCGGCTGGGGCCGCCAGTTCGCATCGAACGCGAACAGTGTCTCGTAAATGGCGTTGCCGATGATGGACGTGACCCCGACGGTCGTGGCCGACATGTCCAGCGTCGGCGGATCACCGATGTTCGCAATCCGCAGGGTGCCGCCGCGGCGCGCCGCGGGCGCGGCCGGCGCCTGAGCGGCGAGCGCGAGCGCCAGCAGTGTCGCCCCCAAGAAGAACACGCTCAACATCCTCACGCGTGCCCACTTCATTGCCGATCCCCCCCAAAGGCTGATTTGCAGCGCCGAACGTCTGGCAGGGTTGATAGTCTGTTCGCACCGAATCTTTCATTTCCTGCCCAGCGGTCATTGCTTTGGCACCCGCCCCATGAGGTAGAAGTCGTCGTTCGGTCGCATGTTGATCAGGTTGGCCATGCGATTAGACAGTGCGAAAAAGGCGCTGATCGCGCCAATGTCCCAGATGTCCTCATCCGAGAAGCCGTGTGCCCGCAGCGCCTCGAAGTCGACCTCCCCGATGTCCTCCGCATGCCGGGATACCTTTACGGCGAAGTCGAGCATCGCCAGTTGACGCGATGTGATGTCGGCTTTGCGGTAGTTCGTGGCCACCTGGTCCGCAATGAGAGGATTCTTGGCGCGAATGCGCAGAATGGCGCCGTGGGCGACGACGCAGTACTGGCAACGGTTGAGGCTCGAGGTGGCGACGACAATCATCTCCCGTTCCGCCTTGGTGAGCCCTCCCTCTTTCTCCATCAGGGCGTCGTGATATGCGAAAAAGGCGCGAAACTCCTCCGGGCGGTGCGCGAGAGTGAGAAACACGTTCGGGACGAAGCCCGCCTTGTCCCTCACCGCCAGGATCCGGTCTCGGATATCCTGTGGAAGTTCTTGGAGTGCCGGCACCGGGTAGCGGCTGATTGGTTTGCCGGTCATCGAGTCTCCTCCGTACCCGCAGGAATGATTGGCTGTTCGCACCGAACGTTCCATTTCCTTGTCCGGCCAATAGGACAGGGGCAGGAGGCTCAGATCTACAGCACCCGCGGGGCGATCTCGCTCTCGCGTGCGCCGTCGGGTGTCCGCTCGACCTGCCAAGCGCGCGCGTTCGGCCGCGAGGACACGGCGCCGGTAAACGTGGTGCCCGTGTAAACGAGCGCGACGCCGTCGTCGGCTGCGAGCCCCGGCGGGATCGTGCCATCGCCGATCATGCGTTGAAAGATGGGCCGCCGCTCAGTCTCGCCATCGTAGTGCGGGCAGAAGCTGCCGGACAGGAATTTGAGGCCGTCGTGCAGCGACTGCAGGGGTTTGCCGAACGAGTCGGTGATCCCCGCCTCGAACCAGCACAGCGCGCCGGCACTGATCCCGGAAAGTATGATCCCTCGCTCCCACGCCT
>JBGQGY010000169.1:0-6294 GCA_041497675.1 bacterium | reverse complement strand
TGCTGCGAGAACCGCTTTCCGCGCTCGTGGTGATCGATCCCGGCCACGTCGTAGTCCTCGTGGCGCGCGCCGATGGCCAGCCCCAGCACGAGCCGGCCGCCCGACAGCGCGTCGACCGAGGCGGCGGCCTTGGCGAGCATCCCGGTATTGCGCATGGGCGCCGTGATGACCAGGCCGGCCAACATCACCTTCCGGGTAACCGCGGCGGCCGCGGCCAGGGTCGTCAGCGGTTCGAACGCGTCGTAGACTAGCCGATCGACGCAGGCGACGCTCGCAAACGGGCCGCCGTCCGCCTTGGCCGCCCAATCGATGACCAGGCGGCCGGACACGCCCGGCACGCCGCTGGGGAGCCCCACGCCGATCCTCATACGCTCGGTTGCTGTCGTTGCTGTCATTGACGAGGTGAGTGTCAATATTCGGTAGGCAGTGCGGCGTTTTCCTCTGCTGAGCTATCGTCGACCTCGCGCCACCGTCGCGGCGGCGATGCCCGTTGCCAGGATGGTCCCGATGACATAGTACACGACTGTGTCCCGGGGCTCCCAGAGCACGAAGGCATCAAGGTCGGCACCGCCTCCGGGAAAGGCCTGCACCAGCATCCGGTGAGCGGCGGCGCGGAGCGGCTGGTCTCTGGTGAAACCGGCGATCGCGGTCAACATCATGGACAAGACGCCGACCAAGACCCTCCGGTGCATGCTGATGGCGAAACCGAGCCCCACGGCCGCCCCGACCACCGCACCCGCCGGCGCGCCGCGAACGTCGGGCCAGCGCCGGATCAACAGCACGGCAAGCAGAGCCACCGCCGCCACGCTGATAGCGGCCGCAAACCACGGTCCGCTATCGGCGTGGATCAGAAACCCGGGGATCGCCAGCACGGCGGCCCAGATAAACGCGGGTCCCACACGAGCGAGCGCCGTCTGCGGAAAACCGGACCAGCCACGCGCGATGGTGATCAGCCCGATGGGGATCCATAACGACACGGTGCCGAGATACTCGAAGACGACCACGTCCTGCTGAAACGCCACCAGGTTGGCCGACAGGCTGAACAGCGTCGAGGCTCCCACGAGCAGCACCACACCGAGATAGAGGAGCAGCGGTGACGGTTGCTCGAGACCATGGATCGAGAGTGGCACCCTGGTGATGTGGCTTGCGACCTCTGTCGTGATCGAGTACACAAACATCGCCACACTGAGGACGCCGGCTCCGCGCGTCAACACTTCACGAATGTCGAGGGTCAAGTACGTCTGGGCAATCACGACAGCGGCCACCGACGCCACCAACCACTGCGCGAGCCAATCGCTCGTCATGCCCCTGATCATCCATCGGACCGCCACCGCGACGATCGCGGCGATCATCAGCCCTACAACCCAATACGACCCCGGGGGAGGCACCTGATGCGGCTTCAGCCAAGCCATCGCCAACCCCCACCCGATCAACAGTCCCCACACCGGCACCGGGTCCGACGCCAGCGTGTCCGCGAGTCGGCGGGCGAATGAGCCCAGGGCGATGGCGCCCGCAACAAACGAGGCCCCAAGCACGAACCAGAGGAAGTCGATCATGGAATAGGAGAGCGTGAGCGAGTAGTTGAGCGTTTCGGCAACGGTCCGTGGGGATGCGTGCCATGTCACGAAGAGGAGGTACAGCACGGTTGCTGTCGCGGCGAGGCCAACGCGGTGCGAAGCAGACGACCAGGGTCGCCGCGCGATCAGCACATGCAGGCCGACCAGCACGGCGGCAGCGGGGATCCACAGCACACGCCAGGGCAGCGCGGGAAAGAGATCGGGGATCGGCGTCGCGCGCATCGCGATACCGGCCGCGAAGATCGCGAGCAGCATCTTCCCCCACGCGCGCCCACCGGGGGTGAGGGCCCCCAGAATCACGGGCAGGCAGTAGATGACCAGGTGGACGTTGGCCAGAGGCGACGTGAGGGGGATCGCGAAGCCGACCACGCTCGTGATGAACATGTAGAAGAGCGACGTCAGGATCCACAGCAGCCCCGGACCCTGCGCCGCCCCGCTGAGGATGTACCCCCAGGCGAGGGAGAAGAGGGCGATGGCGATGAACAACGCCACCGCGGGCACCGACTGCGGTCTGTTTTCTGCGTCCACGAACGGCAGCGCGGGCAATTGCGGTCCGAAGTGAACGAGGACGGGCGTGGCGACGATCGTCAGCGCGGCGAAGAGCAGGCCAAACGTCACGAAGCGCGACTCCGGCCTGGGCAGCGTTCGCAGGTGCTCCAGGAGTTGGAGGACGCCGCCGGTGTAGTAGAACCTGACGTACTCGATCAGAAACCGCCGGACCCGCCCCAGGACGATGCGCACGATTCCCGGGCGATTCTCCTTACGTCCTCTTCGACACCACGATGATGCTCCGTGATCCCACGGGCGGCTTCCGTGCGCAGCTTCTGTGCGGGCCCTCGGCTCCCGTTGGTACGATCTCCAACGCACGCTCAATCTGGGACGCGTTCGCGGGGAGCCTCCAGATGCCGCCCTCCCGCTCTCTGGCAAGTCCGGCGTCTCCGAGTTTCTTGCGGTACTCGTCCACCAGCGCGGAGGGGGTAGACCCAGAGGCGAAGGCATCCCAGGTGATATGCCAACCGGGATTACCCGCTGGATACACGTTCTGCTGGCACAAGTGCGTGAGTCCAGATACTACTGGGAAACCGTAGCGTTTGAAAATGGGTTCGATGGCGCTTTGCGCAAGAGCCGTGGTCTGGCACACGGCGACCACGAGCAGGGCGAGTGTCAGAATCGATACGCGCATCTGCACGGCGGCACCCAATCAGGAAGTGAAGTTCTTGTTGACAAAGTCTTTGAAGTCGACAAACTTTTGGCGCTCGTAGTCCCAGATTTTCACGCTGACTCTCGGGTAGAATTTCTCGAGAACGACTTGTTTCTCGGTATCGGTCTTGGTGTTGCGAAGGTCGCCGGCCAACGTGGTCAGATCCTCGAGGCGCACGTGGACCGCGATGCCATACTTGTTCCAGACCTGGATTCCAGAGAACCAGGTTTTCGGAGGATCGTTGGCTGCCAGGGAGTACATCAGCCCCCAGACGGCAAAGGCCTGCGATATTACACTCGGCCACCCCGGCTGCGCATACCGGGCTGCGGTTTGGACCAGCCACTGAGGTTCATTATCGGGGGTGCGCCGGAGTTCGACGTTGAGGACTCTCAACCCCTGTTTCTCCAACCCGTCCTTCATTTGCGCAACGCGCGGGTCGGTTGCCGGCCCGGGCGCGGGTGATTGCGTCGCTTGAGGCCGCGGGGTCGGGAAAACAAACTGCGCGTGGGACGCCGAAGGCAACGCCACGGCACCCGTCAATGACATGAGGGCGACGACCGCCCAGAATCGGCTGCGCACCATCCTGTAACGCTCCTCGCCGCGACTCCTGCGGCTACTTCGTGAAGTGCGTCTTCACAAACTCTTTGTCGTCGATCATCTTTTGCTGCTGGAGGTCGAAGACACGAAACACAATCCCCGCGAAGAGCCCTTGGAACACCTTCTGGCGGTCGGCGTCCGTTTGAGCGGTCCGGGTGCCTTTGTCGAATTCGCCGATCTTCCCCTGCGACGCCGCGACGAGCAGCCGGTAGGTCTTCCAATCCTGCGGAGCGATGAACAAGGTCGCAGCTGCCTCACCCTTCAACACGGCAAACATGACGTTCCAGACGGTCAGGGCTTGATCGGTGACCTTGTCCCACGACGGCTTGTCGTACTGCGCGGCGGTTCCCGCCGCCCACGCCGCGGGTGAGGGCCCTTTTGCGGGCGCGAAACTGACCTCAGTGACTTTCAGACCGAAGCGCTCCAGACGTTTCTTGATCTCGGCGCTGCGGGGATCGGACTCCGCGGAACCTGCTGAGGTCGCGAGCGCGACCAGCAGCAGGCCCGCTAAGAGGTACGTCGATCTCTGTAGCCGCACTAGCGCGTAAAGTTCTTGTTCATGAAGTCCTTCTGATCCACGAACTCTTGCCGTTCGCTGTCGAAGACGCTGAAGCGAATCGCCTGCAGCAGTGTTTGAAGGGCCTTTTGTTTTTGCTCGTCCGAACCGGCGGCCTGCACGCTCTTTAAGTAGTTGGCCGCCTCCTCGACGTTGATGGCCAGGTACAACGTGTACTTTGTCCACTGTTCCCCGGCGAGGAGCAGCGTCGCGCCGGCGTCAGGCGCGTCCATGGCCATGTTGTGGAACAACACGTCCCAAATACCAAACGCCAATCGAAGTATGGCCTCGGAGCTGATCTCCGAGAAGTCGGCTTCGACGATCGCCCCCAGTACTGGAGGTTTGCCGTCCTTGGCCGGGATGTAGCCGGCCTCCAGGACCTTGAGCCCTTTGTCCTGCAGCGCGGTCCTGATTTGAGCCCCGCGCGTGTCGCTTGGGGTCGGGCGCGCGATTGGCAGGGTAGAGGTGGGCTCCGCGACCGGGGTAGGCTGAGGAGCCGGACCCACCGGGCTGGCGTTGGCCTGGGCCGCCGTCACGGTCACCATGAGCGGGGTTTGCGTGAGGTACGTTTGCCCGCCGGTCTTGATGGCGCCGAACACCTCAAAGGACGCCCCGACCTGCGTCGACTCGCTGACACTGAGGGTCAGGGTTCGATGGGCGTTGGCGCCTGGGGCGGCGTTGAAGTTCTTGAACTCCCCGTATTTCAGCTCGCCCCCAGAGGCCCGCCACGCGATGGCGGTCTCCACGGTCATCGGCTGCTGCCCCTCGAGGTTGAACGCGAGAGCCAATGAGACACTCCCGCCCGGAGGGATCTGGGTGGGCGTCGACGCCGTCAGTTGAAGGTTGCTGACCGCAGCCGACGGGGCGATGCTGGGCGGCGGCGCGGGGACCGAAGGCGCAGCCGACGGGGGCGCAGCCGGTGTCACTGCCGGTACCGGCGTCGTCTGCGCTGCCGGCGTCACCGCCGGCGCCGGTGTTGCCTGTGAGACGGGTCCTTTGAGAGGGTTGTCTCCACAGCCCGCAGCGGAGAGCGCGATGACCGCCAGGAGCACGATCACCGTGTGCAACGACAGTCGTCTCATGACAGATGTTCCTCCGCCTACTTGAGGACCACCGCGACCACGAGCATGGCCATGGCCAAAACCGTCGCGCCCATGACAATGGCCACTGCGTTGTTACCCTTCTTGAGTTCTTCCATCTCGTCGATGCCTGGGGTCATCCGATTGAAGACGCGCATCGCGATAGGAACGGCGATCGCGAAGCCGATCGAGGCCACGACAACCCAGACGAGCAGAAAGATCATGTTTTGCAGGATCCGGCCGTAATCTGGTGCGCCGGTAGGAATGCCAAGGGGCAACTGCTGGGCCAGCCGAATTGCGAGCATCATCGCAGATCCTCCCTCTTAGGATTTATTTTAGGATTCATTGCGCAAACTCTACTTAAGAACAACCGCCAGCACGAGCAGCGACATGGCCAGAACGGTGGCGCCCATCACGATGGCGACCGCGGTGTTCCCTTTGCGGAGTTCGGCCATCTCGTCGACACCGGGCGTCATCCGGTTGAACACCCGCATCGCGATCGGGACCGCGATCGCAAAACCGATCGAGGCCACGACAACCCAGACGAGCAGAAAGATCATGTTTTGCAGGATCCGGCCGTAGTCCGGGCTGCCCGTAGGGATCCCCAAGGGCAGCTGTTGGGCCAGGCGAATGGCAAGCATCATTCGTGGTGCCTCCTCTCAGCGAGTGAAGTTCTTGTTCACGAAGTCCTTCTGGTCCACGAACTGCTGGCGCTCGAGGTCGTAGGTCCGGAAGTCCAAGGCTTGCAGGAAGGTTTCTAGGGCGACCTTCTGCCGGCCTTCATCTTTGCCGGCGGCGTTCATGTTCGCGACAAACGCCGTTAGGTGCTTGACCTGCGTGATAAAGATCAGCATGTACTTTGACCACTGCTGGCCGGTGAACATGACCGTCTCGGGCGACTCGCGCGTCACGACGTCGAACGCCGCCCCCCACACGGTTGCGGATTGGTTGAACAGCGCGCCAAACGACGGTTGGGCGTAGTTGGCCGCTGTGATGATGACCCAACCGGGCGGATTGTTGCCCTGTGCCGGTTTGAACTCCAATCCCAGGACCCGTAGCCCGCTTCGTTCGAGGTTGGCCTTGATCTGTCCAACACGCTGGTCCCCCACAGGGGCGGGGGCGGGTTGTGGCGCGGGTTGCGGCGCGGGTTGTGGAGCGGGTTGCGGCGCAGGTTGCGGTGCGGGCTGGAAGGGAAACTGGGCGTGGGCGGGCGCTGCCACAGTCGCCAGCACGAACAGCAACAGGACCGCACCGGCCAGCCACCTTGGTGGTGTGTTCATGAAC
>JBGQGY010000168.1:0-6363 GCA_041497675.1 bacterium | reverse complement strand
TGCGCCAGGAACACCCGCAGCCCGCGGCGCTCGGCGGCGGCATCCGCAAACCCGTTCGCCATCATGACGGTGTAGCCGTGTGCGGCCGCCTCCTGCTGGAACCCCGTCACGACCTGGCCGTGGATGGGGTCGGTCACGTCGGGAATCATCAGACCGAGCGTGCGCGTGGTGCGTGTCACCAGACTTCGAGCCGCCTGGTTGGGGACGTAGCCGAGCCGGCGCGCCGCCCGCGCGACGCGCCGCCGCGTGTCACGGCTGATCAGCGGCGAGTCCTTCAGCGCCCGGGACACCGTCGCAGGAGAGACCCTCGCCACCCGGGCAACGTCTTCAATCGTGACGCGGCGGTTCGGCACGGCACGGATTGTAGCATACACGCCGGGAGGGCCCGTCGATCCCGACACCGAACAGATCGGGCGCCGGATAGAGCGCCGGGACACCCCACGATGATCCACCACGCAGACACCCTTTTGAAACGTCCCGCGATTCGGGACGAGGCCCCGGGTCTCGTCACGCGTGTCACCGCCCGGGACGCTGGATGGGACCTGCTGAACTTGGAAGTCCGGCGGCTGGCGTCGGGGCAATCATGGTCCCAGGAAACCGGCGACTGCGAAGCGGCCATTGTCGTGCTCGGGGGCCGATGCCGCATCCGGTCCACCCGGGGCGAGTGGCCGGCGCTGGGCCGCCGGTCGGACGTGTTCAGTGGCATGCCCTACGCGCTGTACCTGCCGAGGCGGACGAACTTCACGCTGGAGGCGCTGACGGACCGCCTCGAAGTCGCCCACTGCTGGGTGCCGACTGATCAAGACCATCCGCCGCACCTGGTGACGCCCGCTGAGTCGCAGATCGAGATCCGCGGCGGCCGGAACGCCACCCGCCAGATCAACAGCATCATGCCGCCCGGTTTTGACTGCCACCGGATCGTGGCCGTCGAAGTGTACACGCCCGGCGGCAACTGGAGTTCGTACCCGCCACACAAACATGACGTCCACCGTCAGGACGCCGGCGGCGCGGTCCTGGAGGCCGATCTCGATGAGTTCTACTACTACAAGTTCGATCGCCCAGAGGGCTTCGCGGTGCAACGCGTGTATACCGCGGACCGGGCCATCGACGCGACGGTTACCGCCCGCCACGACGACGTCGTCATGGTGCCGGCCGGTTATCACCCCGTCAGCGCCGCGTACGGGTACACGTGTTACTATTTGAACTTCCTGGCGGGATCGGCGCAGTCGCTGGCCAACACGGATGACCCCGATCACACGTGGGTCAAGGCGACGTGGACCTCACAGGATCCGCGGCTGCCGCTGGTCACGCACGCCATGGAGCGCCCGTAGGGAGAACCCATGCAGACGCGGCGGTTGACGATGGCTCAGGCGCTGATCGCGTTCCTGAGCGCCCAGCACGTCGAGCGAGACGGCCGCGCGCAGCCGTTCTTCGCGGGCGTCTGGGGCATCTTCGGGCACGGCAACGTGGCCGGGGTCGGGCAGGCGCTGCAGCAGCAGTCCGCTCTGCGATACTATCAGGCGCGCAACGAGCAGGCGATGGTCCACCTGGCGGCGGCGTTTGCCAAACGGTCCAACCGGCTGCGCACGTTCGCCTGCACGACATCGATCGGTCCCGGCGCCACCAACATGGTCACCGGCGCCGCCGGGGCCACGATCAATCGCCTGCCCGTGCTCTTGTTGCCCGGCGATATCTTCGCGCGGCGCAACGTCGCCCCTGTGCTCCAGCAGTTGGAGTCTCCCTCATCGCAGGATCAGTCGGTCAACGACTGCTTCCGGCCGATCTCGCGCTACTGGGATCGCATTAACCGCCCCGACCAGTTGCCGTCGGCGTTGATGGCGGCCATGCAGGTGCTGACCTCACCGGCCGAGGTCGGCGCCGTCACCCTGGCATTACCGCAGGACGTGCAGGCCGAGGCCTGGGACTATCCGGTCTCGCTGTTTGAACGGCGGGTGTGGCACGTGCCGCGATCGCCCGCCGACCGGTCGGTGCTGCAGCAGGCCCTGGCATGGATCAAGACCGCGCAGCGGCCGCTGATCGTTGCGGGGGGCGGCGTGCTCTACAGCGAGGCCACCGAGGCCCTGTCGCGCTTCGCGACGCAGACCGGCATCCCGGTGGGGGAGACTCAGGCCGGGAAGGGATCGCTGCCGTTCGACCATCCACAAAACGTCGGCGCCATCGGCGTGACGGGTACCCGGGCCGCGAACCTCATTGCGCGCGACGCGGACGTCGTCATCGCGGTGGGCACGCGTCTGGGGGATTTTACGACCGCGTCGACGACCGCGTTCCAGCATCCACAGGTGCGGTTCATCAACATCAACGTGGCGACGCCCGACGCCTACAAGCACGGCGGGGTACCGCTCGTGGCCGACGCTCGGGTCGCGCTGGAAGATCTCACCGCGGCCGTCACGGACTTTCGGGTGGGTGATGACTACGGGCAGCGGATCGCCCGCCTCAAGGCGGAATGGGAGGCTGAAGTCGACCGGCTCTTCGGCATCCGGCACGGCCCGCCGCTGAGTCAGAGCGAGGTGATCGGCGCGGTCAACGCCTTCTCGCGACCAGAGGACGTCGTCGTGTGCGCGGCGGGCAGCCTGCCCGGCGACCTGCACAAACTCTGGCGGACGCGCCGTCCGGGCGGGTATCACCTCGAGTACGGCTACTCGTGCATGGGGTATGAAATCGCCGGCGGGCTCGGGGTCAAGATGGCGAGCCCGGAATCAGACGTCTACGTCATGGTCGGCGACGGCTCGTACCTGATGATGTCGTCCGAGATCGTGACCGCCATCCAAGAAGGCATCAAAGTCACAATCGTGCTGCTTGATAACCACGGGTACTCGAGCATCAAAGGCCTCTCGCTGTCGCTGGGGTCTGAGGGATTCGGCACCGAGTATCGCCACCGCGATCCAAAGACGGGCCAGCTCGACGGCGCGGTGCTGCCGATTGATCTTGCGGCCAACGCTGCCAGCCTCGGCGCCCGCGCGCTCCGCGCCACGACGCACGACGATCTCGGGGCCGCCCTCGAAGAGAGCCGCCGCGAGACCCGTACGACGGTCGTCGTCGTCGAGACCGATCTGGATCACCGCGTGCCGGGGTACGAATCGTGGTGGGACGTCCCGGTGGCCGAGGTCGCCGAGATGGAGACAGTCCGGCGGGTTCGCGCAACCTACGAGGACGCGGTCACACGCGAGCGGAGCTAAGACCCGGCGACGACCACGCCGTCGACCACTGTGGCGCCGGCCAGCAACGCGTCGACCTCCCACGGTCTGGGCATCGCGGTGCTGCACGACAGCCGCGTTGCGACGATTGCGCCGGCGGCGTTGCCCCGCGCGACGGCGGCCAACGGCTCGAGCCCACCAATCAGTCCGGCGCCAAAGGCCGCCGCAAAAGCATCACCCGCACCGAGACCGTTGGTGACGGGAACGGGCAAACCGGGGACATGGTGCACCCGTGCGCCGTCCATCACCGTCGCGCCGTCGGGTCCGCGCTTCACCACGATCAGGCGAGGACCGAGGTCGAAGGCCGACGCCGGGTCGAGACCCGCGGCCGCGAACTCACCCGCGCCACCCACCAGGATGTCGGCCAGATGTGCGGCCGTCGCGATCTCCCCCGCGTAGTCGGCGGCGCGGTCCCAGAGGACCTCCCGCCAGTCGAGATCGAGAATCGTCGCCGGCAGCCAGGGTCCGGCGCCGGGGCGGGGAGGCGCAGTCCGGCCCGCCCGGCGGCGTTCCATCGCCGCGATCGTCGTCGAGCGGCTGGGCTCGCGCGCGAGCCCGGTGCCGGTGACATATAGCAGAGACGCGGCCGGCAGCGAATCGAGCGGCAAATCCTCTCGCCTGAGCTCCCAGTCCGGACAGGTCGGCGTCCTATAGAACGTGATCGGAAAGCGATCGGGGGGCCAGACCTCGCAGAAGGCCAGCGCCGTTCGCAGCGTCGGGTGGGTGTGCAGCCAGGTGACGTCGACGCCTTCGGCGGCGAGAAACCTCCGGACGAATCGTCCGTGGCCATCGTCCCCGATCCCGGAGATGATCGCCGCGCGCACGTTCAGCCGCGCCAGCCCGGTTGCCACGTTGCCCGCGAACCCGCCGACGAACTTCTCAAAGGTCGTGACGTCCTCCAACGGCACCTCGTACTGCAGCGGATAGAGATCCGCGCAAACCCGTCCCATCACGAATACCTGCGGGGTGTTCATAGGCTCCTCGGATCGAGCGCGTCACGCAGCCCGTCGCCCAACACGTTGAACGACAGCGTGGCAACAAAGATCGCCAGCCCGGGAAAGATCGCCAGCGACGGCATCTCGCTCATGTACGGTTGCGCCGCCGTGAGCATCACACCCCACGACGGCGTCGGCGGCTGGACCCCGAGCCCCAAGAACGACAGGCTGGATTCGGCCAGGATGGCGATCGGCAGGATCACCGTCGCCTGCACGATCAGCGTGTTCAGCATGTTGGGGAGGATGTGCCTCGCCAGGATCATCCAGTCACGCGCGCCCGCCGCGACGGCCGCTTCGACGAAGCTCTCCTCACGAATCGCCAATGTCTCACCACGAGTGACCCGAATGATCTTGGGGACCTGCACGATCCCAATGGCGAGCGCCGCGTTGGCCAGCGATGGCCCAAGGATCGCGGCCAGACCCACGGCGATGATTAGGAACGGAAAGGCCAGCAACGTGTCGACCAACCGCATCGCGGTGGAATCCCACCACCCGCGGTAGTAGCCGGCGGTCAACCCGATGGGCACCGCGATCGCAAAGCCGAGCAGCGTCGCGAGGACGCCTGCCTGCATCGACGCCCGCGCTCCCCAGATCACGCGCGCGAGCACATCGCGACCGAGCTCGTCGGTGCCCAGCGCATGCCCCCGCACAAACGGCGGCGCCAGGACGGCGTCGAAGTCGTTGGCGCCCGGGTCGTACGGGGCGACGGCGGGAGCGAAGAGTGCGGCCAGCACCACGACGAGCGCGGCCACAAGACCCATGACGGCGGGCGCGCGCCTCAGAAACCGCCGGAGGGAGCGTGGCCCCGGCGGCGCGGCGAGTTCGAGCGCGACGGCCACGACGCTAGGCTCTCCGGATGCGGGGATCGAGCCGCGCGTACGCGGCATCGACCACCAGGTTGATGAAAATGTACCCGGCGGCGCTGAAGAGGGCGACGCCCTGGATGATCGGGAAGTCGCGGGTGACCACCGCGTCGATGATGAGCTTGCCAAAACCCGGGATGAGGAAGATCTGCTCGGTCACCACCGATCCCGAGATCAACACGCCGACCTCCAGACCCAACAGCGTCACGACGGTAATCAGGCTGTTGCGCAGCGCGTGCCGGGTCACCACTACGGCTTCACGCAGGCCCTTGGCCCGGGCCGTGCGGACGTATTCGGACCGCAGGGCGTCGAGCATGGCTGAGCGAGTTTGACGCATGATCCATGGGGCAAACCCGCTCCCCAGGACGAACGCCGGCAGGATCATCCGCCGCAGGTTCGCCAGCGGATCGTGGAGCAGCGGCACATACCCCGATGCCGGCAGGACGTGGAGCGTTGAGGCAAAGATCAAGATCAACACCAGACCGATCCAGAACGAGGGCACCGACAGCCCGAGCAGGCCGATCCCGTTGACGACGTAGTCGAGTGGCCCGGTCCGGCGGACCGCCGAAAGGATCCCCGCGGGAATGCCCAGGAGGAGCGTCATGAGGACACCCAGCGCGGCGAGTTCGACGGTAACCGGAAGCCGGCCGGCAATCGTCGCGGACACGCTGAGACCCGTCCGGATCGACCGTCCCAGGTCGCCGCGCAGGACCAGGGCCGACCAATGCAGGTACTGCACGGGGAGCGGTTGGTCGAGGCCGTACTTCTTGCGCATCTGGGCGTTTGCGACCGGGTCGTTGCCTTCGCCCGAGAGCGCGATGGCCGGGTCACCCGGCAGGCTGCGGGCACCCACGAACACAATGACGCTGGCCAGACACAGCGCCAGCAGCGACTCCAGCCCCCGGCGAATCAGGAACACGGTCGGTGGATTCGGAACACGTCGGGCCCGATCCTGGAGGATCAGGCCGCTGGGCGGCGGCCGCCAGGGGGCGGCTAGCGGGTCTCGCGATGCGGCGTGTGCTTCCTGCACCACTTGCAGTACTTGGGCATCTCGAGACGATCAGGGTCGTTCTTTTTGTTCTTGGTGGTCGTGTAGTTCCGCCGCTTGCACACCGAGCAGGCCATTGTAACGATATCCCGTGGCATCCCTTAAACCTCCACCTTCGTGACGACGCCGGCCCCCACCGTCCGGCCACCTTCCCGGATCGCGAACCGCAGCCCTTCCTCCAACGCAATCGGCTGGATCAACTTCACCCCCATCGTGATGTTATCCCCCGGCATCACCATCTC
>JBGQGY010000167.1:0-6398 GCA_041497675.1 bacterium | reverse complement strand
TCCACGGTTTCCACACGAGTATCACCCGGAAGACACCCCGCAAATGATCCGTCACGCCGAGGAGATGCGCGAATTTGCCGGCCGCCGGCAGGTCATGATCCACACGCATGCGTTTCGAGGGTCGCTGGCCTGGGGATTCAAAACCCTCGGTGATCGTCTCTGGCAGATCATCGGGCCCGACGTCCTACTGGCACACGCCAACGGATTGACGGCGCAAGAAGTGGAGTTGGCGGCGCGGTCAGGCTGCGCCGTCGTGTGGGTGCCCACGACCGACGAGAACATTAACTACGGGGTGTGCCCCGTGGTGGACTTGCTTGAGGCCGGGGTGCGGGTTGCCATCGCCACCGACGGCAGCGCGCCGTACATGAACCTCAACGTGTGGAAGGAGCTGCACCGGGCGATGTTCCTGCAGCGGATGGACCGGCGCGACCCGGCGGTCCTCCCGGTGGGCAAAGTGCTGCGCATGGTGACGATCGAAGCGGCACAGGTCATCGGGTGGGATCGCGAGATCGGCTCGCTGGAACCGGGTAAGAAGGCCGACCTGATTACCATCGACCTGGAACAACCCCACCTGACGCCGCGAGCGC
The DNA here is from genome assembly GCA_041497675.1 of bacterium. Taxonomy (GTDB): domain Bacteria; phylum Sysuimicrobiota; class Sysuimicrobiia; order Sysuimicrobiales; family Humicultoraceae; genus JBGPNN01. Next base: position 5,811 of record JBGQGY010000167.1, on the reverse strand, counting down.
ACATCCCGCAATTGCTGGGCTACTACGCGGAGGGCGCCGACGTCGCCAACGTCATCGTCGATGGGCGGCCGCTGATGCGCGACCGCAACGTGCTCACGGTCGATGTCAAAGCAGTCGTCGCGCGCGCGCAGGCCGAGGCGGACGCGGCGTTCGCGCGTGTCGACGTGACTGCCTATCAACAGATCCCGCGGGGGTTTTGGCGCGCGGCGGTCTATCCGAAGGACGCCGCGCCGTAGAGGACGGTTTTGCCGCCCGCAAAGGTGGCGTGCTATGGTGAAGAGAGTCCAGGGGGTGGCGCATGGCAATCACCACGGGATACGCGCGCGCAGCGCGGGTGTCCGACGTCCGAGAGGCCGGGTGCCTGCCGGTGCAGGTCAACGGCCACACGATCGTGCTCTTCGCGCGCGATGGACAGATGTATGCGGTCGACAACCGGTGCCCGCACATGGGCTTCCCGCTGCACCGCGGGACGGTTGCGGACGGCATCCTCACATGCCACTGGCACCACGCGCGATTCGACCTGGTTACCGGTGGGACGTTCGATCCCTGGGCCGATGACGTCCGGGTGTTCCCAGTCGAGATCCACGGCGACGATGTGTGGGTCGATCTCACGGCGCGCGTGGATGCCGTCGCGCACTCGCGGCAGCGCCTGCGCGAAGGGCTCGAGCGTAACCTCCCGCTGGTGATCGCCAAGAATGCCATCGCGCTCGTGGGGAGCGCCGAAGATCCCGCCGTGCCGTTTCGCGTCGGACTAGACTTTGGTACGCGCTACCGGCGCGAGGGGTGGAGCCAGGGCCTGACGATCCACACCTGCATGATGAACCTGATCCCCAGGCTCGATGCCGACGACCGGCCGCTCGCACTGTATCACGGTCTGTCCGCCGTGGCCGCCAACAGCGACGGCATGGCGCCGCGGTTCCCCCTGACGCCGCTGCCCGGGTCGACGACCGATGCGGCCACGCTGAAGCGCTGGTTCCGCCGGTTCGTCGAGGTTCGCGACGCCGAGGGCGCCGAACGCTGCATCGTCTCGGCCGTGCAGACCGGCGCCGGTCACCACTCGCTGGCGGATATGTTGTTCTCCGCCGCGACCGATCACCGCTACATCACGATCGGTCACGTCTTGGACTTCACCAACAAGGCCTTTGAGGCGCTCGACGTCGCGGGGTGGACGCATGCCCAGCTCGCCCTCTCGAGCCTGGCGCCGATCTTCGCCGCGGCCGACCGCATGGAAGAGTCGAATCAGTGGCGGCATCCTGTCGACCTGATCGAGATCCTTGACCGCGCGTTCGAGGAACTGCCGCGCGCCCTTGAGACCCGCGGGAACCGTGAGCAGCGGCGACGGGGCGCGGCCGGGGATGGCGACGGCCGCCCGGGCACATGGGATGGACGCGCGCGGCTGGTCCCGGTGCTGCTCGGGGAGGATGCGCAGGCGATCGCCGACGCCCTCCTGGAGGCGCTGCGCCAGGGCGCCACCGAGGACGACCTGGCGGGTGCGGTGACCCACGCCGCGGCGTTGCGCATCGCGCAGTTTCCCACGAGCAACGAGTTTGGCGACTGGGACACGGCGCTGCACACGTTCACGTTTGCGAACGCCGTGCAGCAGGGACTCCGCCGGGCGCCGTCGATCGAGTTGCTGCGCGGCGTGTTCGACGCGGCGGCCAGCGTGTATCTCGACCGGTTCCTCAATGTCCCGCCGGTACGGCTGCCGGACCCGGCGGATTCGGGCGGCAAGCGGTTCTCGGGCGCAAATGGTGAGGAAGCCCTACACGAAGTTGCCGCGCTGCTCGACCGGCAGCAACAGGTCAACGAGGCCGGTCGGCTCGTGGCCCGCTATCTGTACGGCGGCGGCGATGCGACACGGCTGATCGCGACGCTCGGCCGGTTGCTGTTGCGCGAGGACCGAAACTTCCACACGATCCAGACGATCGAGACGGCGGTCCGCCAGTTTCGTAGCCAGGCGGGGGCGCACGATGATGTGCCGGTGCTCGTGGCGGCGGCACGGTATCTCGCGGCCCATTCGCCCACGGTGCGCGCGCAGGGACAGACCTACCGGATTGCCCAGCGACTCCACCGCGGCGAGAACGTGTTTGAGGAGAACGGAGAGGCCTAGACAGCGTTCGATGGGCAAGAATCCGCTGGTCGGAACCTGGAAGTTGATCTCGTGCGAAGTCCATCGCAGCGATGGGCGGGTCAGCTATCCGTACGGAAGGACGCCCAGCGGCTACATCATGTATGACGAGGCGGGGTACATGTTGGTCGCGATCACACGTGGCGGCCGCCAGGCGTTTGCCGCAGGGAGTATTCATCGTGCGACCGCCAGCGAGAAGGCCCGCGCCGCACGAACCTACCTCTCCTACGCCGGCCGGTACGCGCTCGACGGTGATCGGGTCGTGCACCACGTCGAAGTGAGTCTCTATCCGGATTGGGTCGGAACGGACCTGATTCGCGAGGTCGAGTTGTCTGGGCGTAGACTGATTCTGACCAGCCCACCCGACCAATCGGGAGGGGTTGAACGGAAGACGCAGATTGTGTGGGAACGCGCGAAGGAGTAGGCTACCTTCGCATCAACTCTTCGGCGGCGTCCGCGATGATTGGCCCCAGTGCGTCGAGGAGACTCTTGCCTTCTTCGGCGCTGGCCTGCGCCGGGTCACCAAAGTAGGCCTTCGGCGAGCCGGCCTGATCGAAGGTGCGGGCGCCTTTCTGGACCGCTTCCAAGAGATTGATCCACAACGGTGGCAGGCTCTTCGCCACATCCATGCGGACCAGATCGGGTCGGAGCGCCAGCACCAGCGAGGTGCCGTACCGCCCGCCGTGGCGCGCGCCGCGCTGAAACTCTTCGGAGAGTCGCCCGGCCCACCGAGCTTCTCGCAGATCCAGCACGCCGACTTTCAGATTCGTTTCGCGCTCGAGGGTATACGCCGAGGCGTCGAGGGCCGCCAGGTGGCCCGGCTCGAGGTGCGCGCTCGCCAGCAGCAGGTGCGTGATGCCGTGCCGCGCCATGTTGCGGCCCACGTCGATGACGACGGCCTGGATGGCCGTCGGCGAGAGCACGATCGTGCCGGGGAAGGGATACGACGCGTAGGACGCGCCAAAGGGCAGGGTCGGCAGGACCAACGCTTCCGTCCCGCGCCGCCGCAGTTCCGCCGCCCCGCGGACGCACATGGCGTCCGACATGATGGCGTCGGCGGACATGGGCAGGTGCGGCCCCTGCGCCTCGTTCGCGCCGGTGGGGAAGAGCGCGATCCTCGCGGTCTTCAGCCGTTCTTGTGCTTCAGTCCACGTGCACTCAGTAAGTCTTAGTGGGAGCGGTCCCGTCAACGTCTGCCTCGTTTTGCTTGGCGATGGCGGTCAGTTCATCACGCACCGTCCAGAGCGCCGAGAATCGCTGTTTGTGGATCAGCTTGCCGAGGATTTCGACCGGTGTGCCCGCGGTGCCTGTGACGCCGCCGCCAATGACACGCCGGACGACCTTGAAGTGGTGCACGCGCCACAGCGTCAGCCGCTGGTCCCAGTCGATCAGACCCTCGGCGACCTGCAGCAGGTCGGGGTAGTCGTCACCACGCTGATAGAGTTGGGCGATCGTCACGCCCTGCTCCTGCAGCGCCTCTTCGAACGCTTCGCCGAGCGGCGGGGTGACGCGGTTGACGGCGTTGAACCCCGGCGAGTCGAACCCGCTGCCGTGCCCCAGGGACTTGCGGATCGACTGGTAGTCCCACGGCGAGAGGTGTTCGAGCATCGCCACGTTGTTGATGACGATGTCCATCGCGTGGGCCGCGCGGCGCAGCAGGCGGATCGCGCCGCGGAGGTTGCGCTGCCGGATAAGGTGCGTCGCGCCCTCGATCTCCCAGCACCCGTGCTTCAGCCAGAGTTCGGACGACTGGTGCACGGTCTGGAAGAGCAACTCGTCGCGGTGCGACATCTCCTCGGGGGTCCTCTGCAACGACAGCAATTCGTCGGTGCGCAGGTAACGCTCGTAGTCGCTGCCGCCGTTTCCGGAAAGGACCGGCTTCAGCAGTTCGATCTTCTCGTCTAATTGGCTCACGATGATCCTCCTAGCCCTTCGGGACCAGGGCAATGGGCCGCACCGGGGACCCGGTGCCGCCTTCGACCTTCATGGGTAACACGACCAGCACCGCTCCCGTTATCGGCAGCCGGTCGAGATTGATCAACGAGGTGAGTCCGTACTTGCCTGCGCCGTGCATAATAGCATGGTTGGGGAATGGGGGGTTCTCGCGAAACGCCTGGCCGGCGTCCGTGCCCACCGTCTCGACGCCGACGCCGAGCACCTTGCGCTCTTCGGTCAGGAACCTGGCACCGGTCGCGCCCATCCCGGGCGTGTGCGGTCCATCCTCGCGCCGGTTGTCGAACGCGACAGGGTCATCGGCGCGCGCGGCCCAGCCGGTGCGGATAAACACCCAGGCCCCGTCTTGGATCCGGCCGTGGTGCGCTTCCCAAGCCAACAGCATCTCCTTCGTGACGGTCGTGTCGGGGTTGCGAATGACGTCGTCGACAATGTCGACGACCACGACAGGAGCGACGAGTGTTCGAGGATCGATCTGGTGCAACGCTTCGCGGTTGCGGCCCGTGATCCAGTGGCAGGGTGCATCGAAGTGCGTGCCGACGTGCTCCCCGACCTCATACCAGTACCAGGCCCAGGCCGGGCCTTTCTCGTCGTATTCGGACACGGCGTGGCGTTTGAAGCCCGGCGTGTTGGCCAACGGGGGGGGCAGCTGGATCACAGGGGTGTTCTCGTTGAGGATGGCGCCGAGCTCGACCACCTCAACGTGCCCCGAGGCCAGCCCTTGCAGCAGACCGCCGAGCGCCTGCGCGCCCGTCTGGGTCCCGGCCCCGAAGTGTGTAACAGTATTCACGCGTACAACCCCCTTTGCGCTCCCTGTAGACTTCGTTTTACCCTATGTGAACGGACCCCGGTATCCTCCGGGCGGGCGAATTGGCATCATCGCTAGGTGGATATTGCCTCGATCGAGGGGAATCCCCCGTCGGAGGGCCTGAAATCCACCGTTCGGGCCATGCCCAGCATCCGTGGGCACTGCTATAATGCCGTTTACCGTGGACTTGCGTGAGGTTATCCGGAAGCTTGTGGAGCGCCAGAACCTGGCCGAGCCGGAGGCCCGAGCGGCCCTTGGCGTCATCATGGACGGCCAGGCCACCCCGGCCCAGATCGCGGCGTTCTTCACGGCCCTGCGGATGAAGGGCGAGACGGTGGAGGAGATCGCAGCGTTCGTTCGCGAGACGCGCCACCGCGCCCGCAAGATCTCGCCGCGGGTCGCCGATCTGGTCGACGTCTGCGGCACCGGCGGCGATGCATTTACGACATTCAATATCTCGAGCACCTCAGCGTTTATTGTAGCGGCCGCCGGCGCCAATGTCGCCAAACACGGCGGCCGGACGTATCGCCACAGATCTGGGAGCGCCGACGTCGTCGAGGCGATGGGCGTCAACATTGAGGCCGCGCCCGATCTCGTCCAACGCTGTATCGAAGCGCTCGGCATCGGGTTTCTGTTTGCGCCGCTCTATCATCCCGCCGTGAAACACGCCGTGGCGCCGCGACGTGAGATCGGGTTTCCGACGGTATTGAACGTCGTGAGCCCGCTGGCCAACCCGGCCGGCGCGCCCAATCTGCTGGTCGGGACGTACCGGCCCGAACTCACCGAGATCGTGGCCGAGGTGCTGATCGAGCTGGGCGCGCGCCGCGCGCTCGTCGTGCACGGCAGCGGGATGGACGAACTGACGACGATGGGACACTCGAAGATTACCGAGGTCAGGGATGGTACGGCGCGGACATACATG
>JBGQGY010000166.1:0-6402 GCA_041497675.1 bacterium | reverse complement strand
GTTCGCCGACCGGATGTGCCCGAGATAGATCCCGCCAAACACGCCGTGCCAGTACGGACAATTGCACTGGGCCTGCCAGAGATGATCGAGCGCCTCGTCACGCCGCGGGCTGCGCCGCATGGCCCACACCTTGCGGCTGACCCGCAGCATCGTCTTGTGCAGCGTGTTGATCTCGGGATACTTGACCATGAAGTGACGCCAGAACCCGCCGTGCAAGAACGGCAGCACGTCGCTGCGGCCCTGCGCCTCGAGGTCGTGTTTCAACGCCGGCAGCCGCGCGGCGGCTGCGGCCGGCAACGCCCACTCGGTCATCTCGTCATACGACGCGGTCGGCAGGTAGATCCGGCCGCGCGGCGGGTGCGTCCGCAGCCACTCGCCGGGCGGCATCAGCATGAGCCAGTCACCCGCGGACTCAAGCGCCGTGAAGAACGACTCGACCCACCCGCGCTCCCAGCACAACGCGTGCGTACCGGGCCAGAGCCCAAATTTTTCCCCGTCGTCTCCCATCACGAGGACGTGTTCCTGGGCGCCCGCGTGAGCGCGGAGCCATGTCATCAGGTCGTCAACGGGCGCCCAGGGAATTCGGTAGCGCAGCGCCTTCAGGCTCGGGAAGATGGCGACCCTCGCGCCGCTTTCCTCGGTCACGAAGTAGCCCGTCAGGTCGGGCTCGGCAAGACCAACGCGGAAGAAGTGCGCGTCGTCGACAATCGTGTACGCGACGCGCGAGGCCGCAAGCGGTCTTGGGAGGTGTGGTTCCCACACGCGCTCGGCGAGCCACAACCCGTTGCTCTCGCACCCGAAACGCTCATGGATTTCCTTAGTCAACTTGGCGATCTGCGCGCGCTTGTCCCGATCCGGGATCGCGGGGAGAATCGGCTCGTAGTACCCGCCGGTCATGATTTCCACCTGGCCGGCCGCCACCAGGGTCTTGATCCGATCGAGCAAATCCGGATGGGCTCCGCTGAGCCAGTCCAGCACCGGACCCGAGTAGTGAAGCGCAAGCCGGATGCGGGGGTGGCGCTCCAGCGCGCCGATCATCGGTTCGTAGGCCTGCCGGTACGCCTGTTCGAACACCGACAGGAAGTTCCCAACGGGTTGATGGTTGTGAAACGCAAGCGAAAGCGTCAGCGGCGACATGGCGTGTAGCGAGCGCGGCTACAGCGCGGCCGCAAACCGTCCCGGGTTCATGGTGTCGCGCGGATCGAAGGCCAGCTTCACCGCACGCATGACGTCGAGTCCACCGGCGGCGGGGAACCAGACATCCGCGTCGATCTTCAGGGCCCGTGGCACCCGCGCGTGCAGCAGATGACCCTGATGGCGCACGGCGAGGTCCTTCATCGCCGCAAACACCTCGGCAGGCGGCGACGAGGGATCAAGGCGCACCCACGTCACACCGCTGCCGATGTGTGACGCGAGTCCCGAGCCGGCGGGCAGGACGCCGTGCAGCCGCGCGATCACGGAGGCCACGGCCGCCGACGGTGTCGAGAGGCGGACGGCGACCGCGTTGCCGTCCCACCCGAAGTCACGGAGCGCCCGCCACGCCGTCACCTCCGCATCACTCTCGAGCACCTGCGCGCCGGCGCCGGCAGCCGCGGCCCACTTCATGAGATCGCGCTCGTGGCGGGCCACGGCGGCCTCGATCCCCTCGACGCGCACCAGCAGGGTCGCCGCGGGGTTCGTCGTGGCGGGGCCGCCCGACGCAAACTGGATGGATACTGCCGCCGGGGCCAGCGGCGACGCAAGCACCGCCATCGCCATCGACACAAGCGTATCGAGACCCGCGCCCCCAATGGCGAGCGTGCGCGTGACCTCCGGCGCCGGGAAGACCTTGAACGTCAATTCTGTCAGGATCCCGAGCGTGCCGAGCGATCCCACAAAGAGTTTGCACATGTCGTACCCGGCCACGTTCTTGACCGTCTTGCCGCCCCACTTGATCGCCGTCCCATCGGGTTGGATGACGCGGACGCCGATCACCAGGTCGCGCACGCCGCCGTACAGCATGCGGCGCGGGCCGTTGAGGTTGACGGCCGCGGTGCCGCCGGCAGTCGCGACTTCGGCGCGGGGGGGCTCCAGCGGCAGGAACTGCCGCTGCTCGGCTAGCGCCCGACCCAGGGTCTCGAGCGTGATGCCGGCCTGCGCCGTCACGGTGAGATTGGAATGATCGTGATCCACCACGCGGGAGAGCCGGTCGGTCAGCAGGACGACGTCGGCCGCCTTTGGGATGTTGCCGATCTCGATCGCGGTACCCCCACCCCACGGAATGACCGCGGCGCCGGCCTCGCCACAGATCCGCACCACGGCGGCGACCTGCTCGGCATCTGCGGGTCGCACGGCGAGTTTTGGGGCCACTCCGTCGACGGCCCACCGGGCGACGCCGGTGGTCGTCACACGCGCAGAGCCGACAAGCGCCTCAAGACGGGGAGCGAGCGCCGCGGGATCGGCGATCATGCTTCGGCGTCGTCGAGCATGTCCATCAGGTGCATCACGCGCACCGGCACGCCAAACCGCCGCGCGCCGTAGCGCAATTGCAGCATGCAGCCGGGGTTCGGTGCGACCACGACCTTGGCACCGGTCGCGCGGATCGTTTCCATTTTTTCACGCAGCAGCGTCTCGGACATCTCGGGCTGCAGGACATTGTAGATGCCGGCGCTGCCGCAACACCGATCGGATCCCGCCATCTCCTTTAGCGTCACGCCGGGGATCGCGTGCAGCAGCGCGCGCGGCTCGCCGCGCACCCGCTGGCCGTGGGCCAGATGACAGGGGTCCTGATAAGTGATGTTCATCGCGACGGCGTGGTGCGGGGTGTGCAACCCGTGCGCCCACAGAAATTCGCTCGCGTCGCGCACGTTCGCCGAAAACCGCTCGGCCCGCTCTCGGAAGGCCGGGTCGTCTTTCAACAGGTGACCGTATTCCTTCATCGCGGCGCCGCAGCCGGCCGCGTTGACGATGATGGCGTCCACGTCATCGGGAAACGCCTCGATGTTGCGCCGCGCCATCGCGCGGGCGCTGGCCGCCTCGCCGTTGTGCGTGTTCAGCGCGCCGCAGCAGGCCTGGCCGCGCGGCACCACCACCTCGCACCCGTTGCGTCGCAGCACGCGCACCGTCGCCTCGTTGATCTCGGCAAAGAACAGGCTCATGGCGCAGCCCGACAAGAAAGCCACCCGCGCGCGCCGTGCGCCGATCGCCGGCAGGACCTCGGCGGCGGGTGCCCAGGGTTTTGGCGAGGCCGGAGGCAGCAGCGCCGCCTTCTGCCGTAGACCCGCGGGCAACAGCCGCGTGAGAAACGCCAAGATCGCGCTGCGCTGATACGTGCGGATGAGCGTGGTGACGATTCGGAGTCGCCGGGGGAACGGCATCAACGAGCGCAGGACGAACCGCGTGATCCGGCGCTGCATCGGGGGCCCCGGCGGACCCAGCACCTCGCGCGCCGCCTCGGCAATCCGCCCGAACTGCACGCCGGAGGGGCATGCGGTCTCGCACGCCCGGCACATCAGACAGAGATACAGGTGGTCCTCGATGCTGGGGAGATCGACGCGGCCTTCGACCGCGGCCTTGACGAGGTAGATGCGGCCGCGCGGCGACTCGGCCTCCAGATGCGTCACGCGATAGGTCGGGCACTGGTTGAGACAGAGCCCGCAGTGGATACAGGCCTCGATCTCGGGAATGGACGGCAGCGTCGCGCCGGACCGTGTCACCCTTGGCCTCCGCTCACGGCCAGCGGCTCCTCGCGCGGCGCGCCGTGCACCGGCTCGCCGGTGGGGAAGATCTTCCCGGGATTCAAGATGCCCTCGGGATCGAACGCCGTCTTGACCCGCTTCATCGCGGCGATGTCGTCATCCGTGAACATCCAGCCCAAGTATTCGCGTTTCTCCAACCCGATCCCGTGCTCGCCGGTGATCGTGCCGCCCAGTTCGATGCACGCGCGCATGATGTCCTCGCAGAGACCGACCACCCGGGCATACTCGGGCGAATGTTCATCGAAGTCAAAGAAGGGCGTGGGATGCATGTTGCCGTCGCCGGCGTGGAAGAAGTTCGACACGCCGATATTCCACCGCCGGCCGGCCGCCATTACCTTCCGCATGACCTCCGGCAGGTGCGACCGCGGGGCGCACACGTCGAGCATCATCGTGCGGCGGGCGACCCTGCCCATGGCACCGTACGCTTGCTTGCGTCCTTTCCACAGAGCCAACCGCTCTTCGGTGGTCGTGGCGGTCTGGATCCGCCGGGCCTTCTGTTTCCGGCAGATCGCTTCGATGCGCTCGACGAGGACCGGCACCGATTCTGACAACCCCTCCACCTCGATCAACAGCGCGGCCTCGGCGTCTTCGGGAAACCCCGCGTGCAGGGTCTTGTTGACGGCGCGCATCACGATGCCGTCGAGGATTTCCATCGCCTCGGGGACGATGCCTGCGGCGATCACCGCCGACGTCGCCTCACACGCGGCGTCCATCGTGTCATAGATGGCCAGCAGCGTGCGCACCGCCTCGCGTCGCTTCATCAGGCGGACGATGACTTTGGTCACGATCCCCAGGGTGCCTTCTGACCCAACCAATACCCCTGTTAGGTCGTAGCCAGGTGACTCCCATGCCCGACCTCCCGTCCAGACGATGGAACCATCGGCCAGCACAGACTCCATCCCCAGGATATGGTTGCCGGTAACCCCGTAGGCCAGGCAGTGAGGCCCGCCAGCGTTGGTGGCGACGTTACCGCCGATCGTGGAGGCCACCTGGCTGCCCGGGTCCGGCGCATAGAAGAGCCCGTGCGCGGTCAGCGCGGCGGTGAGATCGGCATTCACCAGACCGGGTTCCACGACGGCGATCAGGCTCTGCGCGTCGACCTCGAGGATACGCGTCATGCGGGTCAGCGCAATCACGATGCCGCCGCGCTCGGGGATCGCGCCGCCGGCCAACCCGGTACCGGCGCCGCGCGCGACGACGGGCAGCCCGGCCGCGCGGGCGACCTTCACGACATCTGATACCTGCTGGGTCGTGTCGGGCAACACCACGAGGTCGGGGGCGTGCCGCGCCACCATCAGGGCATCTTGTTCGTACACGGCCAGGTCATCCGGCCGGTGCAGCACGTACGCCTCACCAACGACGGCCTGCAACCGGCGGATCAGGTCGGCGCGGTCCATGCTCCGATTATAGCCCTTACACCCGGATCATCTTCCCGGGGTTCATCACATTCTGTGGGTCCAGCGCCCGTTTGATCATGCGCATGACGCTCAAGCCTTCGCCGTGCTCGGCCTCCAGAAACCCGATCTTGCCGTAGCCGACGCCGTGTTCGCCGGTGCAGGTGCCACCCATGGCGAGCGCCCGGCGGACCATCCGTTCGTTGAGCCGCTTCGCCTCGGCCAGTTCGGCTTCGCTGTTGGGGTCGATCACGTAGACGAGATGGAAGTTACCGTCGCCCACGTGGCCAACCAACGGCGCGATCATCGACGAGGATGCCAGATCTTTCTTCGTCTCGACGATACACTCGGCCAGCTTCGAGATCGGGACGCACACGTCGGTCGTGACGCCGACCGAGCCGGGCCGGAGCGCCAGGCTGGCAAAGTAGGCGTCGTGCCGGGCCTTCCACAGGCGCGCCCGTTCATCGGGATCGGTGGCCCACTGAAACCCGAGACCGCCGTGCTCCGCCGCGATCTCTTTGACCATCTCGGCCTGCTCGGCGACGCTGCGCTCGCTGGCGCCGTGGAATTCGAGAAACAGGGTGGGCGCGACGGGCAGCGTCAGCCCGCTGTGGCGGTTCACCGCATCCATCTGGACGTCATCGAGCAGCTCGATGCGCGCGACTGGGATGCCGAGCTGAATCGTGGTGATCACGGCGTTGACCGCGCCGCCGATCGTCTCGAACGGGCACGTCGCGGCCGAGATCCCCTCGGGGAGCCCGTGCAGCCGGACGGTCACCTCGGTGATAACGCCGAGCGTCCCCTCCGAGCCGACGAACAACCGCGTGAGATCGTAGCCCGACGCCGACTTGCGCGCCCGGCCGCCCGTCTTGATCGCGCGGCCGTCGGCCAGCACCACCGTGAGTCCCAACACGTTCTCCCGCATCGTGCCGTAGCGCACGGCGGTGGTACCGGACGCGCGCGTCGCGGCCATCCCGCCGAGCGACGCGTCGGCGCCCGGATCCACGGAGAAGAACAGCCCGGTCCCCCGCAGTTGGCGGTTGATCTGCCGGTGGGTCACGCCGGCCTCGACGGTGGCGTCCATGTCCTCCGGACTGACCCGCAGCACCCGGTTCATCCGGCTCAGATCGATGCAGACGCCCCCGTGCAGTGCGGAAATGTGTCCTTCCAGCGAGGTACCGGCGCCAAAGGCGATGATGGGGACACCGTTCTGCGCGCACGCCTTGACGATCGCCACCACCTCGTCCGTCGTCTCTGGAAACGCGACGGCG
>JBGQGY010000165.1:0-6413 GCA_041497675.1 bacterium | reverse complement strand
CAGTTTGTGGAGGTTGAATCGCGCGTTGACACTCTGCATCGGATCGTACGTCCAGACGGCGTGATCGTACCCCATCGCGAGGGCGGCCTCGCGCTGAGCGCACTTCAAGAGGAAGCCGACATCTTGCAGTTGCCGTGACCCCTTCACGCCGGCCATGTGCGAATAAAACAAAGGCGCGCCCCGGCGCCACCCGGCGAAGCCGTAGCAGAAACCGACCATCTCGCCCCGCCCATCAAACGCGCCAAGGACGGCGCCGCCGGCGCCCGCCGCCGCCATCAACTGATGGACGGGGACCACGTCGCGCTCGATCATGCCCCAGATCTCCATCTGGAGAGTCTCGATCCGGCGGAGCGACTCGACGTCTTTCAGGAGCTTGATGGTGATATCCGACACGGCCGGCGTCATCCTCATGTATTGGCTACGGTCCCCGGACACTCTTTCCTGTCGGCACGCCTGCAGCAGGGTTCAGTTTCGCGAAGCCAGAAGTCTCGTCCATCACTCATGGACGATCTTCGCGCACACGTCAGTGCGCATCTCCCGGCTCACCTGAGGATGCTCGACCGGCTCGTGCGGGTGCCCAGCGTGGCCGCACAGGGTGTCGGTCTGCCTGAAACGGCCGCGTTGGTGCGAGAGTTGTTCGTCGAGGCGGGCGGGAGGGCCGAGATCTACAGCCGGGCCAATGCGGCGCCGGTGGTCGTGGGGGAGTTCGCCGGTCGTTCGGAACGGACGCTCTTGTTCTACAACCATTATGATGTTCAGCCTGCTGAGCCCCTCGGTGAGTGGACGGTGCCGCCTTTTGAGATAACGGTGCGCAATGAACGGATAATGGGTCGCGGGACGAGCGATAACAAGGGCGATCTGGTCACCCGGCTGGCGGCCTTGCGCGCGCTCCGCGATACCGCCGGCGGGCTGCCCTGCCGCGTGCTCTTCCTGGTGGAGGGTGAGGAAGAGATCGGGTCGGTCAACCTCCCCTCGTACATCCACGCGCTGCGCGAGCGCCTGGATGGCGATGCCTGCATCTGGGAGGATGGTGACCGCGATGCCAAGGACCGTCTGCACGTCCTGGCCGGCTGCAAGGGCATTTGCTACGTCGAACTCGAACTGGAGGCCATCGCTCAGGATCTGCACTCCTCGCTCGGCGCGGTCGTCGACGGCGCCGCGACCCGGCTGGCCTGGGCGGTGGCAGGTCTGCGCGACGCGAGTGGCCGCATCAGCATCCCGGGGTTTTACGACGCGGTTCGCCCGCCATCGTCTTCGACTGTGGCCGCGGCGCGCCGGTCGTCGTTCTTCGACGAGGAGGAGTTTCGCGCGTTCGTGGAGGTCGACCGGTTCATCGGAGGCCGGACCGGTGATGCGGCGGCGGATGCGCTCTTGTTTGAGCCGACGTGCACAGTCTGCGGGCTCGAGACCGGGTATACGGGACCGGGCATGAAGACCGTGCTTCCACATCGGGCGCGGGCCAAGATTGATTTTCGGCTGGTGCCCGAGCAGGATCCGCAAGAGATCGTGGCGTTGTTGCGGGCGCATCTGGATCGCGAAGGCTTTCGCGACTGCGCGATCGCGGCGCTGGGCGGCGAGCGGGCCTTTCAGACTGATCTGGCCGACCCGTTTGTGCAGACCGTCGTGGAGGCCGCCCGCGGCGCGACCGGCCGCCGGGTGGCGCTGGTGCCGACGTCGGCGGGTTCGGGACCGATGCACGCGATCGGGGAGCCCTTGGGGATTCCGATCGTCAGTATCGGCGCGGGGTATTGGGGGTGCAACGCCCACGCGCCTGACGAGCATATTCGCGTGGCCGATTTCGAGGAAACGATCGTCTTGATCGCGCACGTGCTCGAACGGTTTGCCGCCTAGGAGGACGCATGCCGAACGTGAAGGAGAAGGCGCGAGAGCACACGGGACCGGCGCTCGAGATCCTCCGCACCCTCGTCGGCCAGCCGAGCGTGGCGGCCACCGGCGAAGGGATCGCGGAATGCGCGGCGCTCGTCCGCCGCGTCTTCGAGGACGCCGGCGCCCAGGTGACGGCGCACGCCCGCAGCGGCGCGGCCCCCGCGGTGGTTGCCGAGTTTCCGGGCGCCAGCGATCGCACACTCTTGTACTACAACCACTATGATGTGCAGCCGCCCGACCCGCTCGACGAGTGGACGTCGCCGCCTTTTGAACCCACCGTGCGCGACGGCAAGCTGTTTGCGCGCGGCGTCGCGGACAACAAGGGCGACCTGACGACCCGGCTGGCGGCGGTGCGGGTGCTGCAGCAGGTCCACGGCCGGTTGCCGTGCCGCGTGAAGTTCTTCGTGGAAGGCGAAGAAGAGATCGGCTCGATTCACTTCGGCGACTACGTCCGCGACCTCGCGGGCGTCCTGAGCGCCGACGCCTGCATCTGGGAGTTCGGGCAGCGGGACATCAAGGAACGGCTCCAGATCACGCTGGGGATCAAGGGGATTTGCTACATTGAGTTGGAGATCGTCGCCACCAGCCGCGATTTGCACTCGTCGCTGGGCGCGATCGTGGACGGCGCCGGGACCCAGATAGCGTGGGCCCTGGCCTCGCTCAAAGACCCGAAGAGCGGCCGGGTGCTTGTGGACGGGTTCTACGATCGGGTGCGGGAGCCCAGCGCGCGCGAACTGGATGCGACGCGCGCGCTCCCGTTCGATGAGGCCGAATTGAAGAAGCAAATCGGCGTGGATCGCTTCATCGGCGGGCTGGTCGGGTTCGATGCGCTGCGGCAACTGCTCTACCAGCCCACCTGTACGGTCTGCGGCATCGAGTCGGGGTATACGGGTCAGGGATCGAAGACCGTGCTTCCCCGCCGGGCCCGGGCGAAGGTCGACTTCCGTCTCGTCCCCGATCAGGATCCCCAGGAGATCGCACAGCTGGTCGCGGCCCACTTCGAGCGGCTCGGCCTGCGGGTCAAGGTGACGGTGCTGGGGCCCGAGCGCGCGTACCGGACCAACCTCGATGATCCGTTTGTCTCGCTCGTGGCGTCGACCGCGCGTGAGGCCACCGGTCGCGAGGTCACGATTTCCCCGACGTCCGCCGGCACCGGACCCATGTACGACCTCGGGCACGCGCTGAGCGTTCCGATCGTCAGCATCGGCGGCGGGTACTGGGGCGGCCGGTCGCACGCTCCGGATGAGAACATCCGGCTCGCGGATTTTGAGGAAACGATCTACATGATGGCCCGCGTGATCGAACGCTTCGCAGGATTGCCGTAGCGTGTCGTGACGCTCTCCACCGATGTGCTCCTCGGCCTGGCCGCGGCGCTGGGTTTTGGCACCGCGGACTTCATCGCCCGCCACGCCACCCAGCGGCTCGGGTATCTCAGCACACTCTTCTTCCTGCAGACGATTGGATCGCTTGGTCTGCTGCCGTTCGCGGTGTTCTATGAGCGCGCGCAGTGGCAGGCGGCCGATCCGTGGATGTGGATCGTCGGGCTTGGGGTGTTCAATCTGCTGGGGGCCATGGCCCTCTACCGGTCGCTCGAGTATGGGGTCCTCTCCGTCGTCGCCCCGCTGACGTCGATGGCGCCGGCCATCAGCACGGTGCTGGCCGTGGTGTTGTTGGGCGAGCGGCCGTCCGGCAGGGTCGTGGCGGTGATCGCGGTGGTGCTCCTCGGCGTGGCCGCGCTGACGCGCAGCGGCCTCCCCATCAGCGGACCGCCGCCAAAGGACGCCAGGATCGGGTTGGTGAGCGGCTTCCTGGCGCTGCTGGCGTTGGGGGGGCTCAGCATCGGGCTGAAGGTGGCCGCCGCGGCCGTCGGTCCGATGACCACCATCGTGACCGTGCGGTTCGTGGGCGTCGTCGTGGTGCTCGTTGGAGCGCTGTGCCGCGTCACCCCGGTGGCCCGCCTTCCACGGGACCGGTGGCGGCAGATGCTGGCGTTGACGCTGATCGACACGTCGGCGTTTGTCGCGTTTACCACCGGCATCCGCATCGGGTCGGTGGCGATCGTGGCCACGCTGACCGGTTTGTATGCCGCGGTGACCGTGGGACTCGCGGCGTTCCTCCTCGGCGAGCGTCTCAGACCGGCCAGCTACGCGAGCATCGGCGTGATGATGGTTGGTGTGACGTTGATTCTGTTTGGATGAGGATTACGATTGGCGCATGCGTTGCTGCAGTGCCGCGAGCGCCGGGCTCAGCGCCACCGGGTAGGAGATGGCGTCCTCCAGCGCTCGTAGCTCGTCGGGGAGCGCGGCCAGCCGCATCGTGCAGCGCTTCCGGATCTCGGCCAGCGACTCGGAGCCCACGCGGCGGCCACCCCGCATCGCCTCGGTCAGCAGCGGCGTGTGGCCGTCCGGCGGCGGCTCGTCGTGCAGGGTCAGCAGGTCGCCGGATGGTTGTCCCTCCGCATCGGCTCGCCGCCACACCTGTTTGCGCCCCGGGAGCGTCGCCTTGCCGGTGCTGAGCTTGATCCGGTAGCCTTTCTCGTCCTCGACGAGCTTGTAGACGCCACCGACGTTGGGGGCGTCCGGGGACGTGCCCAGTTCGGTGCCGACGCCAAACGCGTCGACCGCGGCGCCCTGATCGAGCAACTCGGCGATCCGATACTCGTTGAGATCGCCGCTGAGGAAGATCTGCGTGTCTTTGAACCCCGCGCCGTCCAACGCCGCGCGCGCCGCCCGGCTCTGCACGACCAGGTCGCCGCTGTCGATCCGCACGCCGCGCAGCCGCCCGCCCCGCGCGCGCATCTCCCGGCCCACGGTGATCGCGTTGGTCACGCCCGCGAGCGTCTCGTACGTGTCGATCAGGAGGACGGCGTTGTTCGGGAAGTCGTGCGTGAACGCCCGGAACGCCTCGAGTTCGTCGGAGAACGACATGACGTATGAATGGGCCATAGTCCCCACGACGGGCAAACCATAGAGCATCCCCGCGAGAACATTGGATGTGCCGGTGCACCCGGCGATGAACGCCGCCCGGGCCACTTTGAGCGCGGCGTCGGCGCCGTGATCGCGCCGGGGCGAGAAATCCACGACCCCTCGGCCCCGTGCCGCCAGCACGGTCCGCGCGGCTTTGCTCGCAACCATGACCTGAAAATTCAGCGTGTTCAACAGGAATGTTTCGACGATCTGCGCCTCGATGCGCGGGCCGCTGACTTCGAGCAGCGGCTCGGGCGGGAAGAAGATCTCACCCTCGGGGATCGCCCGGACGTCACCCGTGAACCGAAAAGCGCGCAGCGAATCGAGAAACCCGTCACTGAACATGCCCAGGCTGCGCAGATACCGGATCGCGTCGTCCCCAAAATGTAGGTGTTCGAGATAGGCCAGCGCGGTGTCGAGCCCCGCGCTGACCAGAAACGCCCGCCCCGGCGGCAGCGATCGGACGAACAATGCAAACGTCGCGCGATCGTTCATCCCCTGCCGGTGGTAGCTGTCGGCCATCGCCAGCTCGTACAGATCGGTGAGCAGGGCGACGTTGTCCGGCGTGACGTAACCAAAACCGGATGGAGTCATAGCCAGCGCAGCCGGCGAAACAGTGCGAGCATGACCGCGATACTGACCGCCATGACGCCCAGCGCGCCTGCGATCCCATAGGGTGCCTCGAACGCCGGGAACGTCCGCTGGAAGTTCATGCCGTAGAATCCCGTAATCACGGCCAATGAGGCGAAGATCGCGGTGATCACCGTCAGGACCTTCATGACCTCGTTCAGCCGGTTGCTCGTTATGCTCAGATAGATGTCGAGCGCGCCGGCCAGCAGGTCGCGATGCGTGTCGATCTGCTCGGTGATCCGCAGCAGATGGTCGTAGATGTCGCGGAAGTAGGCGCCAAGCCGCGGGCTGATCAGCTGCGTCTCATGCCGCATGAAGATGTTCATCATGTCGCGCTGCGGGGCGGCCACGCGGCGCAACTGCAGCAGGGCCCGCTTGGCTGCGAAGAGGTGATCCATCGTCTGGGGCGTCGCGTCCTTGAAGAGCGTGTCTTCGAGGCTCTCCGTGTAGTCGTCCAAGGCATCGAGGACCGGAAAGTACGAGTCCACGATCGTGTCGAGCACGACGTACAAGAGGTATCCTTCGACGGTTCGCAGATCGGCCGGCGCCTGTGTCAGGCGGCGACGGGCCTCGTCCAGGGCCGGGATGACCCCAGCGTGGGCCGTGATCAGGAATCCCTTTCCGAGAAAGATATCGATTTCATCGAGGGCGACGTCGTGACCGCCGGGGTCGAGTGAGTGGGCCGCGTGCGTCGTGATAAAGAAGGTGCCGTCATACTCTTCGATCTTGGGCCGTTGTTCGCGGCGGAGGGCATCCTCGACGGCCAGGGGGTGCAGGCGGAGCAATGCCGTGAGCCGGGACATCGTTTCGGGCGTGGGATCCGGGAGGTCGATCCAGACGATCTGGCCGTCTAGCGCTCGGAGGGTGTCGAGGGCGTCCGGAGGATCAGCGACGATGTCGGATCCGCGCAGCGCGAGCACCCGCATCGTT
>JBGQGY010000164.1:0-6431 GCA_041497675.1 bacterium | reverse complement strand
TAGCACGGGCGGCAGCAGGGTGGGGGCTCGAACCGGCCGCGCGGTTGGCACATGCCCGCCGGGTGTGGGGTGCGCTCGTCGGACCCGAGATGGCGCATGCCAGCGCTCCGGTCGCGATCCGAGGCAAGACGTTGCTTGTGGGCGTGACGCACCCAACGGTCGGACAAGAGGTCCGGCTACGGCGGACGGCGATTCTTGCTGGTTTGGCGACAGAACTCGGTAAACGCGTCCTGGAGGAGATTCATCCGGTACCGCGCCGGCGGCTCCCGGGGCGGGGACCCAGCCGGGAAGCGTACGTCAGCGGGCGGAAGCGGGTTGCCCAGCGGGTGAGCCCCCAACCTCCCGGCAGGCGGCGGTCGGGATAAGCGGGTGTTCGTCTACGTGGGCGGAGACAACGTTGTGGATGCGCGCGAAGTCGTGGCGATTCTGGACGTCCGGCGGTTGCAGCGCGCCCCCGACGCCCGAGCGCTTTGGACGAGGGCATCGGACGGTCGAGACAGCGCAGAAATTGAGTCAGCGCGAGCGCTGATCGTTACCGTCAGGGGCACGATCCTGGTATCCATCACCCCGGCCACGGTCGCCAGGCGGGTGCTCGAACAAACGAAAGCACGCGGTTCCTCGAAGGCGGAGAGCTAGACAGGACGCGGGTTTTCGTCGTTGACACCCTTTCCCTGGGTGGTAAAATAGTGAGTGGGCATGCGCGGTCCCGCGTGTGCCTGTTTGCTTGATCGGAGCGTGAGTTGATGTCCGAAGTCCCCGCATACACCGGCCATGAAATCCAGGTGCTCGAGGGGTTGGACGGTGTCCGCCGCCGCCCGGCAATGTACATTGGCAGCACCGGGCCCGACGGGCTCCACCACCTGTTGTATGAGGTCGTCGATAACTCGGTTGACGAGGCCCTCGCTGGCGCGTGCACGCAAATTGATGTGACGCTCCATGCGGACGGCAGCGCGACCGTCCTCGATAACGGGCGCGGGATCCCGGTCGACAACGTCCCCAAGATCGGGAAGCCGGCCGTGGAAGTCGTCCTCACCACCCTGCACGCCGGCGGCAAGTTCGGGGGGGGTGGTTATAAGATCTCAGGCGGCCTCCACGGCGTGGGTGTGTCTGTGGTCAACGCGCTGTCCGAGTGGCTTGAGGTCGAAGTCTACCGCGACGGGAAGACGTATCGACAGCGGTTTGTCCGCGGCAAGCCAACCGGCGCTCTTCGCAGCGAGCGGGGCAACCCGCAGCCCAGCGGGACGAAGGTGACCTTCAAACCGGACGCGGAGATCATGACGGCGTCTGAAATCTCCTTCGACGTCATCGGCAAGCGCCTGGAGGATATCGCGTACCTCAATGCCGGCCTTGAGATCCGCGCGGTTGACGAACGCACCAACCGTAAAGCAACGATCAAGCATGACGGTGGGATCAAGGAACTCGTCTCGGCGCTCAACCGGACAAAGGCAAAGTTGTCCGACATCATCTACAAGAAAAGCGAGCGTGAAGGCGTCGAGGTCGAGTGCGCGGTCCAGTACAACGATTCGTACGTCGAACACGTGCTGACCTATGTGAACACCATCCCAACCACAGAGGGCGGCACGCACCTGGTAGGGTTCCGCTCGGCCCTCACACGGTCCATCAACGACTACGCGAAGCGGGTGGGTCTGGTGAAAGACAACGACCCGTCGTTGACGGGCGAGGACATGCGTGAAGGGCTGACCGCGGTCCTCAGTATCAAGCTCGCGGAGCCGCAGTTCGAAGGGCAGACCAAGACAAAGCTCGGGAACACCGAAGTCAAAGGTATTGTTGAATCGGTCGTCGCCAGCGCGGTCGAAGAACACCTGATCACGCACCCGCCTGATGGCAAGCGGATTGTCAACAAAGTGCTGACTGCGGCCCGAGCGCGCGAAGCGGCGCGCCAAGCCCGCGAGCTGGTGCGGCGCAAGAACGCGCTGGAAGTTGGGACGCTGCCGGGCAAGCTGGCCGATTGTGCCGAGCGTGACCCCGAACTCTGTGAGTTGTTCATCGTCGAGGGCGAATCCGCCGGTGGTAGCGCCAAGCAGGGTCGGGATCGGCAGTTTCAAGCGATTTTGCCCATCCAAGGGAAAATCCTCAACGTCGAAAAAGCGCGAGAGGACAAGATGATCGCGCACGAAGAGATCCGAGCGATCATCACTGTCTTGGGCACGGGTGTCGGCAACGAATTCTCGCTGGTGAAACGCCGCTACGACCGCATCATCATCATGTGCGACGCCGATGTCGACGGGAACCACATTCGCACCTTGCTCCTGACGTTCTTCTACCGATACATGCGCGACCTGATTGTTCACGGTAAAGTGTATATCGCCCGGCCCCCCCTGTATCTGATCAAGAACGGGAAGGAGCGGCGATACGCCGTGACCGACGAAGAACGCCAGGTGATCCTCAAGGACATGGGCCGTAAGAGTGCCAACGTCGAGGTGCAGCGGTTCAAGGGATTGTCGGAAATGAACCCGGAGCAGTTGTGGGAAACCACGATGAATCCGGCGGCGCGGACGTTGTTGCGCGTCGAGCTTGAGGACGCCGAAGCCGCTGAGGACACTTTCCGCACACTTATGGGTGAAGAAGTTGAACCCCGCCGCCAGTTTATCATGCAGTACGCCCGCGACGTCCGGAACCTTGACGTGTAGGCGCAGCTTATGGCCTCCGAAGAACTGAGGATCGTCCCGCGCCCGATCGAGGAGGAGATGAAGACTGCCTACCTCGACTATGCCATGTCGGTCATTGTCAGCCGGGCGTTGCCCGACGCGCGGGATGGTCTCAAACCGGTTCAGCGGCGTATTTTGTTTGGGATGCATGAACTGGGCGTGCGGCCCGACGGGCCGTATCGGAAGTGCGCGCGCATCATCGGGGAAGTGATGGGCAAATTCCACCCGCACGGAGAAGTGCCGATCTACGATGCGCTTGTGCGCATGGCCCAGGAATGGTCGTTCCGATATCCGCTCGTAGACGGGCAAGGCAACTTCGGCAGCATCGACGGTGACCCGGCGGGCGCGATGCGCTACACGGAAGCGCGTCTTTCGCCGGCCGCCGCGGAACTGCTGGCCGACCTGGACAAAGAAACGGTCAATTTCACTCCCAACTTTGACGAAAGCTTGAAGGAGCCCACACTCCTACCCGCCCGGCTGCCAAGCCTCTTGATGAATGGCGCGAGTGGGATTGCCGTGGGCATGGCCACCAATATCCCCCCGCAGAATTTGGGGGAGGTGATCGACGCGCTGGTGACGCTGATCGACAATCCCAAGACCGACATGGAAGAACTCCTGAAGATCGTCAAGGGACCCGATTTTCCCACGGGGGGTGTGATTCTCGGGCGAGAAGGGATCCAGGCGGCCTACACGACCGGGCGCGGGAGCATCGCGGTGCAGGCGAAGACGGCGTTTGAAGAACTGCGCGGTGGCCGTGTCGCGATCGTTGTGACCGAGATCCCGTTCATGGTCAGTAAGGCCGCGCTGGTCCAACGCATTGCGGAGCTCGTGCGGTCGAAGAAGCTGCAGGGAATCGCCGATCTGCGCGACGAGTCAGACCGCCGCGGGATGCGCGTCGTGATCGAGCTGCGCCGCGACGCCAACCCTCAAATCGTTCGCAACCAGCTGTTCAAACACACACAGCTCCAAACGACGTTTGGCGCCATTATGTTGGCGCTTGTCGACGGCGCACCCAAACAGTTGACACTCAAGGAGATGTTGGAGCACTACCTGACGCACCGGCGCAACGTCGTCATCCGGCGCACTCGATACGAGCTGGCCCGCGCCGAAGCGCGCGCGCATCTGCTCGAGGGCCTAAAGATTGCGCTTAAGCATCTTGATGACGTCATCGCCCTGATTCGAAAAGCGAAGGACGCCGCCGCCGCGCGTACCGGGCTGATGAAGGCGTTCAAGCTGAGCGAAGTGCAGGCCGACGCGATTCTCGAGATGCGGTTGCAGCGGCTGACGGAGCTTGAGCGCGAAAAGATCGAGGAAGAGTACAAGGCGCTCCTCAAAGACATCGCCGGCTATACAGAGACGCTGGCCGACGCCACCTCGCCGCGGCCGCGGCTGATCATGGCCTCGATCAAAGAAGATCTGTCGGCGATGAAGGCGAAGTACGCCGACGCGCGGCGGACGCGGATCACCGGGAAGGAAGCCGAGGAATTCGAGGACGAGGATCTGATCCCGGACACCGACGTGGTGATCACGCTCACGCGCAATAACTACATCAAACGGCAACCGCTAGAGACCTATCGCGTTCAACGCCGTGGTGGTCGGGGCGTGGCGGGGTTGACGACCCGCGAAGAAGATGTCGTCGAGCAGATCGCGGTGACGACGAACCACGCGTTCCTGCTGTTCTTTACGAACCGGGGCAAAGTCTATCGCATCAAAGCGCACGAAGTGCCGGAAGCGAGCCGCACGGCCCGTGGTCTGCCGGTGGTGAACTTGATCACCACCGCCCAGGCGGAACGGGTGACGGCCATTATCCATCTGCGGTCGTTTGAAGAAGCCGGCAGCCTGTTCATGGCGACACGCCGCGGGATGGTGAAGAAGACGGGGCTGATGGAGTTCGTGAACGCCAAACGCGCGGGGATCTTTGCGATCGCGCTGTCGGGGGACGACGAGCTTATCGGGGTCCGGCACATCGGGAAGGACGCGGAGATCTCACTGGCGACGCGACTGGGTCGCGCGATCCGGTTCAAAGCCGGGCAGGTGCGCGAGATGGGTCGAACGGCGCGTGGCGTGAAGGGGATCCGGCTGCGGGGCGACGACCGCGTTGTAGGCACGGCCGACAGCACCGAGGGCCAGTCTCTGTTGTCGGTGACGGAATTCGGCTTTGGCAAGCGAACGGTTTTTGCGCAGTACCCGCTCAAACGCCGCGGGGGTATGGGCGTTATCAACATCAAGATCACCAAGCGTAATGGCCCGGTCGTGGCGGTGCGCGCGGTGGATGAGGACGACGAAGTGCTGATCATCTCTGCCGGGGGAATCGTCAACCGCATCCCGGTGAAGGAGATTGCGGTGCACGGCCGCGGGGCGCAGGGCGTCCTGATCCAGCGACTGGAGGAGGGCGACCTCGTCGCGGCTGTGGCCCGCGTCGGCGCGAAAGAGTAACCCCGTGTCGGTGCCCTGGATGCGCTGGGTACAGGCCCTGGGGGTCATCGGCGGGACGGTATTGCTCCACGAGGTGGCCCACGCTGTTGCCGCGCGGCGCGCCGGCGGAGAGGTCAAAGAGGTCGGTATCGGGTTCGGCCCGCCGCTGATGCGAGGTCGTGTCGGCGGTGTTACGGTGACACTGCGTCCGATTCCCCTCGGTGGATTTGCCGCCATCGACGTTGAGAAGCTGCCGCCCGCCCGGCGACTGCCGGTGCTGCTCGCGGGTCCGCTCGCCAACATCGTCGCCGGACTCGTGTTGCGACAGGTGGCGCAATCGCACGAGCCTATACTTCTCCCCGGACAAACGCGGCGAGTCGAAATCGGCGGTCTCCTGTCGGCCTTGCACATGCTGACGCGCGCTGCGGCCGCCGGCCCACGCACGCTCTTGCGGACCGCGGGAGACATCAACCTCAGCGTGGGTCTGGCTAATCTCTTGCCGATGCTGCCGCTCGATGGTGGGCACGTGGCGGCGGCACACCTTGAGGCCGCCGGCGCGAAGCGGTCGATCATCGTCGGGTTCCGGCAGATCACCGCGGGCATCTTCCTGTGGTTTGCCCTGCGCGTGCTCCTGGCCGACCTGGGCAGGCTCAGGCAGGTGGCGTGAAGACCAGTATCGAGCCGCTCGTCGACGCCCCGCCCGCCGATCCCGCAGCGCTTCCCCAAGAATGGGCTGAGTGGTCCGAAGAACCAGGCCAGAGGGTGAGCATCGAGGACGACGGGCGTGTCGTGGGCATGCTCCATGTGACCGTCGTTGGCCCGGCCGAAGGGTGGCTGGAAGGTCTGTGGGTACAGCCGGCGGCCCGCGGGAGAGGCGTCGGCCGGCGGCTCGTCCAAGAGGCGGAGGATCTCCTCCACAGGTGTGGCGTCGGCACGGTGCGGACCGCGATCCCTTCACGCGATTACACGGCGCTGGCCGTCGCCGAGCATGCCGGGTTCAGCCGGTGCACAGAGACGAACGTCTTGGTTGCGGACATCGAGGCGGGGCCGATCGATATCGCCTACGACGCGCAGGTGAGGCCCGCCGAACCCCCCGAGTCGAGCGCGATCCTGCGTGTGCTCGGCGCGTCGCCGTTGGTCGGCGCCTGGCGCGGCTTGGTGCCGCTGGGATGGCGATTCAGGGCGTTGCAGCCGGAGCTGGTCAAGGGTCTGATCAACGACGGCCGCGTCGTCCGCTCCGGGGAATCGGTCGAAGGGGTGGCGGCGTTTGCCGTTCACGGCCCGGCCGCGGTCATCTTTTTCCTTGAGGGGCCGCGCGGACACCATGAGGCGCTGTTTGGGGCCGTC
>JBGQGY010000163.1:0-6516 GCA_041497675.1 bacterium | reverse complement strand
TGGCCCGGATATTTCCCGGTAGTCCCACGGGTAGTCCCACGCTCCGCATCGCGCACGCCGTGCGAGAATTTCTGCTACCCCAGTGCGACCTGCTGCTCGATATCCACAGCGGCGGCAACGCCTATCTCATCACACACTTGGCCGGGTATCAGTTGCGCGAAGGCGACGTCGGCCGCATACAGCGCGAGGCGGCGATCGCGTTCGGTGCCGACCTAGTCTGGGGCACCGCCGGGCTGCCCGGCCGCACACTGTCGGCCGCGGGTGAACTGGGTATCCCGTCGATCTACGTCGAGATGCCCGGTGAGGGCCGCTGCCGGCCCGGTGACCTGGAACGCGCCCGGCAGGGCATCCGCAACGTCCTGGCCTATCTTGGGATGGTCGACGGACCGTACCCGACCACTCGGCCTCGATACCTCGTAGAGATGGGCGAGCCGGGCTCGGGGCACCTACAGGTCGACCACGTCACGCCAACGTCGGGTCTCTTCCTACCGTCGGTCGGCGTCTGGGACTGGGTGGAACGGGATCAAGTGCTCGGCGTGGTGCGCCACCCCGACGGCAGGATGCTGGCCGAGATTCGAGCGACGCGGGCGGGCCGGGTGCTGTTCTTGCGCACCCTGCCAAGAGTGTTCTCGGGCGATGCGGTGGCGTTTGTGCTGGCGCTCCCCGGCCCGGACGCCGAGATGGCTTGACTTCTCAGGTCAAGCGGACGCAATATCATACAGTAGAACGTTCGTTTTACTAGGTGAAACATGCCGATTTCCGCGCCCGCTCGCGATCTCAATCGATATGCCGTCGATGTGGTCGACAGGGCCGTGGATGTTCTGGAACTGCTCCGTGACGTCGGGCGTCCGCTCTCGCTGCAAGAGATCAGCGTGCGCCTGGAGATGGTCAAGAGTTCCACCTTTCGTTTGCTGTGCACGCTGGAACGGCGTGGCTACGTGGAGCGCCTCGACGGTAGCGGCCGCTATTACTTGGGCGTACAGTGGCGCAGTTTCCAGCAGGGCTTTCCCGCGCACCAGCCCCTGACCGAAGTGGCGGTGCCCTATATGCGCCGGCTCCTCGAACAGTTCGGCGAAACGATCAACCTCGGCGTACTTCGGGAAGGCGAGGTGCTCTATCTCGAGATGCTGGAGAGCCCGCATTCGTTTCGGATGGCGGCAAAGGTGGGTTCCCGGTCCCCCGTTCATTCGACGGCGCTGGGCAAGGCTATCGCCGCCTACCTGCCGGCCGATGACGTGGATGCGCTCATCAGCCGTGGGCTGCCTCCTTTGACGCCGAGGACGATCACCTCGCCCGCTGCATGGAAGCGCGAACTGTCGAGGACCAAAGCGAGGGGCTACGCGGAGGACAACGGCGAGACCGAGCTCGACGCGAGTTGCCTCGGGGCGCCGATCTTTGGCGCCGGCGGCCAGGTCATCGCCGCAATCAGTCTATCCGGCCCGGCCAGTCGGGTTCGCGCAATGAAGGTTGCGGCGGCGCGGTCGCTCGTCGAGAGCTGTGCGTCCATTTCTCGCGCTCTCGGACACTCCACACAGCGGTAAAGAAGGGGAGGATCCGTCATGAGTGTCGTGCTCCAGAATGGGCGGCGCCTGTTGGAACGTGCCCGGCGTGTGTTGCCGGGCGGGGTCAGCAGCAACGTCAAGATGGAGGAGCGTCCTCAGCCGCTCTTCTTTGCGCGCGCCGAGGGCAGCCGGCTCTATGACTGCGACGGCAACGCCTACATCGACTATACGTGCGGCTATGGCCCGGTGATCCTGGGACACGCCTACCCGCCCGTGGTCGACGCGCTGCAGCGGGCGGCCGCCCGCGGCTTCAACTACGGCGGGCAACACGAGGGCGAGATCCTGCTGGCCGAGCGACTTGCCGCGGCGGTGCCGTGCATCGAGATGGTGCGGTACAACTCCAGCGGGTCAGAGGTGGTAGCGGCCGCGGTGCGCCTGGCGCGCGCGTACACGCGGCGATTGAAGATCGTCAGGTTCGCCGGGCACTACCACGGCTGGTTTGATGAGGAACTGCTCGCCACACACCCCGCACTGGATGGTGACGCGCCGCCGGAGCCGGAGAGCGCCGGGCAACCGGCCTCATCCGCGGCGCACGTGCTGGTGGCGCCGTGGAACGACGCCGGCGCGCTGGAGCGCCTGCTTGCCGCGCACCTCGGTGAGGTGGCGGGGGTGTTGATGGAACCCATCATGTGCAACAGCGGCGCCATCATGCCCGCGCCGGGCTACCTCGAACGCGTGCGCGAGCTGTGCACCCGCCACGGCGTCGTACTCATCTTCGATGAGGTCATCACGGGGTTTCGCGTGCACCTTGGCGGCGCGCAGGCGCTGCTGGGCGTCACTCCCGATCTGGCGGTCTTTGGGAAAGCCCTGGCCAACGGGTTCCCGCTGAGTTGCGTAGGCGGACGCCGCGAGATCATGGACCTGATCTCCGATGGCCGGGTCGTCCACGCCGGGACCTTCAACGGGAACCCGCTGGGCGTCGCTTCAGCCCTGGCCACCCTGGATGAACTGGCGCGCGATGACGGCGCAGCCTTCCATCGGCTGACCGCCACCGGCCGGCGCCTCATGCAGGGCATTCGTGAGGCCGCCGCTGCGAAAGGAACTCCGGTCCTCGTCCAGGGGCCCGGACCGGTTTTCTACATGTGGTTCACCGATCAATCAGCGATCACCGACTACCGATCCTCCGCGCGGGTCAGCCGGGAGCCCTACGCCCGGTTTGCGGCGGCTATGCTCGCCCGAGGAGTTCGGGTGATCCCGGGCGGGCGTTGGTACGTGACGCTCAGCCACACCGATGCGGATATCGATCAGACGCTGAAAACAGCGGCGGCCGCGCTGGATGATATCCGAAAACCTATGAGGGGTGAAGGGTGATGGAAAGAATGTCAGGGGAATTCCGGCGCGTTGGATTGCTCATCCTGCTCATCGGGGTATTCGCGTTGAGCGGCGTCGCCCCAAGCCAGGTAGGCGCCGGCGCGGCGCCTGCCGCGCCAAGGCGGGGCGGGACGCTTAATATCGGTCAGGACTTCGGCCCACAGCATTTCGATCCCCACAAGAGCACCGCATGGGCGAATACCAATATTACGGAGTCCATCTACGACGGCCTCGTGCAGTGGAGCGAAACTGAGACCGAACTGCTACCGAGCCTGGCGACCGCTTGGACGATTTCACGTGACGGTTTGGAGTACACATTCAGCATCCGCCAGGGCGTGAGGTTCCATAACGGCCGGCCAATGACGGCTCAAGACGTGAAGTTCTCGCTGGATCGGATGCGCGATCCGAAGTCAGGCAGCCTCCTCGCGAGTAACTTTGTCCTGGTGAGCTCCGTGGACGTCGTCAACCCGCGAACGGTCAAGGTCACGCTTTCCAAGCGGCAGGCGACCTTCCTCAATTTCCTCACCGAGGTCTACCCCATTGTGCCGCAAGAAGCGGTTTCTGACCTTGCGACGAAGCCCGTGGGCACCGGCCCCTTCATGCTGGACCAATACGTACTGAATCAGTACGTGCGCCTGGTGCGCAATCCCGGCTATTGGGATCGAGGCAAACCCTACCTCGACATGGTGGAATTCAAGATCCTCGGCGACGAGGCGTCAAAGGAATCGGCACTGCGTTCGAAGAGTGTTGACATGGCGTGGTTCCGAGACCCGCGACAGGCAGATGCGCTTGCCAAGGCCGTGCCCGGCATGGTCTCGTCCCCCGGCATTCCGAGCCGCTGGATCGGCATTCGTCTCAACCAGTGTCAGAAGCCTTATGATGATGCGCGCGTCCGTCGCGCCTTGAGCCTTGCCACAGACCGAAAGACCCTGATCGAGACCGTGATCCCCTCGCGCTACGGCGGCCACGTTGGCACGGTCATCGCGCCATCCGACCGCTTCTACATCAAAGGCGATCCGATGGATCTGCCCTACTACCGATCAGACGTGAACAAGGCGAAACAATTGCTTACCGAGGCCGGATACCCCGATGGGATCAGCATTGACGCGTACAAAGTCGTGGCGGCCAACCAGCTCGACGTCGACGGCGCGCAGGTGCTGAAGGAGCAGTGGGCCAAGGCGAACATCAAGGTCACCATCGTGCCGATGGAAGTCGGACAGATCCTGAGGGACTGGTTCGAAGGCAACGGGAGGATGGTACAGGTGGGCGGTGTCTGGAGTTCTGATCCGGATGCGGGCCTGTATGGCGCGTTCCACTCCTCTACCGACCAAGCGAAAGCCTATTGCATTCGCGACAGCGTGCTGGACAAGTTGCTCGAAGACGGCCGTACGAGCGTTGACCTTGCAAAGCGCACGGAGATCTACCAGCAAGCGCAGAGGCGCATCGCCGATCGGGCCCATGTCCTCGTGCTGTACGGCTATCCGTTGCGGTGGGAGATGTGGTGGGACCACGTGAAGGGGTACAAGAACCGGCCGTCCAATACGCGCTTTTCCCTGCGCCACACGTCGCTGGAGAGGTGATCTGGGCCGCTACGTCCTCTCACGCATTGTACTGACGATCCCAGTGATCGTCGGCATCACCTTGCTCAGCTTCGTGCTGATCAAGATTCTTCCCGGCGATCTGGCGATCGCCATGCTTGGTCAGGAGAACGCCAACGCCAACCCGCAAGTACTGAAGATCATCCGCACCGAGCTGGGCCTGGATCGCCCCTTGCATGTCCAGTACCTTTCCTGGCTGGCGGGCGTCCTGCGGGGCGACCTGGGCAAATCGCTGGTCCTCAAGGTTCCTATCAAGTCGGCAATCACGAGCGCCCTACCTACCACAGTTGAATTGGCCCTGCTCGCCGTCCTATCGGGCCTCGTCATCGGCGCCCCCATCGGTATTCTGGCGGCGACGCGCGGGGGTTCCTGGGACTGGCTCACACGTTTCTTGGTTTCGGCTGGGGTCGGTGTGCCCAGTTTCTTCATCGCGACGCTGCTGCTGCTGTTCGTTGCGCCGAGCATACGGTGGATACCCACGTTCAGTTATGTCCCGTTGACCGATGCCCCGGCTCGCAACCTGCTGGTGATGATTTTTCCTGTCATTTCGATCGGCACGGGGCTCGCCATGACGATTGCGGAAAACGTGCGGTCGGCGGTGCTCGACGTGTTGCGCGAAAACTATGTGGCCGTCGCCCACGCCAAGGGGTTAAGCGAGCGCGTGGTCGTCAGGAAGCATGTGCTCAAGAATGCCGCGATCCCCATCATCTCCATCCTGGGACTTCAGACGGGTTTTCTGCTGAGCGGCACGATTATCATCGAAACCATCTTCGCGTTGCCGGGGCTCGGGCGGCTGGTCATCACGGGCATCAATCTGCGCGACTATCCCCTGGTGCAGGGGGTCCTCCTGTTCACGGCGGTCGCGGTGGTCATCGTCAATCTGGGTACGGACCTGCTCTACGCTGCGGCCGATCCGCGCATCCGCTACCAGTGAGACGCCGGGAATGATCGCACAATCCCAGCGATCGCCCGCTGAAATTCCGAGCGCGAGCCGGTCTCTGCGTTTGGCGATGCGCACGGCGCGGCGCGTCCTGGCGCGGAGGCCGCTCCTGCTCGTCGGCGGCCCGATGGTGGCTATGCTGGGCTTGCTGGCCATCGGCGCGCCGTTGATCGTCGCCCACAGCCCGTTTGAGACCGGTCTCGGTCCGTCGCTGGCACCGCCGTCCGCGATCCTCATCTTTGGCACAGACAAGCTGGGCCGAGATCTGTTCGCGCGGATCGTCTACGGCTCCCGCACGACGTTGCTCGTCTCCATTCCATCCGTGGCACTCGCGGTCATCGCGGGCCTGATGTTTGGCTCGGCCGCGGGCTACCTGGGTGGGCGGACCGACCAGGTCATCATGCGAGTCATGGACGTGCTCCTGGCGTTCCCCGCGCTCTTGTTGGCGTTGACGATCGTGGCCGTGTTGGGGCCGAGCATTCGCAATCTGCTCATCACGATTGCTGTGGTGTACATGCCGTCGATGGCGCGTATCGTGCGCGCGCCGGTGCTCGCCGTCAAAGAAAAGGAGTACACGACGGCCGCCCGCGCCATCGGTGTGGGCGATTTGCGGATCATCGGACGTCATATCTTGCCGAATATCGCCTCGCCGATCATTGTCGATGCCACGCTGAGCACCGCGCGTGCGATTATCATCGAATCCGCGCTGTCGTATCTTGGCCTCGGCGCCCCTCCGCCGAACCCGAGTTGGGGCGAGATGCTGAGCAGCAGTCGCCAGTTCATGACCTCCGCCCCCTGGAGCGCGCTCTTTCCCGGGTGCGCCATTGTGTATGCTTCGACAGCATTCATCTTGTTTGGTAATGGTCTTCGCGACTGGCTTGATCCACGTCGACGATGAATCTTCTGAGGAGAAGACCACTATGAGAATCGGCGTCATCGGCTTCGTTCACGAGACGAACAGTTTTTCCAATGAGGAAAATGACGCGCCGGGGGCCACGTTGCTGCTGGGCGAGGAGGTGCTGACCACGGCGCACCCCAGAAGCTACATTGGCGGGTTCATGGAGGGCGCGCGCCGTCCTGACGTGGCGCTCGTGCCTATCGCGGA
>JBGQGY010000162.1:0-6516 GCA_041497675.1 bacterium | reverse complement strand
GGTCGTCGGTGCCTTGGCCTTGATGTCGACGGTGTAGAGATCGACCACTTCGGCCGCCCGCAGCGCCGACACGAAGAAGGCCAGCGAGGGCGCCCGCAGCATCTGCTCCAGGCTGTAGCGCGCGCTGTTGGCATTGAACTCCTCGCCGTTGGTGAAGACCACGCCGCGCCGCAGCGTCACCCTGAGGGTGTCGGGCGCGGTCTTCTCCCACCGGATCGCCAGTTCGGGCAGGAAGCCCAGTGAATCGGGTGAGAACGTCACCAGTCGCTCCACGACCTGACCGCTCACGTTCTTGTCCGGCTGCGCCGTGCCGAACAGTGGCGACAGACAGCGCGGATCGAACCCTTGAGCGACAACCAGCGTGTCCTTCGGGTTGCGTGGAGCTCCGGCAACCGGGTGCAGCAGGCCCAGGAGCAGCGCGCACGCAACACACGCGACGATAGCGCGATTCATGAAACCATCTCCCCTTTGCTGAGGCTGGCATCAGGGGTTCGCCACAGAGCAGGGAATGTCCCGCCCACGGCCGTAGCCAACCCCGGGGGGCGTCGATGACTGCATCGCGAACCGTTCGCGCGCCGCGCGGCCGAGAGATCTCGTGCAAAGGATGGCCACAGGAAGCGGCGCTGCGGATGTTGATGAACAACCTGGATCCCGAGGTCGCCGAGCGGCCGCAGGATCTGGTCGTCTATGGCGGCAGCGGCAAGGCCGCGCGGTCGTGGGCGGCGTTTGACGCCATCGTCCGCGCGCTGCGAACGCTCGGCGACGATGAGACGCTGCTGGTCCAATCCGGCAAACCCGTGGGGATCTTCCGCACCCACGAATGGGCTCCACGCGTGTTGATCTCAAACGCCATGCTGGTCCCCAAATGGGCGACGTGGGAGGAGTTCCGGCGGCTCGAGGCGATGGGGCTCACGATGTACGGGCAGATGACGGCCGGCTCGTGGATCTACATCGGCACGCAGGGCATCGTCCAAGGCACGTACGAGACCTTCGCAGAGATTGCGCGCCAGCACTTCGGCGGGTCGCTGCGCGGCCGGCTCGTATTGACGGCAGGGCTTGGCGGCATGGGCGGGGCGCAGCCGCTGGCGATTGCGATGAACGAGGGCGTGGCGCTCATCGTCGAAGTCGATCCCTCGCGGATACACCGGCGCCGGTCGACCGGCTGGCTCGATGCAGCCACCGACGACCTTGACGAGGCGCTACGGCTGGCGGCCGACTGCGTGGCCAGGGGCGAGGCGCGATCGATCGGCCTGCTGGGCAATGCGGCCGACGTCTTTCCCGAACTCGTCCGCCGCGGTCTCCAGGTCGACGTGGTCACCGACCAGACGTCGGCGCACGATCCCCTGGACGGGTACATCCCGGTGGGAGTCGCGCCCGAAGAGGCGCCCGACCTGCGGCGCACAGATCCCGACGGGTACGTGGCAAGATCGCGCATGTCGATGGCGCGGCACTGCGAGGCGATGGTGGCGCTCATGCGTCGCGGGGCCGTGGTCTTCGACTACGGCAACAACCTGCGCGCCGAGGCTCAACAGGGCGGTTTTGCCGACGCATTTGCCTATCCGGGGTTCGTGCAGGCGTACCTCCGCCCGCAGTTCGCCCTGGGCAAAGGTCCGTTTCGATGGGCGGCGTTGTCGGGCGACGCGCAGGACATTGTGAAGACCGACGCTCGGATCCTCGAGCTGTTCCCCCAGAATGAACAACTGCGCCGCTGGATTCGCCTGGCTCAGCAACGCGTCCCGTATCAGGGGCTGCCGGCGCGCATTTGCTGGCTGGGATACGGTGAGCGTGACGCCGCCGGGCTCGCATTCAACGAGATGGTGGCGCGCGGAGATCTTGCCGCGCCGATCGTCATCGGTCGCGACCACCTGGATAGCGGATCGGTGGCCTCACCGTACCGCGAGACGGAAGGCATGAAGGACGGCTCGGACGCGATCGCCGACTGGCCGATCCTCAACGCGCTGCTCAACACCTCGGCGGGTGCGACCTGGGTGTCGGTGCATCACGGCGGCGGCGTCGGCATCGGGTACTCCATTCACGCAGGACAGGTGAGCGTGGCCGACGGCACGCCGCTGGCGGCGCAGAAACTGGCGCGTGTGTTGCGGGCCGACCCGGGGATCGGTGTGGTCCGGCACGCCGATGCGGGATATGAGGCCGCGCTGGAAACGGCGAGGATGCACAACCTCCCCCTGCCAGGCCAATCGTAAAGTAGCTCACGACTAAGGAAGTTTCATGAAGGGTAGAAGGAACTTACGCTATGCTGTCGAGCAGACTACTTCTGGGCTTTGGCGCCGCCCTGGCGATCTTGATCGTGATCGCCGCGATTTCCTATTCCACCCTCATAGGCTCGCAGCGCGCGGCGACGCAAGAACGGCAGACCCAGCGAGTCATCGAGACCCTCGAGGAGATTCTCGCCCAGATCACCGACGCCGAAACCGGTCAGCGAGGCTTTCTCCTCACCGGGGATGAGGAGTATCTCAGACCATATCGCAACGCGATCCTGGTCCTCTACAAGTCGATGGAGCGGCTGCGCATCCTCACGAAGGACGACCCCGCGCAGGGCGCCAGGGTCGAGGCGCTGGGGCCGCGGGTTGGGCTGCTGCTCGTCGCGCTCGAGGAGATGATCGACCTCCGCAGGCGGAGCGGCTTCGAGGTGGCCAGACGGGTGCTGTTGACCGGTCGCAGCCGCAATGCGATGGATGACATCCGGGAGGCGATCTCTCAACTCGAGGATAGGGAACAGGACGAGCTCACCAAGAACGACGCGGCGCGCCTGGTGAGCGCCAGGCGCGCGATTCTCGCTATCGTCTTCGGAAACCTGGCGAGCTTCCTGCTGCTCGCCGGCGTGTTCTACGCGCTCAGCAGGGAAAACGCCGAACGGCGGCGCGCCGAGCTCGAGGCGGACCGGGCCAACGCGGCCAAGAGCGAGTTCCTCTCACGCATGAGCCACGAGCTCCGGACACCGCTCAACGCCATCCTCGGATTTGCCCAGTTGCTGGAGATGGACGACCTGGCGCCGCATCAGCGCGAGAACGTTGCGCCGATCCTCGCGGGCGGATACCACCTGCTCGAACTCATCAACGAGGTCCTGGACATCAGTCGCATCGAGTCGGGCCGCATCCAGTTGTCTCCGGAAGCCGTCCCGGTCGAGACGCTGCTGCGGGAGACGTTGGACTTGATCCAGCCGTTGGCCGCCGACTCCAACGTGAAGGTGCTCGGGCAGTACTCGCAGGAGCGCCACGTCAAGGCGGATCATCAGCGACTAAAGCAGGTGTTGTTGAACCTCCTTGCCAACGCGGTCAAGTACAATCGCCGTGACGGTACCGTGACAGTATCCTACGCGGATGCTGGAATCGGTCGGCTGCGTATTTCCGTGACCGACACTGGCCCCGGCATCTCTCCGGAGATGAGGGAACGGCTCTTTGTGCCTTTCGACCGGCTGGGGGCCGAGCGGCAAGGGATCGAAGGGACGGGGCTCGGTCTCGTGCTGTCTCGCAGGCTCGTCGAAGCCATGGGCGGCACCCTCGGCGTCGACAGCACCGTCGGGCACGGGAGCACGTTCTGGGTCGACCTGGCCCTGGTCGAGGCACCGGCCGGGCAGCTCGGGCGGGAACATGAGTTGACCGTCCCCCGCCAGGAACGGTGGGAGACGGCCGCGACCGTGCTGTATGTCGAGGACAACCTGTCGAACTTCACGCTGATCGAGCGGGCACTGGCGGCTCACTGGAACGTGAAGCTGATCCCAGCCATGCAGGGGCGGATCGGTCTTGACCTCGCGCGGGAGCATCATCCCGATCTGATTCTGCTCGACCTGCATCTCCCAGACATCCATGGGGCTGAGGTGCTGGGTCGTCTGCGGGCCGAACCCGAAACCCGGGAGATCCCGGTGATCGTGATCAGCGCCGACGCGACACAAGGGCAAATTCAGCGTCTGCGCGCCGCGGGCGCCCGCGACTACCTCACCAAACCGCTCGACATCGCGAAGTTACTCAAGATCCTGGACGAGGTGCTGGCCACCCGCCACCGGGAGACCGTCGCGAGGTAGCCTCCCCGTCAGCCTGCCGGGTCTTTCAATAACTCCGCGAGCGCCAGCGGCCTGACCGGGGGCCGGAAGCTCATCGGAGGTTCAGCCTCCACCGCCCGTCCGGTGAGCACCGAGACGGCGCGGGCGATCAGCGACCGGCAGTGAGCACCCTGGCATTCTCCCATGCCGGCGCGGGTCATGCGCTTGACGTCACCGGGAGTCAGCGCGCCGTCGTCAATCGCCGCCCCGACCTGCCGGGCCGTCACCGTTTCACACCGGCACAACACCGTCTCGGGTTGAATCAAGGCGCCGCGGACGTAATGCTCTTCCAGGTTCCACATCGTTGACGTCCAGGAGCGGAGGACACCAGCGTCCCGCTGGCGCGAGTCGCGTGCCGCTTCGAGCAGCTCGCGCCGTTCTCCCGCCCCCGATCCCTTGATTCGCCCGAGGCGTTCCGCGGCCATGAAACCTGCAAGCCGGCCCTCGGCGGTCGCGGTCTCCACACGGCAAAGACCGGCGGCGTCGCCTGCTACGAGGACATCGTCGCGACTTGTCATCACCCCGTCCCGCACGGAGGGAACGTATCCGCCTCGATCGGCCCTGTGCTCCATCGCGCACCCGCTCAGCCAGGCCAGGGTATTGAAGGGCGAGCGCGCATAGGCGACGCACAGATAGTCCGCGGCGAGGCGGATCGGTTTCGACAATCCTGTACGTACCTGGAGTTCGACCTCGTCGAGGCGATCTCGGCCGACCACGCGGGTCACGATGGAGCCGCCCATCGATCCATCGGGTGAGCCGTCGGCGTATGCGACGACATCTTGCCCAAGATCTCGGAGAACCCGCGCGACCTCGGCGCCCATTTCCCCGATCCCGGCCACGACCCAACGCAGCCGCGCTGAGGTCTCGCGCGCCAGATCGACTCCGTCCTCGACCGTCACGACTGACGGATGCTCCCATCCGGGGAACGGTAGCAGCCGGTCCTGGGATCCCGTGGCCAGGACCAGCACACGTGGGACGACCTCGAGGGATTCGGCAGGCGTGACCACCCCCACGATCCGGTCAGGGAACATGCCCCACGCGAGGCTGGATATGAGCGCCGTGATGCGGGTGTCGGCGGAGATCGCACCGGGCGCGCCGGCGCCGAGGGTTCTGCGTTCCTCGACCAGCATCACGTCAACACCGAAGCGGGCGGCCTCCGATGCTGCGGCGAGGCCCGCGGCACCACCCCCGATCACGAGGCACTCGACCTCCATCGGTGGCATCAGGTCACAGCCTCCGCGCGCTGAGGGCGCAACGGATCGTAAGGCGCGATCGGGATCTCGGTCCGGCCGTTGCAGATCAGGTCGGCGATCACGGTGCCGTGCAGCGGTGAAAGCGTGATGCCGCTGTGGCTGACGGCGATGTAGAAACCCGGGACACCGGGGACCGGACCCAGACAGGGCAAACCGTCGGCGGGCATCGAGCGGATCCCCGCAAAGGCCCGCAACAGCCGGGCCTCCTTGAGGATCGGGACTCGTCGCACGGCGCTGCGCACGATATTCCGGATGCCGGCAGCAGTGACGGCCGCATCGTAGCCGGCGTCCTCGCGCGTGAAACCGAGAAAGAAGTGGCCCGTCGGGTTCTGGCGGACTCCCGACATCGGCATCCGCAGCGTGCGCGGCATGGGGAGGGTGACGAGGACCTGGCCGCGCACGGGATAGACGGGCAACTCTATCCCCACCATCTTCGCCACGGCCGCGGCGTGGGGCCCGGCCGCATTGACCACGTGTGGTGCGACGATCCGGCCTTGCCCGATCAGCACACCGGTGATCGCGCCGTCCTTCCGTTCGATGCCCGTCACCTCAGTGTAGGAGAGGAACTCCACGCCCAGGCGGCGCGCGCCCCGCGCGAGTGCCGTCACGTAGCGGATGGAGTCGATGTGGCCGTCGTCCGGGCTGTAGGTGGCGCCCAGGACCTCGTGCGACAGCCCCGGTTGGAGGCGGTGGGTCTCGGCGGCGTCGATCACGCGACCCGCATACAGCGGGCTCGCGCTCTGTCGAGCCACCATCGCGTGTCCCTTGACGAGATCGTCGTCGGTCATGCACAGCGTGAGGCCGCCCGGCTGGTCAAGGTGGACGTCCGCGTCCAGTTCCCGGACAAGCGGGGGGAACATCTTCGCGCTGCGCAGGCTCAGTTCCATGTAGTGCGCGGGTTCTTTGGAATGGACCCAGATCAGTGCGAAGGTGGCCGCGCTGGTACCGGCGCCGATGCCGCCGCGATCCACGACAGTGACACGCTTGCCCCGTTTCGCCAGGTGATAGGCGACGGACGTCCCCACGGCGCCGGAGCCAACGACCACCACCTCGGCCTCGCCAAGGGTCTTCATGAGGCTGCCACCTGTGCAGTATCCTCCGCCTGGAGATCGACTACCGGGAGAATGGCCACAAGTGCGCGTGGATCGGGATCGAATCGGAGAGCCTTCAAATCAGCATACGTGCGGGCGGCCAGCCGGTCGT
>JBGQGY010000161.1:0-6579 GCA_041497675.1 bacterium | reverse complement strand
TTTTCGAACTCCTTGCTCTTGGGATCGGCGCCCACCTGGGTCACGAAGCGGTTGACCTCGGTGTCGACCTCCGACCACAGGACGGGCTCGCCATTGACCCGTGCCGCGATGGCTGAGGCACGCTTGGAATTGTTGCTGATCGCCCAGGCCCCCGCGCCCGCGCCCGCGAGCGCCAGCACGGCCGCGATGGGGAGGACGATCGCGCGAATCTTCATGAGCCAACACCCTCCTCAAAAATGGAACGGGTACAAGCATACCGTAGGCGGCGCGTCCGTGCCACCCCGCGGGCCGGCCCATTGTCGCCCGCGGTTGAGGTATACTCAACCACAACCCGTCCCTCGGGAGGATGCCATGCGCAGCGCCCTTGTGGTGTTGGTGGTCATCATCGTCGCCACTCTTCCACCCCCGGCAGGCGCGCAGTCTCCCCCGGTTCCCACTCTTGCCCCGATGGTCATCGGCGTCGTGTCCGGCGGCCAGGTCATCGCCGGCGGCGTGCCGCTGTCGTCAGGATCGTGGGGCACCGACTACATCACGGTCTCGCACGCCCTCAGCGTTGGGGCCACGTATGCCATCTTGCGGAGCGGCGCCCCGTTTGGCGAATCCACGCCGGTCGTGGCGTGTTCGTCCGCCGCGCATGGCATTGACGTCTTGATCCTGCGGGTGAAGTCGCACGCAAAATTACCCGTCGTCCTGTGGGGCGATTCCGACCAACTAAAGGCCGGCGACGAACTGACGCTCTATCCTCGCCGCGAGTTTCATCCCGAAGCGGTCAAGGTGCGGTTCGTACACGGCAACCTCCTGACGTGGGCCGGGTCGCGGGTTCAGTCGTGGCCCCGGCAGTGGCACAACGTGATGGTCGGAGAAGGCTACTCCAGTCCCGGCTTCTCTGGCTCGCCCTGGACCATCGATGGCAAGGTGTTCGGGCTGCACAAGGGCTGGGTTCAACCCGCCGATCGCGGTCCCCGGTATGCGGTCGCGGAGACGGCGACGCGCGTCCGGCAATGCTTGGGCCAAGTGCAGTACGACGCGCTGGTCCCGCCAGACTAGCTCGACAGAGGGAGGAGGGTAGATTTGATGAGCCTGACGATGAGATGGATCGTCGCGCTGTTCCTTGGGGCGATGGCCATCGCGGTCCTAATGCCGCCGGTGGTGGAAGCCCAGGTCTCGCTCGACCTCGTCGCGTGCAAGAAGATCGAGCCCGGCACACAGGGGGGCTCGTTCTTTCTCCGCTATAGCCAGTGTGGGACCCAGTTCACGGCGAAGGATCCCTACGTCGGTCTGGTCGCGCACCTCCGCAACGTCACGGAGCATACGCGGGTGACGGTCGAACTGCTCGACTCGGTTCAGGCGGCGGTCTGGAAGCGGGAGACCAGGTATGAGACGGACAGTGGCACCTACTATCCCAACATTTGGGTCTGGGTGATTCTCCCGGTCGCCGCGGACGTCTCGACGATCGCCGCGGAGAACGTCCGCCTGACGACAAGCATCGTCAAGTTGACGGAGAGACCGGCTGCCGAGCGACTGGGCGAGTGGACGGTACGCGCCCAGGCCGATCGCCTCGGATCCCGCACGCTGAAGTTCATGCTACAGGCTGCGCCGTAGCCAGCCGGCCCACGATCGCGAGCACGTTGCACAGCGCTTTGGCCTGCGCCGAGAAGTCCGCGCCTGGTGCCCGCACGCTGAGCCCCACCGCGGTCACCTGCGCGCGCCCGCCGAGCGCCGACCGCATCCGCCGCTGCATGGCGTCGTCGAGCGCGCTCCCCACCGCCAGACGGATCATGAACCGATCGCCCTCGCGCGTGATGCCGGTGACGTCGGCGACCCGCGCGGCAATCCGCACGCGGACCGCGTCGATGAGCGCCTGCGCCGGCGCGGGGAGCGGATCGGCCCGCTCGGCGAGGTCGGCCGCGATCCCATCGACATCTTCGGCGGTTCGGGCCACGGCCAGCCGGCGGTACATCGTCATCCGTTCGAGGTCGTCCGGCACGAGACTCGGCGGCAGGAAGGCGTCGATACCCAACTCGAGGGACGGATCGCGCGCCTCTTCGACGATCTCGCCGCGCGCCTCGCGGATGGCCTCGTCCAGCAGACGGCAGTAGAGGTCGAACCCGACGGAGGCGACGTGCCCGTGCTGTTCGGGCCCCAGGATGTTGCCCGCGCCGCGGATCTCGAGATCGCGCATCGCCAGCCCCAGCCCCGAGCCCAGCTCGACGAACTCGGCCATCGCGCGTAGGCGCTGCTCGGCATCGTGCGTCATCGGGGTCTTGCGCGGATAGAGCAGGTAACAGAAGGCCTGCCGGTCGGCGCGCCCGACCCGCCCGCGCAGCTGATACATCTGCGCCAGGCCCATCAGGTGCGCGTCCTGGATGACGATGGTGTTGACCTGCGGGATGTCCAGCCCGATCTCCACGATCGTGGTGCACACCAGCACGTCAAACCGCCCGCCCAGAAAATCCAGCATCACGTGCTCGAGGCGTTCTTCCGGCATCTGTCCGTGTGCGATGCCGACCCGTACTTCGGGCACCAGGCGGCGGATGCGCCGCGCGGCGCGCTCGATCGTCTCGACCCGGTTGTGCACCACGTAGACCTGCCCGCCGCGGGCGTGCTCGCGCAGGATCGCCTCGCGGATCAGCTCGTCCTCCTCGGGGCGGATCTCGGTGTGGATCGGGACGCGCGCCTCGGGCGGCGTCTCCATCACGGTCATGTCGCGCAGACCCGCGAGCGACATGTGCAGCGTCCGCGGGATCGGCGTGGCCGTGAGCGTCAGCACGTCGACGACCTTGCGGAGGTCTTTCAGGTGCTCTTTGTGCGCGACGCCGAACCGCTGTTCTTCGTCGATGACCACGAGACCCAGGTCGCGGAACCGCACGTCCTTGCCGAGGATGCGGTGCGTGCCGATGAGCACATCCACCTGCCCGGCCGCCGCGCGTTCGATGATGTCCTTTTGCTCGATGCGCGAGCGGAATCGGCTGAGGATGTCGACCGAGACCGGGAAGCGCGCAAAACGCTCGGAGAAGACGTTGAAGTGCTGCTGCGCCAGGATCGTCGTCGGGACGACCACCGCGACCTGCTTGCCGTCCATGACCGCTTTGAAGGCCGCGCGCAGCGCGACTTCGGTCTTCCCGTAGCCGACGTCGCCCGCGACCAGTCGGTCCATCGGCCGCGGCGCTTCCATGTCGCGTTTGACCTCTTCGATGGCCCTCAACTGGTGCGGCGTCTCGCGGAACGGGAACGCCGCCTCCATCTCGTGCTGCCACGGCGTGTCGGGTCCAAACGCGTGGCCGGGCACCGAGGCCCGCGCCGCGTACAACGCGAGCAGCGACGCCGCCATCTCGCGGGTCGCGTCCTTGACCCGGCGCTTCTCGCGCTCCCACTCGGCGCCGCCGAGCCGGTGGATCTTTGCCGCCTCGCCATCGACGCCGATATAGCGCTGGACTAGGTGGATCTGATCGGTGGGGACGAAGAGCCGGTCGTTCTGCGCGTACTCCAGTTGCAGGTACTCGCGCTCCGAGCCGTTCATCGGGAGCCGCACCAGGCCCTGATAGCGTCCGATCCCGTGATGGATGTGGACGACGAGGTCGCCGGGGGTCAGATCGGTCCACGCGGCGAGCCGCTCCCCGTCGCGGAGGAACCGCATCCTCGGCCGGCGCCGTCTCCAGCCTACGATCTCGCCGTCGGTGACGACCGCTAGACGCGCCGCATTGATGCGGAACCCGCGCCCCAGACCCATGGGCACCGCGACCAGCCGGCCGGACGGCGGCGGCGCATCGAGCCGCTCGGTGAGATCGACGGTGAGCCCGGCATCGGTGAGGATGCGGACCACACGACCCGCCTGCGCGGACGCGATCACGACGTGCAGGCCCTCGGCGACGAGCGTCGAGAGCATCTGCGCGAGCAGGTGCGTCTGCCCGCCGAAGGCCTCGATCCCCGCGGCCGGCAGCCGGATCTCGTGCCATGCTCCGTCGGGTTGACGCGCGGCCGAGATGGCCAGGGCGGCCGCGTCCGCGACCGCGGACCACGGCAGCGGCGCCGGTGTCCCGGCCTTTTCGGCGCGCTCGAGCAGGCTGCGCGCGGTGGCTTCGGCCTCGGCGGGCTCGCAGAGGATCAACAGCCCACCTGCCGGCAGATACGCGGGCAGCGCCGCGGCCTCGCCGTTGGACGGCGCCAGACGCGCGGGGCGAATCGTGACTTCGGCGACGCGATCGAGGCTGTGCTGCGAGAGCGGGTCGATCGCGTGGATCGAATCGAGCTCGTCGCCCCACAACTCGAAGCGGACGGGTTTCGTCGCGTCGGGCGGCCCGACCGGGAAGACGTCGACGATGCCGCCGCGCACGGCGAACTCCCCGCTGCGCGCCACCAGCGCCGAGCGCTCGTATCCGCCGCCCTGCAGTTCTTTCACGAAGCGGTCGCGCGGCAGCAG
Source organism: bacterium (assembly GCA_041497675.1). Classification (GTDB taxonomy): domain Bacteria; phylum Sysuimicrobiota; class Sysuimicrobiia; order Sysuimicrobiales; family Humicultoraceae; genus JBGPNN01. The sequence continues at coordinate 2,159 of JBGQGY010000161.1, read as the reverse complement.
ATCACCGGGGCGGATGACGCGCGTGGCCGCGGCGACGGCGTCGGGCGACAGGAGCGGTTCGACCGCGGCCGCCGCGGACGCGATGGCGATGATGGTCTTACCGTCGCGGAGCGCGTCGAGAATGGCGAGCCGCTCGCTGGTGATGGCCGCGTCGGCTTCGCGCGCGGCGGCGTCCGCCGGGGGATCGGGTGGGCCGTCGGGTCCCCGGCCGGTCTCGCCGGAGGCCGGCGTCGGCGGGTAGACCGAGGGCGACCAGCCGGTGCCGGCGAGCAGTCCTTTTAAGTCGTCGGCCAACCGCTCGGCGGAGTCCTGCGACGGCGTGATGACGAGCACGGACCGGGCGCCGACGGTCTCATCGGTGGCGACGGCGGCGAGCACGTAGGCCGCGGCCGACCCAGCGGGTCCCAGGATGGATGGGCGCTGGCCGCCGGCAAGCGTTTCCCTGATTTGTATGTACTCGGGCGCGTCTCGCAGGAGCGCCAAAAGACCTTCGAACATACCCTTTATTGTATCGAAGAGTGGGGGTGTACGGGAATCCCAAACACCTGCACGGCGAGGGCGCGCGTTATCGCGGACCTGCCATCGTTGGGTGGCGCCACCGGAGCCCGGGAAAGCGACTGTAGTCGCGGTCGGTGGTCACCCATTCGCACCCGGACTCGATGGCAAGGGCGGCCAGATAGGTATCGGCGACCAGATTCCCCCTGACGCCTGCCGCGTCACACAGGTTCGCGAAGATCTCCCAGTGCCGATCCCCTGGAGAGACCACGACGCAGTTCGGCCGCTCGCGAAGTGCGCGCACGAATGCGATGGCCACCGGCATGGGGGTGGGTACTGAGAACACGCGCGGGTGCGTAACAACTCGCAAGAATCCGCTCAGTACGAGGTCGGCGATCCCAAACGGCGCCACGGACCGCACAGTCTCTTGAAGCCAGGCGCCGTAGGGAGGATGGCCGGGCGCGTCTTCGCGGTGCGCGTAGACGAGAACATTGACATCGATGAGGATCACGGCGCTTCTTCCATGAGGCTAAGGAGCGCCGCCGTGTCATCGAGATCAACGCCGGGTTGCAGCCCGTGCCCGCGAAACGTCGGCAACTTCGGCGGGTGGGATCTCTTGGATCGCTTCGCACCGGTAAGGGCTTGGCGGAGTGCGTCCTCAATGACCGCGGTGAGTGTGCGGCCGGTTCGTGCAGCAAGCTGCTTGGCCTCGGTCAGTAGCCGTTCGTTCAAACGGACGGTTGTACGCATACATCAAGACATATATGATATGCGTCAGTATGTCAATATGCGACGCTGTCGCGTTCAGCAGGGCAACCCGCGAATGTGGTGAAAGGGGTGCCCGTGGAACTCAAGGGTATCGTCCCACCGGTGGTCACACCCATCGACGTCGCCGGCAGCGTCGATGGGGGCTCGCTGAACCGGCTCGTCGAGTATCTGCTCGCGGGGGGCGTCCACGGTCTCTTCGTCCTGGGCTCATCGGGGGAGGCCGCGTCGCTCGATGCCGGCGAGCGGGCCAGTGTCGTGCGGACGGTCGTGCGTGCCGCCGCGGGGCGGGTGCCCGTGCTGGTGGGAGTGATCGACACGTCCACGCGGCGTGTCTTCGAGTACGTGGAGATGGCCAAGACCCTTGGGGCGGACGCCGTCGTGGCGCTGGCGACGTACTACTATCGGACCAACCAGGCGGAGATGCTCGACCTGTTTCGCACCATTGCCCGCCGCAGCTCGCTGCCCGTTGTGGCCTACAACCTGCCCCAGATCGTCGGGGTGTCGATGGAAGCGGCCACCGTCGCGCAACTCGCGGGCGAGGGTACGATCCGCGGGATCAAAGACAGTTCACCGGATCTGTCTGTGACGCGTGAGATGGTGCTGGCGGTACGCGACATCGTCGGGTTTTCGGTGATGACGGGTGTTGAGCTCGCGGTGGACGTGGCCGTGGCCATGGGCATGGCGGGGGCGGTGCCCGGGCTGGCCAACGTCGCGCCCCGCCCGTATGTCGACATCTACGATCACGTCCGCGGAGGCGAGTTCAATCAGGCGCGGGTCATCCAGGAGCGCCTGATCGCTCTCTACGCCATTATCCGGCAGGGGCGCAGCGGGCAGTCGTATTCCGCCGCGGCGTTGTCGGGCTTCAAGGCGGGGCTCAAGCTGTTGGGCGTGATCGC
>JBGQGY010000160.1:0-6674 GCA_041497675.1 bacterium | reverse complement strand
CTTCCGCGATGACGTCGAGCCCCTCATGCGTTTCGTCGACGGAGTCGCGCAAGTAACGCAACAGGGCGGTCTCGCCCGCGAGCGTGCGGGCAATCGTCAGCGGGCTGAACACTGAGGCCAGCAGGATCTCGTCGGGTAGCAACTTGCGCAGCAGCCGGATTGTCTGTAGTTCCCGGCCGTGCGTGCCTGTCGTGACGTCGAGGCGCTTGAGCTTTGCCCAGTCGGTCTCTTTCTTCACGGGCCGATCGGTGTAGTGACGGGTGCCTTCGCGGTTGGGCCGGTACGTCGCCTTCAAGCCCCAGTCATCACCGTAGAAGGAACTCGCCGGTGTGATCTTGAGGAAGTCCCAATCGTACGCCTTCTGAAAGGCCGCGTGCGCCTGGGCCAACGGGTCGGCTTTCTGATCGTCGTTTGGGAAGTGCCGCCACAATGCCACCGGCGGCCGGTCCACCGGCTTGCCGTCGATCGTGGCGTATACCCGTTCACGCTTCGTCACGTATCACCGCTCCTTTCAAGATGTGAGGAGACGGGGGGAGACAAGATCGCGCGCAGCGCCTCGATGGTAATATTGCCGCCACTGAGGATCAGCCCGACTTTGCGACCGGAGATCCGATCCCACAGGCGCCTGGCGGCCGCGACGGGTGCCGCGCCGGCATGTTCGGCGACCTGACGGGTCGTATCCAGGAGAATTCGAATCCCGTCTTCCATCTCCTCGTCGTTCACGAGGATCAGATCGTCGAGTTTGTCCCAGAGGATGCCCAGGGGCAACTCGAAGGGGATCCGGGTTGCCAGCCCCTCGGCCTTTGTCGTCATCGTCTCGGTCGTGATATGCCGCCGCGCGCGCCACGAGCGCTCGACCGCCGGCGCGCCGGCGGCCTGGACGCCGATCACCTGGACGCCGGGGTTGATCGTCTTGGCCGTGATGCAGTGCCCGCTGGCTCCGGATCCGCCCCCGACCGGCACGATGATGACATCGAGATCGGGCACCTCGTCGATCAGCTCGAGGCTGATCGTCGCGACGCCGGCGATCAACAACGGCTCGTTGGCCGAGTGGATGTATCGATAGCCCTCGGCCTCGGCGGTGCGCTCGACCCACTCCCTCGCTTCGTCAAAATCACGGCCGATCTCGACGACCTCGCCGCCGAGGTCGCGCATCGCCTGGACTTTAACCGGGTTGGCGTTTTTCGGCACCCCGATGGTCGCGCGCACGCCGAACAACCGCGACGCGTATGCGATGGATTGCCCATGGTTGCCGGTGGATGACGCGATGACCCCGCGCCGGCGTTCGTCTTCGGGCAGGCGCGAGATCAAGTTGATACCGCCGCGAATCTTGAAGGCGCGCGTGGGATTCGCGTTTTCGCACTTCACGAAGGCGCGGCAGCCGAGCAGACGGTCGAGCGCGGGCGACGTGACCACCGGCGTCGGGCGCAGGTATGGGGCGATGGCCCGCCGGGCGGCGAGCACGTCGGCAAACGTGGGGCGAACCATCGCCATCAGACCCCCGCGGCCTGCCATCGTGTCGGAAAGTCTTCCACAAGATAGAACTGCCCTTCGAGGTAGTCGACCACCGCCAAACCCAGGTCGGGCAGCGACTCGACCTGGTCGCGCATCGGCAGGGCCCGCACCTGCTCGGCGCGGAACCCCAGGAGGATCAGTGGATGGGTCACCACCAACGCCGTGCGTCCATGGAATTGATCGCCAATGATCCGCAGCGCCACCTTCAGGCGATGCGCCCCGTCTAAGAGCGACTCGCCCGGCGGGGCATCACCAATGAGATCGAACAATCCATCGAGCCAGGCCCGATACGCCGCGAGATCAGTCAACGGCACACGCGTCCGCAGTTCATCGAGATCGTCCCGCCACCACAGCGCCGCCCCGCGTATCGCGCTCAGCGCCTCGGCGGTCTGCCGGCTTGCCGGTTGCGGGCTGGCTACGATGTAGGAGAAGTGCGGGAGAGTCGCCGCGACAAGATCGACCGCCGCCAACCCCGACTCGGACAGCGGCGGATCGCCGTCGAGCGCCCGTATCCAGTCCGGCTCTCCCCGGTTTAGCAGGAGCAGGCGCGTCCGCACCGCTTGAAAGGCCTGGGTCTCCACGAATGGTCTCACCGGTGGGTGGGTGTGCGTATTTGTTGCCGGATGCCCAAACCCCTGCCGATCTCATCCCGTGTCGCGTTTGAAGTGCTGCATGTAGGCGACAAAGCCCAGCCGCGACCAAAAGGCGACCGCCTCGGGATTGTTGACCGCAACGGTCAACTCCACTGAAGACACGCCCGCCTCGTCCATCCACTCGAGCAGAGAGTTGACGAGCCGGCGGCCCACGCCCCGCCGCCGGTACGCCTCGCGCGTGACGACGTCGTGGACGTAGCCGCGGCGGCGGTGTTCGAAGAAGGCGGGTAGCAGCGAGATGCGCCCCACAGCAAACCCGATGAGGTGGCCGCCGACGGTGGCGACGACCGCGAGGGCGTCATCGCGACCGACCAGCCCGCTGATGAATTGCCGGTACTCCTCGCGCCATCGTCGTGATGGCGCAAACGCGCGGTCCAGGCTGGCGTGATGCAGGGCCAGTTCACCCCAGACGTCGACGATCTCCGAGAGATCACGGACGGTGGCCGGTCTGATCTCACAGTCAAGCTGGGCGCCCGGCGCCCGTCGAGGGGACATCGCTATTCGCTCCTGCTGCGCAAGGCTTCGGCTGCGGCCAGAGGACTCCTCCGCACGGTGTAGTATCGTGGGAGCGAGACACCCGGGAGGCGCGCCGATGTACCGATGCCTGGTAGTCGCACTCATTCTGGCCGCCATCATGGCGCAGCCCGCGGCAGCCCTGGAAATCCGCGGCGGGCCCTTGTCGCGGGTGGAGGCGACCGAAACCATAGACGACGACGTCTACATCGTGTCCGGTCGTGTCAACGTTGACGGCCACGTCAAGGGCGACGTGATCGCCGCCGGGGGGACCGTACGGATCCGCGGCCAGGTCGATGGCGACGCAATGATCGCCGGGGGAACCGTCGAGGTGACCGGGCGCGTGGGCCAGACGATCCGCGCCGTGGGGGGGAGCGTCACCGTCGAAGGACCGGTTGGCGGTGACGTGGTCGTGATTGGCGGCGACGTGGACATTGATCAGAACGCGCGTGTCACGCGAGACGTCGCCGTCACCGGCGGCGTCCTCGTACTGCGGGGGTCGGTCGGCCGCAACGTGATCGTTGCCGCCGGGCGCGTCGTGATCGCCGGGAACGTCGGTGGCAACGTGCTCGTGCGCGGTGGAGAAGTGGTGGTGGACGCCGCTGCGGTGATCCGGGGCAACCTGACCTACAGCAGCGAGCAGCCGGTGAAGATCTCACCGAACGCCCGCGTCAGCGGGCGGGTGATCCAGGAGCAATATCCGGTGCGGCCGATGCCCTCCGCGAGGGCCACCCGGGCCTTCCGCGTGGTCTTCGGTTTCGTCGATTTCTTGTGGATGCTCGTCCTCGCGCTGGCCATGGTGGCGCTGGTCCCGCAGGGCGTGAGCGCCACGGCCGATGCCCTGAGCGTCCGGCCGTGGGGATCGCTCTGCTGGGGGATGGCCTTGTTGATCGGCATCCCGATCGCGGTGCTCGCGCTCGCGGTGAGCCTGGTGGGGATCCCGGTCGCCATCGTGCTCCTGCTCGCGCATATCCTGGCGGTCTTTGCGAGCCACGCGGCCGCGGCGCTCGCCATCGGCCGCATTGCCCTCACACGCGCCTCCGCGTACGCCCAGGTGATCATCGGCGTGCTGGTCATCGCGATCGCGACGAACCTTCCCGTTGCGGGTGTCTTCCTGCGGCTGGCGGTGATCGCCGTAGGATTGGGGGCCGTGGCGATCGCCTTCTGGGGGCGGCGCCGGGTGCCGGCGGCCTAAACCCGCGTTACCCTTGGACCGTCTAGTCAGACAGTAGGCAGGGCAGATATCAGGGCAGCATCCGCCTGTTGGGAGTGACGGTCATGCCTGACACCCTTGCCAGGTTCGTCCCCTCAGCGTCCAATCCGTGGGACCGCGCGAAGGCCGCCCATTTGATGAACCGCGCGGGGTTTGGCGGACGGCCCGACGAGATCGACCGGCTCACCCGCCTGGGGATGGATGCTGCGGTCGACGAGCTCTTCAACTACGATCGCATCCCCGAGAGTGTCACGCCGCCCGACTTCACCAGCCTGCGCACCCTGTGGGAGACCGTCGCCCGGCTGCGCCAGCAGAACGCGCCGGCGCGGCAGCGGTTCGAGGCGCTGGTCATCGCGCAGCGCGCTGATAACCAGAAGTTGCAGGAAATGCGCGAGTGGTGGGTCGCGCGGATGATCCAGACCCGGCGGCCGCTGCAGGAGAAGCTGGTGCTCTTCTGGCACGGCCATTTGGTCTCGGGCCGACCCGATGCGCGGCTCTCCGAGAACCTCTTCGCACAAAACGAACTCTTCCGCCGCGTGGCCCTGGGCAACTTCAAAGACCTGATCATGGCCATCAGCAAGGACCCGGCGATGCTCGAGTATCTGGACAACGAGAGCAACCGCCGGGGGAGACCCAACGAGAACTACGCCCGCGAGTTGCTCGAGCTGTTCACGATAGGCATTGGCAACTACACCGAGCAGGACATCAAAGAAGCGGCCAGGGCGTTCACGGGCTGGACGCGTCGGGGCTACGAGTTCTACTTTGACGCCAGACAGCACGATGACGGGCCCAAGACGTTCCTGGGTCGGACCGGGAACCTCGACGGCGGCGATATTGTCAACGTCATCTTCGAGCACCCGGCGACCGCGAGGTTTCTCCCACGCCGGCTCTTTGAGTTCTTCGCCTACCTGCGGCCGGATGAGACCCTGGTCGAAGAGATGGCCGACCTGTTCCGTCGCAGCAACTTCACCGTTGCGCCGTTAATGCGAACCATTCTCACTTCGCAGGCGTTTTATTCAGAGCGGGCCATGCGCTCGCAGGTCAAGAGTCCCGCGCAGCTCGTCGTGGGGACCGCGCGCCTGCTTGACGTCGATTCGACGGTGAGCCCGCAACAGATTCGGGCGATGGATCTGATGGGGCAGGCGCTGTTCTATCCACCCAACGTCGGGGGGTGGCCGCGCGGCGAAGCGTGGATTACGACCGCCACGCTCTTCTTCCGCTACAATTTCTCGAACCTGCTGCTCGTGGGGGGCAGGATGCCCGGGGTGGCCGGACGGCCGTCGGCCCAACCACCGCTGCCGCCCGGCGTGACCAAGGCGCTCGATGGCGCCAAGACGGCGGGCGACGCGGTTGACCGGCTGGTCGAGGTGCTGCTCGCCGGGGGCCTGCACGACCAGCGTAAACCGGCGCTGGTCAAGGCGCTGGGCGCGTCGAGCGCGCAGCAGCCGTTCTCGGCTACCGGTGGCGACGCCGACGCGCGGCTGCGCAGCACACTGCACCTGCTCATGAGCAGCCCGGAGTATCAGGTCTGCTAGGGGGGCGTAGACGATGAACGAGGGGATGACTCGCCGCGAGTTTCTCTACAAGGGCCTGACGATCGTGGCCGTGGGCGCCACCGCACCGTCGTTCCTGACGCGCACCGCGCTGGCCATGACCAACCCCTTCGACATCGCGCAGGTCACGAGCCGGCCCGGCGTGCCCGATGACAACGTCCTGGTCGTCATCCAGATGGGCGGGGGTAACGACGGGCTGAACACGATCATCCCCTTCAGCGACGACACCTATTACCGCGCGAGACCCCGGCTGGCTATCGCCAGGAACGAAGTCATCACGCTGAACAGTGAAATGGGTCTGCATCCCAAGATGGCGAAATTCAAGGAGATGTACGATCGCGGCAACGCCGCCATCGTCCAGGGTGTCGGCTATCCGAACCCGAGCCGCTCGCACTTCAAGTCGATGGAGATCTGGCACACGGCCGATCCCGAGGGTCGGACGCTTCGGGTCGGGTGGATCGGGCGCTACTTCGACAGCAAGTGCCCGGTCTGCGAGCAGCCCACCGTCGGTGTGAACGTGGGGCCGTCGATGCCGCTGGCCCTGCGCTCTGATGGGGGTCAGGGTGCGACGCTGGAAACACCGGACGCGTTCCAGTGGATGCCCAGCATGGACGGGCTTGGCGCGCGTGAAGAGATGGAGATCTTCAAGATGCTGAACGCGCCCGCGACCAACGAAGCGGGGACGATCGACTTCCTGCGGCACACGGCGATGAACGCGGTGCTCTCGTCCGAACAGGTGCGGGAGGCCGTGCGGCTGTACAAGGGCGGCATCGAGTATCCCACCAACCGGTTTGCCGGCAGCATGCGTCTCATCGCCCAGATGATCGCCGGGAAGCTCCCGACGAAGGTCTACTACGCGCACATGAGCGGGTTCGACACCCACGCCGGTCAGCAGGGCGCGCACGACACGCTGCTCGAGCAGCTCTCGACGGGGGTTGACGCCTTCTACCGCGACCTGGAAGTCCAGGGCAACGCCGACCGCGTGATCACGGTCGCGTTCTCCGAGTTTGGCCGCCGCGTGGCCGAGAACGGGAGCAACGGCACCGACCACGGAACCGCCGCGCCGATGTTCGTCTTTGGCAAGCGGATCAAGCCGGGTCTCCACGGCCGGCAGCCCAGCCTCGCCGATCTCCAGGACGGCGATCTGAAGCACAACATCGACTTCCGGTCGGTGTATGCGACCCTGCTCGACAAGTGGCTGGGTGCCGACCCGTCCAAGATCCTGGG
>JBGQGY010000159.1:0-6776 GCA_041497675.1 bacterium | reverse complement strand
GCGTGCGGGGGGTTTAGTTGACGGGGTGGGCTCAGCGAAGGGGAATCCCCGCCTACAGCCCTATGGGAACCTTGCAGGTCGGCCGGCTGCGCCTTGAGCTAGGCCGGCGAACATATACCATGGGCATCCTCAACGTGACGCCTGACTCCTTCGCGGGTGATGGCGTGATGGAACTCGAGGCGGCATTGACCCGGGGGAGAATGCTCGCCGCGGAGGGCGCCGACATCCTTGACGTGGGCGGGGAGTCCACTCGCCATGGAGCTGAGCCCGTGCCGCTGGCCGAGGAACTCCGCCGGGTCATCCCCCTCATCACGCGCCTCGTGGGTGAGCTCGGTGCCGTCGTGTCGGTCGATACGACGAAGCCGGAAGTGGCACGGCAGGCCCTGCGAGCCGGGGCCGCGATGATCAATGACGTCAGTGCGCTGCGAGGAGATCCTCAGATGGCCATGGTCGTGGCGGAGGCTCAGGTCCCGGTTGTGATCATGCACGGGTGGGGCATGCCTTGGAGGATACCGCAGAACTCCGTCTCTCGTGACATTCTCCACGAGGTGCGTGCCTTTCTGACCGAGAGGATCGAGGCGGCTGTGGCGGTAGGTATCGCGCTCGACCGTATTCTGATCGACCCCGGGTTTGGGTTCAGCAAGACGGTGCAGGAGAACTTAGAAATCCTGCGGCGTCTCGGAGAGCTTCGGTCCCTGGGGCGGCCAATCGTCATTGGCACCTCTCGGAAGGGAACCATCGGCAAGGTACTAGGAGGCCTTCCCGTGAACGAGCGCTTAGAAGGCACAGCGGCTACTGTCGCCCTTGCCATCGCCCAAGGAGCGGACATTGTCCGCGTACACGATGTGCAGTCAATGGTTCGTGTCGCCAGAATGTCCGATGCCATCCTAAGGAATGCATAAGATTCAATTGCACGGCATGAGATTTATGGGCCGCCACGGTGTGCTGCCAGAGGAGCAGAACCAGGCACAACCCTTCATCGTCGACGTGGAAGTGGAAGGGGAGTTTCCTGAAGCATCGACCCGAGATGACCTGGCGCTGACCCTGGACTACCGTGAGCTCTATAGGATGGTCAAGCACACCATCGAAGAGGAGCGCTTCTACCTGCTTGAGGCGTTGAGCGACGCGGTCGCTGGAAGAATTTTGCGGCTCCCGGGCGTGGTCACGGTGACCGTCCGCATCAAGAAACCACAGGTGCAGCTCGGTGGCCCTCTCGACTACGCGGCCGTTGAGATCACCCGCCGGCGTGCGTCCTAGGGATGTCCCGCGCGTACCTTGGCTTGGGCTCGAACCTGGGTGATCGACTGACATTGCTGCGGGAGGCCGAAACTCGGCTGGCCGCCGTACCGGGGATTTGCCTTCTGGCCCGCTCGTCGATCTACGAGACCGAACCCGTGGGTCTGGTATCCCAGCCCTGGTTCTTCAATCGGGTCCTGCTGATTGAGACGACGCTTGACCCGCATGCGCTTCTGGATGTGCTGCAGCGGGTGGAGGACGGGCTTGGTCGGACTCGGACGGTCCGGTGGGGGCCGCGCATGATCGATATCGATCTGCTGCTCTATGACCAACGCATCGTGGATTCCGACCGGCTCAGGATCCCGCATCCGGAGCTCCCGCATCGGCGGTTCGTTCTTCTGCCGCTTGCGGAGCTTGATCCAGACGCGTGCCTGCCTGACGGCCGCCTCGTCCGGGATCTACTGGCGGTCGTGGGGGGTGATCAGATAGTGCGGAAGATTGCGTCTTCGCAAGAGGGGCCCGTGCCAGGAGGAGCTGGGCCCGAGGAGTCACGGATGGAAATCATCCCCGCCATCGATGTGTGGCGAGGCCGCTGCGTGCGATTCGTTCCGGGCGATGCACGGCCCCAAACAGTGTACGCGGATGATCCGGTCGAAGCGGCTACGCGGTGGGTACGTGAGGGGGCGAGGTGGCTTCACGTGGTGGATCTGGAGGGGACGCTCACAGGACACCCCGTTCAGCTTGACGTCATCCGGTCGATTGCGGCTGTGGGCGTGCCAATCCAGGTCGACGGCGGCGTCCGCGCGGTGAGCCACCTGGAGGAGGTACTGGATGCCGGGGCCGCGCGCGTGCTGTTGGGCACCGATGCCCTGACCCTGGCGGAGGAAGCGAGCCGCCAGTTCGGTGAGCAGGTCGCTGTTTCGCTCGGCGTCCGAGATGGTCGTGTCGCCGTCGAAGGGTGGACAGTGCTGTCCGCAGCGGATCCCATCAGTCTGGGGAAGATGCTGGCGGCGCGGGGCATTTGCCGATTGGTCTACACTGATATTGCCCGCGACGGGACTCTCGCCGGGCCCGATGCCCCGACCATCGGGGCATTTGTGCGGGCTGTTGCCGTTCCGGTCATTGCGGCTGGTGGGGTGGCCTCGGAGGCCGACCTCGCGGCTCTGGCTCGCACTGGCGTGGAAGGCGTCATCGTCGGGCGCGCTCTCTATGAAGGCCGCATGCACCTCAGCAAGGTACTCTGAGAGAGACAAAAGATTCAACGCGATTACGTCTGGACCCCTAACAGGCGTTCCGGGCCATTGACGCTAATCTGCGGTATGCTGCGCTTGCCCAGGCCGATCTCGCCGCCAAGTACCAGCTTGCCTCGCCACTAGATCACCTGTGGACCAAGAAAGAAAGTGTCGTTCGCGCGTGGGCAAGAATTGCAGACTCACTTGTCCCGGACTGGATCGGCGAACTGAGCCTGCTGGATACGAGGAACGATCGCGGCCTACTCTCGTAGAAGCTGGGCGCGCTCAATCCACTGGGCTCCTAGGCGTCCGCTTCAGTAGTCGGCCCAACGCCGTCAGGAACATGACGCTCTTCCCTGCGGCGTGTGGCGAGAAGAATGCCGTCACGTCGTCATCATAGAACGTGAGACCAGTGGCGCCGAGGCGGAGGGTATACGCTGCCAGGTAGAGCTTTCCGCCCGTGATGGCCGCGTCGAGCTGTGCGACGCGGTAGCCGCGATTGCCGAATCGCTCTAGAATCGGCGGCAGATGCGCCAGGACGTATACGTTGACGCTGGCGTCGGCGGGGAGGTTCTGTTCGAGTCCGAGGTAGCCGGCCTCCCTTCGAAAGTTCCCTTCCTTCAACAGCTCAAGGGCTCGAGCGTACCGGTCGAAGACGTAGGCGCCGGGCGCCAGTCCTTCCACAGCGTGAACGATCAGATACAGTGTGTTGAGTATCGCGCCCGTCGGTTCGACCCGCTCGCCGGATGGTTCGAAGAAGTCTGCTGGAATGCCCCGGGTCGCCCGGTCAAGGATCGTCGAGAGCTGCGCGAACCTGATCGACTCGCGGGCGAACCGCCGGCTCGAGCCCCGACGGACAATGACACGGGCGATTGAGTCTGTTGGCAAGTCCGGATGCTCAAGCGGTTGAAGCGCGACGAGCGCCCTCGACGAGGCTCGCACGTCCGCCGCGTGGAACGCCGTGTTAGCGCCCGGGCTGGCTGCGCCCGATTCAGCGCGCCATGCTCTCACGTCATCTTCTGAGCGCAGCGAGGAGGCCACGTGCATCGCCCGGATCTGTGGATAATCCACCGATTCCTTCGAGAGCGGGATCGTTGGGAAGCCGAGCGGATCGACCGTGAGACCCGATGGTCCGGATGGTGTGGCCTTATCACGGCCGAGCGGCACCAGTGCCAGCGCGACCTCGCGTTCCACGTCGAGATCCAGCAACCGGTTCACCTCGGCGTCGAAGAAGCCGCAGACGATCCGCGCCGGAACGTCGTAGCCTGCCGCCGCGGCCAGCAGGTTCGCGAGGATCGTGCCGGAGTCCCAGAACGCATGACGATAGGCCCGGGCGCGGTACTTCCACGCGTTGCGCCAGAACGTCGTCGCGCAGACGATAATCACCGGCGCTGCCGCAACCGCGGGCTCGCCTCCGCTCGCCCGGACGAGGACGCCCCGGTAGTCGCCGGCGCGCAGCCTGCGCAGCGCGAAATCGTGCACCCCGAAGTGATAGACGCCGGCTTCGAGGTCCGGCAGGTCGCCGCACGCCAGGTAGAGTTCGATGTGATAGAGCGCGCCTGTGCATGCTGCGGCGCGGAAGTCCATTGATCCCCTGGGGAACGTCAGGCGCTTCGTGATGCCCGCCGAGAGGAAGAGGATGCCCGCGAGGGTGTTGAGATCTGGAACGCGCCTGCCTGCAGGCTCCCGTCCTCCAGCCGCAATGGCCTCCACGGCCGGCAACTCCGGCAGCGGCGGGTCCTTCGGGAGTGGGATGGGATCAACCGTCGAGTAGATTTTGTATGGCCGTGGCTGATTCGACCAGTCGAGCCCGCCGCCGGCACCCGCTCGGATGCTCTGGAAGAGGTGCTTCGTGCCGTCATGATACGCCCAGGTGGAGGCAAGGACTCTGTTTTCCATGCTGCCAATTTCTTTGACCAGTTGGTCCGTCTCCCTTCTTTGAACCCGCACACTTTGCCGATAGACTTCGCCACCATCCTATTGGCCCTCGGGCTAACGTACCTCTTCGGCCGCTGGCTGCGGGCGCCGTCGGGGCTGGTCAGTCTGATCGGCGTGGGCACCGCGATCTGCGGGGCGACCGCCATCCTCACCGTCGGGCCGATCATCGAGGCCCGCGAGGAAGAGATCGCGTTCGCCGTGACGACGATCTTCCTATTCAACATGCTGGCCGTCGTCGTGTATCCGCTGCTGGGACACCTGCTGGCGTTCTCGGATACGATCTATGGGGTGTGGGCGGGGACCGCCATCCACGACACTTCCTCGGTCCTGGCCGCGTCGTTTGCGTTCAGCGAGCCGGCCGGGAAGGTGGCCACGGTTGTCAAGCTCACGCGCACCCTCATGCTCGTGCCCCTGGCCTTCGGCATCGCGCACAGCATCGCGCAGGGCCGCCGGGGCGCGGCCGGCGCGGGGCCCCGCGTGAATCTGGTCAAGATCTTCCCCTGGTTCATCCTCTGGTTCGTGGTCGCGGCTATGCTGAACACGCTGGGAGTGTTCAAGACGCCGCTTGGGGCGCCGCTGGCACAATGGGCGTCTTATCCGGTTCCTGCTCGTCTAGGTCTCGAGCGCTTTCAGGGGAGGGGTGACTAGTCGTAAAGCTGGAATCCGGCGCTGAGTAGCAACCTCCCACGTTCTAGGCGGTTTGTCGCCGTCTGTGCAGGGATAAGCGGCCAGGAAGGTTGTCCTTTTCGGAGGGACAATATTGTGGTATATTGTCCTTCCAGAAAGGACAAATATGCGTGATGTACTCCGACAGAAGATGGCGGATGGGCTTTCCAGTCCGCCCCCTCCCCTGACGCGCCGGGACGTGCGTCTGCCGGCGGTGGCCGGCAAAGCCCTGGCGGTCATTGGAGTGCGGCGAAGCGGCAAGACCACGTTTCTGTGGCAGTGTCTTGCCGATCGTCTCGCGGCGGGGACGCCGCGAGAGGCACTTCTCCTCCTCAGCTTCGAAGACGACCGTTTGGCGGGTCTCAAGACCGCCGACCTCTCGTGGATGGTCGAGGAGTACTTCCGTGAGCAGCCGGGCATCCGAGATGCGCGGACAGCCACGTTCTTCCTGGACGAGATTCAGTTGGTCCCTGGATGGGAGGCCTTCGCCCGGAGGCTGGTGGACACCGAGCGCGTGAACCTATTCCTGTCGGGTTCCTCGGCGCGCCTCCTGAGTCGTGAAGTGGCCTCGAGCATGCGGGGCCGCGCCCTGGAGGTGTTGGTTCATCCCTTCAGTTTTCGCGAGGCGCTGCGACACGTCGGGGCCGAACCCGACGCGCCGTGGGATCGGTTGCCGAAAGCCGTGCGCTCCGATCTCGATGGCCGCCTGCGGCTGTACCTCACCCAGGGAGGGTTTCCCGAAACCCTGGGGGTCGAGGTACGCGACCGTGTCGCGCTTCTGCGGTCGTACGTCGACGTGGTGGTTCTGCGAGATGTGATCGAGCGGCATGCCGTGTCCAATCCGCTGGCGCTGCGCTGGATGCAACGTTACCTCTTGGCCAACCCGGCCGCGTTGTTCAGTGTCCAGAAGTGCTATGACGCCCTCAAGTCCCAGGGCATCCCCGTGAGCAAGGACACCCTCCATGCCTACCTCGGACACCTTGAGGACGCGTTTCTCATTCGGACCGTCTCGATGCACACCGCCTCGGAGCGGCAGCGAATGGTCAACCCCCGGAAAGCCTACCCTGTGGACCCCGGCCTCATTCCACTCTTTGAGCGAACGGCGCGCTCGAATCTCGGTCATGCGCTCGAGACGGCGGTCTTCTTGGAACTGGAGCGACGAGGGTACGACATCGCCTATGTGCGCACGAAGGAAGGGTTCGAGGTCGACTTCCTCGCCAGCGCGCCCGACGCGCCGTCGTTGATCCTGCAGGTATGCCTCGAGGCCGATGATGCGTCCACATGGGAGCGCGAAGTGCGGGCCCTCACCGCCGCCGCAGCAGAGCACCCGAAGGCCGTGCCGCTGCTGTTGACGCTGGACTCTATGCCACCCCGACCGCCGTTGCCCAATCCCCTGCGCTGGCTTCCCGCAGCCGCCTGGTTCCTCGGCGAATGACTCCTCGACTCTTCCGCAGCTATGTTATCGACCGTAACGCCCCGTGAGCGTCGCCGACGCGACGACATGGCCGCGAATCGTGAACCGAAATGCCGCGTATGTCGTGTGGTCGGTAAACGGAAAATCCGTATCCAACGCATACAACGTGAAGATGTACCGGTGTGCTTTGTCGCCAGGCGGCGGGCATGGCCCGTGGTACCCTGGCTCGCCAAAGTCCGTCAGCCCGTTGACGGCCTGAGATAGATCGCTGGTTGAGGTCGCGGTCGGCG
>JBGQGY010000158.1:0-6776 GCA_041497675.1 bacterium | reverse complement strand
TACGGGATGACGATCCAGATCACGTCGTTCCTGACGGCGCGGTCGGACAAAGATACCGACGTCGAGCGCCCTACCGCGGTGATCCTGCATCTCGGGGAGATTCTCCCCCTGATCGCCGCCTTCAACAGGGTCTGACGAGCAGGTCTTGAACTCTAGAGTCATGTCAACCGTTCGCGACGGCACCACACAAGCGACGCGTTATCAGAACTTCATCGGCGGTGAATGGCGCCCGCCGGCCTCAGGACAGTTCTTCGAAGACCGCAACCCCGCCGAGACGTCGAAGGTCGTCGCCCTGTTCCCGAAGAGCTCGGCCGACGACGCACGGGCGGCGGTCGATGCGGCGGCGCGTGCGTCTGAGACCTGGAGCCGCGAACTCCCGCCAAAACGCGGCGCCGTTCTCTACAAGGCCGCCGACATTATCCGCAGCCGCCTCGACGCCATCACCCGTGACTTCGTGCTCGAAGACGGCAAGCCGATCAAGGAAGCCCGCGGCGAGGTACTGCGGGCGGCCGATATCTTCGAGTACTTCGCCGGCGAGGGCTCGCGTCTGGGCGGCCACACGCTGCCATCCGGCCGGCCGGGTGTCTTCCTGTATACGCTGCGACGACCGCTGGGTGTGGTCGCCATCATCACGCCGTGGAACTTCCCCGTGGCCATCCCGGCGTGGAAGTTGGCGCCGGCGCTGATTTGCGGCAACACGGCGGTGCTGAAACCCGCCTCGCAGGCGCCGCTCTCCCTCTGGCATCTCGTCAAGGCGCTCGAAGACGCCGGTCTGCCGGCGGGCGTCGTGAATTTGGTCACGGGTCCGGGCTCGATCGTGGGCAACGCGCTGATCGAGCACCCGGCCGTGCGGGGGATCTCGTTCACGGGGTCGACGGAGATCGGCACGCGCGTCTATCAATTTGGATCACAGCGCACGGCGCGCGTGCAGTGCGAGATGGGCGGCAAAAATCCTCTGGTGGTGCTCGCCGACGCGAACCTCGATCTTGCGGTCCGGCTGATCCTCGAAGGCGCCTTCAGCAACGCCGGGCAGAAGTGCACCGCGACGAGCCGGGTGATCGTCGAGCGATCGGTGCTCGATGCGCTCACGTCCCGCCTGGTCGACGCGACGAAGGCGCTGGCGGTGGGCAACCCGCTGGATGAAAACACGTTTGTCGGACCGGTGATCGACGAGCCGGCGATGACGAAAATCCTCGACTACATCAACATCGGCCGGCAGGAAGGCGCCGAGTTGTTGTGCGGCGGCCGGCGGCTCACCGAGCGAGGGCTCGATCAAGGCTACTTCGTCGCGCCTACCGTGTTCGGCCACGTGCGTCCGGAGATGCGCATCGCGCAGGAAGAGATCTTCGGCCCGGTCGTGGGCCTGATGGCGGCCGCGGATTTCGACGACGCCATGCGGCTCGCCAACCAGACGCAGTTTGGTCTGTCGGCGGGCATCGTGACCGGCAGCCTGGAGAAGGCGCACGCCTTCAGCGAGCGCATTGAGGCGGGTCTGGTGATGGTCAATCTGCCGACCGCGGGTGTCGAGTACCAGGCGCCGTTTGGCGGTACGAAGGCGTCGGGTACGGCCTTCAAGGAACAGGGACAGGCGGCGCTCGACTTCTACACGGAAGTCCGGACGGTCGCGATGCGGCCGTCGATGGCCTGACGCCGCAGGGCGGCGCTACCGAATGAAGCGGTCGAGCGCCTCTTTGAGATCCGCAACCGCCGCGCCGAGGTTGCCCTTCGTCTTCGCGTCGACGATGCAGTGTTCGAGGTGATCTTCGAGCAGCACCCGCGCCGCGCGATCCAGGGCGCTGCGGGCGGCGGCGATTTGGACCAGCACGTCGGGACAGGCCCGGCCCCCCGCGACCATGGCCTTGATGCTTCGAACGTGACCCTCTACACGGGCGAGCCGGTTGACGACCTGTTTGGTCTTTGTGTGCGGCATGGCCATCCCTCCGCGCGCGGCGCGCGAATCGCAGTATAGCATCGCGTGTTGACGCGGCGCCAGCCGCCGTGCTACGGTCCTGCCATAACCCCCCCGGGGGGATAACGGGTGCCATATTGCGGAGGTGACAGGATGCGCACGGCCGCAGGGTTCCTCGCCGCGCTTGCCCTGATCTTGACCATCACGCTGCCGCTGTCGGGGCAGACGCCGTCTCTGCGCATGGCGATCACCCGAGACGAGGGCTCGCTGAACCCCTACACGTATCAGACCGGCTATCCCGGGTGGAACCTCATGACCCTGGTCTACGAGCCGATGTTCACACCCGACCCGGACAACATCCCGCAGCCCTGGCTCGCGCGCCGGTACACGGTCAGCCCTGACGGCAAGACCTGGACGTTCACGCTGCACCAAAACCTCAAATGGCACGACGGCCGACCCATGACCGCGGACGACGTGAAGTTCACTTACGAGTACGTGCGCCGGTTCACCCACCCGCGATGGACGCCACAGGTACGCAGTATCGAGAGCATCGAGACGTCTGGGCCCTCGACGCTGACAATCCGCCTGAGCGCGGCCAGCAGCGGCTTCGCGGCGCAACCGCTGGCCGATCTGCCGATCCTGCCGAAGCACATCTGGGAGAGCGTGACCGAGCCCAGGCGCTTCAACGATGTCATCGGCAGCGGGCCGTACCGCGTCGCCGAGATCAAGGAAGGCCAGTTCTACCGGCTCACCGCCGTCGATAACTACTTCGCCGGCCGTCCGAAGGTCCGCGAGCTGGTGGTCCCCATCATTCGGGACGCCACCGTTGGGTTCACGGCGCTGAAGGCTGGGGAGATCGACACGACCATCGTGCCGCTCTCGCCTGAACTCGTCGCCGAGTTCGAGAAAACCGCCGGGCTCAAGGTCACGCGCGGCGCCGGGTACGCCAGCACGCTACTGCAGTTCAATCTCGAGCACCCGATCCTGAAAGACGCCCGACTCCGCCAGGCGATCGCGAATGCCATTAACACACGGCTGCTGGTCCGGTTATTGTTGCTCGGCTATGGCGTCGTCGGTAGCCCGGGTTACATCCACCCAGATTCGCCGTTCTACAATCCGGCGGTCACGTTCACGGCCAGCAAGAGCAAGGCCGTGCAGCTGCTCAACGAGGCGGGCTACGTCGATCGCGATCGGGACGGCATCCGCGACGCCCCGGACGGCACCCCGCTGCGCTTCACGCTGCTGACCCTGGCGGGGAATCCGATTCGCATCCGCACCGCCGACCTGATCCGCACGTGGCTCCGCGACGTCGGCATCGACATCCGCGTCGTGGCGCAGGAGGACGCGAGCATCATCGCCTCGGTGTGGCCCGATTTCGACGTCTGCAAGGGCCGCAGGTTCGACATGGCCGTCTTTGGCTGGTCGGCGCCGGTGATGAACCGCACGACGGTGCTCCGAGACCTGTTCCACTCGGACTGCCGGTTCGGCACAATCAACATCGGCGGGTACCGCAATGCCGACGTGGACCGGCTCGGCGCCGATCTGGCGGGGGCCGTCGCGCCGGACAAGCAAAAGCAGATTCTCTTCGAGATGCAGAAGATCATCGCGACCGAGGTGCCGGTCCACGTGCTCTTCTATCAGGACGGCATCTACGCGTATCGGGCCGACAAGCACGCGGGCTGGGTGTACCAGAAGGGTCAGGGCATTGTGAACAAACGGTCGTTTGTCGATCCGCCCAAGCCCTGACGCGATGTGGCGTTTCGTCGCGGGCAAGAGCGCGCAGTACCTGCTCGTGCTGGCGCTCACCGTGGCGCTGAACTTCATGCTGCCCCGAATGATGCCGGGCAGCCCTATGGTCTTTTTGGCCGGGGAAGACGTCGGGTTCCTCACTCAGGAACAGCGCGCGCAACTCTACGCGCTCCACGGCCTCGATCAACCTCGGTGGAAACAGTTTGTGACCTACGCGGCCAACCTGGCGCGCGGGCAGTTGGGCTATTCGTTTCAGCGCGGCCGGCCGATCGCGGCCATGATCGGCGAGCGGCTGCCGTGGACGCTGCTGCTCGTGGGTCTCGGGCTGGTGCTGGCCACGATCATCGGCGTGGCGCTCGGCGCGCTGGCCGCCTGGCGGCGCGGCAGCGCTGTGGACCTCGGCACGCTTGGCGTCGCCATGCTGTTCGAGTCGGTGCCGTCGTTCTGGCTCGGGATGGTTCTGATCGCGGTGTTCGCGGCGCGTCTGGGCTGGCTGCCGATCTTTGGCGCCGGGACCGCCGGCGTCTCGCTGCACGGGTGGGCAAACCTGGTGGATCGGGCGCGCCACCTGGTGCTGCCGCTCTCTACGCTGGTGCTCATCACGATCCCCGGCGTGTTTCTGATCATGCGCTACTCGATGCTGTCCGTCTTGGGGGAACGCTACATCGCGACCGCGCGGGCCAAAGGGGTCGCGGAGGCCGTCGTCCTGCGCCGCCATGCGGTGCGTAACGCGTTGTTGCCGGTCGCGACGGTGTTCATGCTGAACCTCGGGTTCATCGTCGGCGGTGCCACGGTGATCGAGACCGTGTTCTCGTATCCGGGCATCGGGCGGCTGCTCTATGAATCGGTGCTGAACCGCGACTATCCCGTGATTCAGGGCACGTTCCTAATCATCACGGTCAGCGTCGTCGCGGCCAACATGATGTGCGACCTCCTCTACCCGCTGATCGACCCGCGGGTGAGATACGCATGACCACGGCGTCGCTCGCGATGCCCCTCCTGCGGCCGCGGCGGCGATTCCGGCTGGGGACGGTGGGTTGGGCGGGCGTAGCGCTGCTCGTTGCGCTCACAGCGATTGCCGCGCTGGCGCCATCGCTGAGTCCGTACAATCCCGAGGACACTGTCGCCGATCCCTTCCAGTCTCCGAGCCGGGCGCATCCGCTGGGGACCAACGACATCGGGCAGGACATTCTGAGCGAGCTGATCTACGGCGCGCGCATCTCGCTGACCATCGGCTTCCTAGCGGCGGCGTTGGCGGTGGGCATCGGGACTCTGGTGGGGATCGTGGCGGGGTATCTGGGCGGGTGGGTCGATGCACTGCTGATGCGGGCCGTCGACCTGGTGCTCGTGATCCCGTTCTTGCCGTTGATGATCCTGTTGGCCGCCTACCTGGGGCCGAGCTTTTGGAACATCATCATTGTGATCGGCATCCTGGTGTGGGCGCGGCCCTCGCGCGTGATTCGCGCACAGGTCTTGTCGGTCAAGTGCCTCGACTACGTCGAGGCGGCCCTCGCCCTGGGCAGCCCGGCGCGGCGGATCATGGTCCGCCACATTCTGCCCGCGGTCTTGCCGCTCGCGCTGGCGCAGTTCATCCTGGCGGCGAGTAGCGCGATCCTGATCGAGGCCGCCTTGTCGTTCTTGGGGCTGGGCGACCCGACGGCCAAGAGCTGGGGATCGGTGCTCTACTACGCGCAGGTGCGCAACGCGTTTCTCAGCGGCGCGTGGCTGTGGTGGGTCGTCCCCCCAGGCCTACTGATCACAGCCACGACGTTGGCGTTCGCCTTTACCGGCTACTCGCTCGAAGAAGTGTTGAACCCGACGGTGCGCGGACGGCACCACGCCGCGGCGCGCTGATCTCAGAGGAGGACGACGCGATGCACGAGGGAGATCACAACATCCTGGGCGAGGAGCACGATCACGACCATCACGAGCATGAGCAGGCGGCGCGGAAACAGCAGCGCACGCGGTTGATCGCGGGCGTCATCGTGGGAGCGGCGGTCGTGGTGTTTCTTCTCATGCGGTTCATGTAGGGGCCGCGATGACACCAAAACGGTACCAACGGAGCCGGGCCCAGGATCTCGAGGCGTTCCAGCACGGCCAGGACGACTATTGGTTCCGCCCGGTCGTGTTTGGCAAGAATCTCTACACCTACATCGCCTATGTTCCACCGGGCGGGTTCATGCCGCCACACGGACACGAAGAGGATCCGTACGAGCTCTCTTTGATCATGCTGCAGGGCACGCTGGACATCATGCTGGACGGTGACACGTTTACGGCCACGTCTGGGGATGCCGTGCACATCGATCCCACCGTCAGCCTGGGCGTCAGCAACCGAAGCAACGCCGTCGCGAGTTTCGTGCTGACCTTCAACCCTCCCCCACCCACGCCGTCGCTCGAGGCGCTACGCATGCGCTTCCACGAGCGCGGCGGTGGGATCAAGCCCGCCGCCGAGATCGAGGCGCTGCTCTCGCGCGTTTGACAACAGACGTCCGCCGTGTCATATCTATGGAAAGATCCCCCCCGGGGGGATAAGGTGCCGGCGCGGCCCACCAACGGCGACCGGCGGGAGGTGGGTCGTGCAGGTGTGGCGGCGGGCGCTGCTCCCGGGCAGCCTCCTGATCCTCATTCTTGTTTCGCTGATTCCTGGACTGGACCGCATGGCCGGCTTCAAGGTCGCCATCGTGCCGATGCTGTTGGGCGGAGCGGCGATCGGGTATCCCACCCTGGTGACGATCATCGAGCGCCGCAAGATCACCGCGGGCGCGCTGGTCGCCATCGCCATCATGGGCTCGGCCTATCTCGAAGAATACCTGGCGGCCGCGGTCGTCGCGCTCATGATGCTGGCCGGAGAGTTCCTCGAAGAGATCACGCTGCAGCGCACCCGCAACGCGGTGCGCGAACTCGTGCGCCTGACGCCTGACGTCGCGACGGTCGAGCGCAACGGCGCATGGGTCCAGGTGCCGCTGCGCGACGTGCGCGTGGACGATACGGTGCTCGTGCGACCGGGCGAACGCGTGCCGGTCGACGGCACGGTGCTCTCCGGCGAGGCATCGGTCAACCAGGCCACCATCACGGGCGAATCGATGCCTGTCGACAAAAGCAACGGCGCGCGCGTCTT
>JBGQGY010000157.1:0-6808 GCA_041497675.1 bacterium | reverse complement strand
CTCGACGTAGTCGCGGCGGCGCTGCGTCAGCACCTCGCCGCGCACGAGTCGGGCAAACGGCGGGATACTGGAGATCCCCACGGCGAGCATGAGGTTGAACAGCCCACTCCCCAGGAACGCGACGATGGCGATCGCGAGCAAGATGAGCGGGAACGCCATCAACACGTCGACGACGCGCATCAGCGTATGATCGAGCGCGCCACCGTAGTAGCCGCCAAGCAGTCCCATGAGCGACCCGAGACCGGCGGCGATGGCCACAGAGACGACCCCGACCAGGATCGACACGCGCGCGCCGTACACGAGCCGTGAGAATAGATCGCGGCCGAAGTTGTCGGTGCCGAGTGGGTGTCCGGGCGTGCGGGGAGGCCGCAGGCGTTCGAGCAGGCGCTGCTGCAGCGGGTCACGCGGAGCGACCCACGGCGCCAGCACCGCGACCACCACGATCACCAACACAACCAGTAGGCCAAATGCCGCGCTGCGTCTCCCCCACAGGATCCGCCCCGCTCGGCGGAGACGTCCGCGACCGGCTCCCGGCGCTGACGCGCCGGGACCATCATGCATACCGGATGCGAGGATCGACAAGCGCGTAACTCAGATCGACCAGCAGATTGACGACCAGGATGCCCATGGCAAACACCATGATCGCACCCTGCACCGTCGGATAGTCCCGCGCGTAGATCGCATCGACCACGAGCTTCCCGAGCCCCGGGCGGGCGAACACCGTCTCGGTCACCACCGCCCCGCCCAAGAGATAGGCGATGTCGAGGCCGATGATCGTGATCACCGGGATCGCGGCGTTGCGCAGCGCGTGGCGATAGACGACGGCCCAATCGGCCAACCCCTTTGCGCGCGCCGTCCTGACGTAATCCTGGTGCAGGACCTCGAGCATCGACGATCGCGTCATGCGCGAGATCAATGCCGCCGACCGCACGCCGATGGCCGCGGCCGGCAGGATCAGGTGGATCGCCAGGCTGCGCCAGTCGCCCCAGGTGCCCGCGCCAAAGACCGGAAACCACCCCAGCTTGTACGAGAGAAAGTAGATCAGCAGGATGGCAAACCAAAACGACGGGCTCGCGAGCCAGAGCATCGTCACGGTCGTGGTGATGTAGTCGACGGTGGTGTTCCTCCGCAGCGCCGTCACGATGCCCGACGGCACGCCCAGGAGCACGGCCACCAGGACCCCCGCGGCGGCCAGCACCAGCGTGAAGGGCGTCTGCGTCGCGATCTCGCTCAACACCGGTTGATTGGTCCGGAACGACCGTCCCAGGTCTCCGCGCAGGACGCTGGTCACGTAGCTCACGTACTGCACCGGCAGCGGCCGGTCGAGCCCCAGGCGCTCGCGCATGTCGGCGAGCACCTGGGGGGTGACGCCGGTGTAGTCGCCCAGCATGAGCTCCGCCGGATCGCCCGGGGCGATGTGGATGAGCAAGAACGCAAACGTGACGACGCCCAGGACCGTCGGAAGCGTCGCGAGCAGACGTTGGATCAGATAGACCATGGTTGTCGGGCACGACGGCCCCGAGGCTATCGCTCGATCTTGACAAACTCGAACCGCGTCATCCAGTGCGCGGTATTCAGCGCGTGTCCCTTCTGGCTCTTGTGATACGCCGTCACGTAGACGGGGTTGAACAGCGGCACGAACGGTACGTCCACGGCGACCTTCTTCTGGATCTCGACCAGGATGCGCGCGCGCTCGCGCAGGTTCACGGCGCGCCGTTGCGCCTCGATCAGGTCGTCGATCGCGCCGTAGTACGACTGGTTGCCGCCCGGCGGGAACGACGCCGAGTGAAACTGCTCGGTCAGGAACTGGTCGGGATCGAACCGGGTCGTCCCGCTGATCGTGATGTCGTAGTCGCCGGACTGACGCCGGGCCGTCCACGCGCCGGCCTCGAGCTTCACCAGCTGCAGATCGACGCCGACGTCCTTGAACCACTGCTGCATCGCGGTGGCCATCAGATCACCGTACTCGCCGGGCTCGTACACGACGTTGATGCGGAAACCACCAGCATACCCTGCTTCGCCTAGTAGCTGCTTCGCCCGTGCAACGTTGAATGTGTACTTCTCAACATCTGTGGTGTGCCCGATCATGCCGGGCGGGATCACGCTGTACGCCGGCGAGCCCAGCCCCTCGAGCACGGTCTTGATGAACGTCTCGCGGTCGACCGCGTGGGACAGCGCGCGACGCACGCGGACGTCATCCAGAGGACGGCGACGGGGGTTCATCGAGAACTCCCACCAGCCGGTCGTGGGCGTCGCGGTGAAGGCCAGGTTTGGGTCGCGCTGGAGCGCCTTGTAGACCTGCGGGTCGCGGACGATCGCGTGGTTGATCTCGCCCTTCTGCAAGGCGAGCGCAGCGACGTTGTCGTCGGGGACGACCTTCCACACGATCTTCTTGATGGCCGGAGCGCCGCGATAGTATTCGGGGAACGCCTCCATGACCAGTTCCTGTCTGGGGGTGTAACTGACGAACTGGAACGGACCGGTGCCGATCGGATTGAACGCGAAGCGCTCACCCAGTTGCTCGACGGCCTTCTGGCTGACGATGTAGCCCGGCCGGAACGCCAGGGCACCGCCCAAGAAGCTCGCCGACGGTGCCTTGAGGGTGATGCGGACCGTGTAGTCGTCCACGACGTCGATCGTATCGATGATGAGCAGCGAGGCCCGGTATCGCGAGCGGGTCGCAGGGTTTAGGATGCGCTCGAACGTGTACTTGACGTCTTTGGCCGTGAAATCGCCGTACCCGTGGTGGAACTTGACGCCTTTTCGCAGAAAGAACGTATAGACCTGACCGTTGGGCGAGACGCGCCAGCGCTCGGCCAGATCGGGCTCGACGTCGAGCGAGTTCACCTTGTAACGCACGAGCCCGGAAAAGACGTTCATGGCAATCTGGTAGTCGGGCGAGCCCGGGATGTGCGCGGGATCGATGTTGCGAAAGTCCCTGGGATACGCCGAGATAATGACCGGGGCCAGCGAGAACCTGGCGGACTGGCCGAGCGTCGGCCCCGCGACGATCGTGAGGGCCAGGCCGCACGCGAGCAGCGCTCCCAACCCCCTCCGGCCAATGGTCGTCATGCGCTCGCCTCGTCTGCGAAGTGTGATGGGGAGGATTTACCTCCTCTTCCCCTGAATTCCTCCCCATAGAAATCCGAGTGCGTCTCTAATTCCGCCCCAACAGATGCAACCGCTCTCACAATCTCCGCGCTGGCGTTGCGTGCGCACGGAAGGGCGCGCGCTGCCTGTGTATGACATCGCCGTCGAGCGGAGCGTGCTCGAGCCCCAGGGGATCGACGTCGTCCCCGTCGACATGGACGATCCGGGGGCGTTCGACCGGCTGGCCGGTGAGGTGGACGCCGTGCTGCACGGCCGGGGCATGCTCGACGCGGGACGCATCGACATGCTGACCCGCTGCAAGATCATCGCCCACTACGGCACCGGCGTCGACCGGGTGGACGTGGCGGCCGCTACGCGCCGGGGCATCTGGGTCACCAACGGCCCCCGCTACGCGGTCGATGAGGTCTCCTCTCATGCGATCGCGCTGCTCCTGGCGGTGGCCCGCAAGATCGTCGCGGCCGACCGCGCGGTGCGCGCAGGGCAATGGCACATCCGCCCCTTGAGACCCGTGCACCGCATCACCGGGCGCACGCTGGGGTTGCTGGGGTTTGGCAATATCGCGCGGGCGACCGGCCGGAAGGGGCGCGCGCTGGGGCTGCACGTCATCGCGCACGATCCGTACGTCGCCGCCGACGTCTTCGCCGCCGAGGGAGTGCAGCCGGTGGACTTCGCGGGATGTCTGGCCGCAGCCGACTTCATCTCGGTCCACCTCCCGCTGACCGCGGATACCAAAGGCCTACTCAACCGCGAGGCGTTCGCGAGGACAAAGCCGGGTGCGATCCTGATCAACACGTCGCGCGGCTCGGTGATCGACGAAGCGGCGCTGCTCGACGCGCTGCGGTCGGGCCGGCTGGCCGGCGCCGGGCTGGATGTCTTTGCGCAGGAGCCGCTGCCCGTCGACCACCCGGTGCTGGCGATGCCCAACGTCACCGTCTCCGGCCACGTCGGCTTCTACTCAGAGGAATCGATCGAGCAGATGCAGCGCGACGCCGCCGAACAGGTCCTGATCGCGCTGCAAGGGACGCCGCCGCCGTTCCTGGTGAATCGCGAGGTCTTGAGCGCGACGCGCGGCCCCGCGCGCTCGGAGGCGGGCGCCTGATGCCGGATGTCCGGGTCGGTGTGGAAGTCGGGGGCACGTTCACCGACTGGGTCCTGACCGAGGGCAGCCGCATCGTCCGAGTCGGCAAGGTGCTCTCGACGCCCGCGCACCCCGACGTCGGCGTCATGAACGCGCTCGAAGAGGCCGGCGTCGGCCTCGATCAACTCTCGGCATTGGTCCACGGCTCGACGATTGCCACCAACGTCGTGATCGAGCGAAAGGGCGCCGTCACCGCGCTCGTGACCACCAGCGGGTTCCGCGACGTGCTGGCGATCCAGCGTCAGGCCAAGCAGCGCCTGTTCGATCTCTTCTACAAGCACCCCGAGCCGCTCGTGCCCCGCCACCGGGTGCTGGAAGTGACCGAGAAGGTCGCGCCCGACGGGTCGATCCGCCAGCCACTGGCCCTCGACGGCCTGCTGGAGACGCTCGACCGGCTGATCCGTGAGGACGGCGTACAGTCCGTGGCGGTGTGTCTGCTCCACGCTTACGCGAACCCCACGCACGAGGAAGCGGTCGAACGCGCGCTGGCCGAACGCTTCCCTGGTCTCCACGTCTCGTTGTCGTCAGACGTGCTGCCGCGGTTTCGCGAGTATGAGCGGACGTCTACCGTCGTCATGTCCGCCTACACCAAACCTGTTGTCGACCGCTATCTGGGACGTTTGGAACAACGGCTCGCCGACGGAGGATTCACCGGGCATCTCAACATCATTCAGGCCAACGGCGGCAGCGTGCCGGCGCCCGCGATCCGGCGGCACGCGGTCAAGATGATCCTCTCGGGCCCGGCCGCGGGTGTGGTCGGTGCGACTGCGATCGCGGCCGACGCGGGATTCGGCGACATCATCACCTTCGACATGGGCGGCACGAGCACCGACGTCTGTCTGGTCAACGGCGGCGAGCCCAAGATCACGACGGACTACAAGATCGCGGGGTTGCCGCTCGCGTTGCCCATGATCGACATCGCCACGGTCGGCGCCGGCGGCGGGTCGATCGCGGCGGCCGACCGTGGGGGCATCATGAAGGTCGGCCCCGAATCCGCGGGCGCGGACCCCGGCCCGGCGTGCTATGGGAAAGGCGGCACGCACTTCACGGTGACCGACGCCAACGTCGTGCTCGGCTTGATCCGGCCCCACACGTTCTTCGGCGGCCGGCTGCACCTCGAGCTCGACGCGGCGCAGGCCGCAGTGCGCCGGCTGGCAACCTCTCTGGGTATGAATCCTCCGGAGGCCGCCGAAGGGGTTCGCCGGCTGGTCAACTTCACGATGGCGCAGGCCATGCGGCTGGTGTCGATCGAGCGGGGGCACGACCCGCGCGACTACACGATCGTCGCGTATGGTGGCGGCGGGCCGCTCCACGCCGCGCAACTGGCCGAGGAACTTGGCTGCGCGCAGGTCCTCGTCCCCTACAACCCCGGCATCATCTCGGCGTTCGGGTTGCTCATCGCCGACATCCAGCAGGATTTCTTGTTGACCCGCATCTCCCCAGCGGACGGCGCGACCCAGCCGCTGCTGGCCGAACACTTTGGCGAGCTGGAGGGCCGCGCACGGCGCGAGTTTGACAGCTACGGTGTGCCGTGGTCGGCGGTCGAGCGCCGCTACTTCCTCGACATGCGCTACATTGGCCAGGCCTATGAACTGACCATGCCGGTCGACGAGTTCGCCTCGGGTCAGACCTCGACCGCACAGCTGACCTCACAGTTCCACGAATTCCACCGGCAGCGCTACGGACACGCGTCGAGCCGTGAGGGCGTCGAGATCGTCAACTTTCGCCTCACGGCGCTCCACCGGTCGACCGTGCAGCGGGCCAGCGGCGTGATCGAGGCGCCCCGGCGCGACGTCGCGGTCGAGTCTGCGCCGGTGCGTTTGGATGGCACGACCTCACCGTGCGGCTTCTACCATCGCGACACGCTGCCCGAGGGCTTCCGTATTCAGGGGCCGGCCGTCGTGGAGGAAGCCACGGCGACGACGTTTGTCCCCAAGGGATGGACCGGTACGGTGATCGCCAACCGCAATCTCATCCTCAGGAGGGCCTGAACGTGGATCCGGTCTCGCTATCCGTTATCGGTCACGCTTACGTCGCGACCGCGGAAGAGATGGGTGTCAACCTCTACCGTTCCGCCCACTCGACGATCGTGCGCGAGGTACGCGACATGGCCACGGCACTCTTCGACGCCGACGGCAACACGGTCGCGATGGCCAACTGGATTCCGATGCTGCTCAACGCGATGGAGCCGGCCGCCCAGGCGCTGCGAAAACACTATGACTTCCGGACGCTGCGCCCCGATGACGCCCTGCTGACCAACGACCCGTTCGACGGCGGGCAGCACGTCAACGATATCTTGTTGTTCACGCCGATCATCGTCGACGGAGACGTCATCGGACTCTCGTGCGCCAACGTGCACCACCTCGACGTCGGCGGCGGCTCACCGGCCAACAACGCGCAGGCCACTGAGGTCTTCCAGGAAGGCATCGTCTTCCCACCCATGAAGATCCAACTCGACAGGGACTGGGAAGACAGCCCCTTCGGCAAGTTCTTCCGCGCCAACATCCGTGTGCCGGAAAAGACGATCCCGGACTTCAACGCGCAGATCGCCGCGTGCCG
>JBGQGY010000156.1:0-7013 GCA_041497675.1 bacterium | reverse complement strand
TTCGCAGCATCACCGCGTGCCGACTTCCGGCTCGATGCGTTCAAGGATGATGACGGGGATCTCGCGTTTCGTTTTGCGCTCGTAGTCGGCGAACGCCGGGTGGCGCTGCTTCTGCACGGCCCAGATCCGCCGGCGCTCCTCGCCGCGTACGACCCTGGCGATCACATCGAACTTCTCGATGCCGACCTCGACCGCCACGCGAGGATTCGCAATGAGGTTATGGTACCAATCGGGATTGGTCGGCGCGCCCCCCTTGGAAGCGAAGACCGCGAGGCGCCCCCCCAGGTCCTGATACGCTAGCGGGTTGACGCGTGTCTTACCCGATTTGGCACCGACACTATGCAACAGGAGTAGTGACACGCCCTTGAAGCGGCCGCCGACCTTGCCGCGGTTCGCGCGGAACTCTTCGATGATCGCCTTGTTCCAATCGGTTGCCATGACGGCCTCCTGACGACGCCATGCCTATACAACGTTTCAACACCCGTCCCGTATTCACGGCTCCGGCCCAGCGATATGATGGCTCCAGCGAGAAGCCGACAACTCACTTTCGATGAACGGCGCAGCAGGCGCATCCATGAGACGGCGGTTCATTGTCAAGGTCCTATTGGTAGGCGCGATCATTGCGTCCGGCGGAACGTACCTCGCTTATGCTCGCGACATGCAAGCCATACGCGACCGCTTATCGGCCGGAAGCCGGCTCTTTCAGACCCCGCATGGTCCTATTGAGTATGCAACGTGGGGCGATGGGCCGGTAGTTCTTGTGGTCCACGGCGCAGGCGGCGGGTATGACCAAGGCAGCCTCATGGTTCGCGCCTTCGGCAGCGAAGGCTTCCGTTGGATCGTCCCCTCTCGATTTGGCTACCTGCGCACGCCGATGCCTGCCGACGGCTCCACCGCCGCCCAAGCGGACGCGTTCGCCGATCTTTTGGACGCGTTGGGAATCGAGCGCGTCGCCATCCTCGCGATGTCTGGAGGCGTGCCACCTTCGCTGCAGTTTGTGCTGCGCCACCCGAGGAGAACAACGGCGTTGGTCCTGCTCTCGTCGGCGCCGTACACACCGCTCACAGCCGGTGAGCAGAAGCTGCCGGTGCCGATCTGGCTGTATCAGGCGCTCTTCAGCTCGGACTTTCCTTACTGGGTGTTGCAGAGAGTTGCACGTTCCAGTCTAGAGCCGATATTCGACGTCACACCAGCATTGCGTACCAAGTTGACGTCTGAGGAGCAGGCATTTGTCGACGACATCGTCAACGCGTTCCAGCCCGTGACCGGGCGAACAGACGGTCTGCGGAACGAGGGAGCCGCGATCAACCCAGACGCGCACTACTTGGTGAAAGAGATCCGGACGCCGACGCTGGTTGTTCACTCCAGAGATGACCACATAAACCCATTCACTTTCGGCGAGTACACCGCCCAGCATATCCCCGGCGCGCAGTTCATGCCTCTGATGACGGGCGGGCATTTGTTGCTGAGACACCATGCCGAAATCCGCGCGCGTGTGAACGCGTTCTTGCGTCAGTAGGCCGTTCTCACTGCCACCCCTTACGCACAAGGAAGCTACTTCTTTGGTGTGATGTTGACCAACCACTGGACGTCGAATTTGTCGGTGCACATGCCGAACGTGTCGCCCCAGGCCGCCTTGGCAAGCGGCATGATCGTTGCCCCGCCGGAAGCGAGCTTTTCAAAGTAACCCGCGAGCTCCCGCTGATCGTCGCCGCTCAACGACATGCTGATGCGCGATCCCGGCTCGTATTTCATGTGCTTCGGCGTATCGGATGCCATGAACATGATGCCGTTCGCGGCCTTCAGCGCGGCGTGCATGACTTTGTTGTCTTCGCTCGGGTCATTGGAGGCGTGAAACTCCTTGAAGGTACTC
The DNA here is from genome assembly GCA_041497675.1 of bacterium. Classification (GTDB taxonomy): domain Bacteria; phylum Sysuimicrobiota; class Sysuimicrobiia; order Sysuimicrobiales; family Humicultoraceae; genus JBGPNN01. Next base: position 5,140 of record JBGQGY010000156.1, on the reverse strand, counting down.
ACCGTAAGCTCGCCGCCGAAGATCGATTTATAAAACTCCATCGCTTGCCGCGCGTTATCTTTGAAACTCAAGTACGGATTGAGCTGTGAGTTCATCCACGTTCACCTCTCATCGAAGGGTTGACAACATCATATCGTGTATATACACTCATTTCAATGACAAGACGCGATCTTTCTGCAACACAAGATTGTCGCTGTCTTGCCGCGCGTCGGAAGGCCCGAGCGATCACCCGTCTGTTCGAAGCGAGGCTGCGGCCTCGCGGGCTGCGCGCCACGCAGTTCTCCGTGCTCGCGGCGTTGGCGCTGAAGGGTCCGACGCCCGTCAGTGAGCTTGCAGAGTTCCTCGCGCTCGAACGCACGACGCTCACGCGGGGCGCGACACTGCTCGAGCGCAACGGTTGGGTCGCCGCCGCCAAACCGGAGGACGCGAGGCAGCACCCCCTGCGCCTGACGCGAGCCGGTCGGCGGAAGCTCGAAGAGGCGCTCCCCGCTTGGAAGAAGGCACAAGCGACGGTCACGAGACAACGTCAAAAGGCGTTGGCGCGCTAAAACATAGTCGGCTGGAGCTATCCTTCAGGAGGAGAACGAAATGCAAAAGATTACACCGTTCCTGTGGTTCGATGACAAGGCTGAAGAGGCAATGACCTTCTACGCCTCGATCTTCAAGAACTCAAGAATCCTCAACGTGACGCGCTATGGCGACGCAGGCCCTGGGCCCAAGGGATCCGTCATGACTGCCACATTCGAACTCGATGGGCAAAAATTCATGGCGTTAAACGGCGGTCCCCATTTCAAGTTCACCGAAGCCATATCGCTCTTCGTAGATTGCGAGACACAGCAAGAAGTGGACGATCTCTGGGACAAGCTTTCAGCGGGCGGGCAAAAGAGCCGGTGTGGCTGGCTCAAGGACAAATATGGTTTGTCCTGGCAGATCATTCCCTCCGCCTTGGGTAAGTTGCTTCACGACAAGGACCCCGAGAAATCGAAGAGAGTCATGGCGGCCATGCTTCAGATGGACAAGATCGACATCAAGAAGCTTCAGCAGGCCTACGACCAGCAGTGAGCAACCCATTGATCTCGAGCACCGCCCTCACGATGGCCACGCGCTCGTCGTCAAGAGGCTTGAAGGGCGGATAGACCCAACGCCGGCAGATCCCGAGCAGCTCGAGGACGGCCTTCTCTTCCGCTGACTCCTCGGTATTCTGTCTTTGTGGAAGCTGCGCGAGCACATCATTCATCCGGCGTGCCTTCTCACGGGCCTCGGCAAGCTTCCCCTCCTCCCACACCGCGTGCACTTCAGCGTGTTGCCGCGGGAAACTTGAGGCGGAGCCTATGGCGCAGCATGTGACGCCGAGTCCAAGATAGACGATGTGGTTGACTGCCCCCGCCCCGATCACCTGGAAATCAGCGGAGTTCATCGACGCTATGGGCACGATCGTAGCCAAATTGTAGCCGCCCACCTTCATACCGGCCACATTCGGGTGCTGCGCCATCGTTCGCACGGCTTCGACCGCCGGCTCAAGCGCACGGGCAGGATTGCTGTAAAGCCACAACGGCTTTGGCGCCCGGTCGGCCACCGCCGTCCAGTAGTCGATCGTGGCAGCAGCATTCAGCTTCCGATCGGTCGGTAGGCAATGGTATCCGTCGATCGCCAAGTCGGCCGTGTCGTCAAGGAAGCGAAACACTTCGCTCATCACGGCATCACTACAGCCAACGAGCAGCGTGGTACGCCCCTTCATGTGCTCGACTACGACCCGGGTGACCTCGACCCGGTGTCGGTAGGCCATTTGGAAGTTCTCGCCGCCTGACCCAAGCACCCACAATCCCGGAAGGGGCGCCTTGGGGTCTGCAAAGATATGGTCCAACAACCGGGCGTATCCTTGGTGGTCCGGGCTTCCGTCCTCATGCATCGGACTCGCCAGGACCGGGATGACGCCACTCAATCGCTCCATCGCGGGCCTCCCGAGAGCCGTATCATCGCTGAACCTACGCTGGATGACATTCTACCGTCTAGGATCGGCAGCCGCCGGGTAGGATTCCAACAGGGTACCCAGCACAGAACGCATCGCTGTGGACCACCGTTCGTTAGGGGGTATCGTCAAATGGCCCAGCCAGACTCGAAGATCACCCCGTTTCCCAACTCCGGGCCCCCGCCGAAGAAGTTCATCGTGACGGTGAAGCTGCCGGCGCTATCCCGGCAAATCGAAGTTATGGGTGTGAACAACCCCAGCGAAGCGGTCGCCGCAGCCATGCGAGGCGATGGCAAGGAGATTACCTCAAGATACAACGGCACGATCGTCTACACGGTGGACGAAGTGCGGGACTGATCGGGCTACTCTAGTACCTGCGCGGGCTGCGTCGCTGACGTTAGCGACTCCCCGGCACGCGGACCCTATCCGGAGCGAGATTGGAAAGGCCGGCTTCTGCTCGAATCGCTGGGTGTGCACGCTCCGGCGCGATCGCCGGTATGGCTACCACAAGCAGCACCAGAACTCCAAGTGCGACCTCGGCCTTCACCAACCGGAGAAGACCCTGCGCGAGTGGGTAGGTTGCCTTGACCCGCAGTTGCGGCACAAACAGGAATCGGTTGATGATACCGAGCCCGGCCATGACCGCAACGAACAGGAACTTGGTCAGCAGCTTCCGGCCGTAGGCGCTCTGGATAAACATGCTCGCATCCGCAACGAACAGCCAGGTCAAGAACAGACCCGTGAGGATCAGAGCGATCAGGCTGGCCCCCGCGAGGGTCGAGAACCGGGGCACCACGACGTGGGCGATCTGTGGTCGATCCGATTGCGCCGTCCCCTGAAGCACGACGAGCAGGGAGAGCAGGCCCCCCACCCAGATTGACGCCGCCAGCAGATGGGTCCAGTCAGCAATCACCGCAAGGCTACTGGTCCTCGCCGCATGCGACGTCAGGGTGAAGCCCGACAGCGCCAGGGCTGCTGCGAATGCCGACACCCACACCAGGGGACGCCGGCGATGCTCGGCCAGAAGCACGATGAAGGCCAGCCCTCCCCGGATCAGCACGCCCCATCCCTGCGAGGTCCCGATCAGGAATCGCCAAAACCCCGAGCCTGCTAGCGACCCGGCCGACAGCAGGGCGGCCTGGACCGCGACGAGGATTATCAACGCCATCGCCGCGTCGATCGTGAGGTGTCTGAGGCGAGACTCCGCCGCCTCGCCGCGCTCCCTCGCGTCATGGTCGACCAGCGCCTCGAGGCTCGGCCTCAGGACGCAGACTCGGAAGGCGACGATGCCTGCGAGTAGAAAGGCGACAAGGAGCGTTGCCCATCGCACGACGACCGCAAAAGCCCTGCGCACGTCTTTGAGGGGCGCCAGGTCTGCCACCGCGATCTGGCGTGGGGTTTTGTGGAGCGTGGCGTCTGGGGCAGGCAGCGCGCGTTCGATGTCGGCATTCGCGAACACGGCGGGCGCTTGCAGCCACAAGATGATCGCGATCAGCCCAAGGGCCCACCGAAAACGGGAGATCGACCGCCCTGCGAGCAAGATCAAACGCCTCCCCTTTGGCAGCCCGGCCGACTGGAAACATCCAGTCCCTCGGCTTTGCGGACCGCCCTCGCGGGCGGGGTGCCTTTATCAGCGGGGCCTGGCGACTTCATCAATATGAATGCCCGCGGCTCCCCTCAAGTAGACTTCTTCCCGCACGGCACTCACCTCTCCTGATAACATGAACGAAGAATGAGAACACGGCTCGGGAATCTGCTCCACCGGCTGGCCAACGCCGGCGCGCTGGCCGACGATACCCCCGACGTCCGTCTTCAGAAGGCGGTCCTCACGCTCTCGGCTGCGATCGTTTCTGTCCTGTCTTTCTACTGGGTTATCATGTACCTCGCGCTGGGTCTACGCCTGTCGGCCTCGATCCCGTTCGCGTATCAGCTTCTCTCGGTAGCCGGTCTTGTCCATTTCCTGCGAACAAAAGACGACCGCTTCCTCCGCTGGAGTCAGTTGATCGTGATGTTGCTCCTGCCCTTTTTCCTTCAATGGTCGCTTGGCGGTTTCGTCAATTCCAGCGGCGTCATGGTCTGGGCGCTCCTCGCGCCGCTCGGCGCGCTCCTGATCCGGGGACCGGAGCGGGCCGATATCTGGTTCGGCGCGTATCTCGGCCTGGCCATCGTGTCGGGCCTCATCGACCGATCTCTCGCAGCAAGCGCGCCGCCAATTCCACCATGGCTCACGGTGACGAACTTCGTCATGAACATCGGTGCGGTGTCTGGTGTGGCCTACTTCCTCCTCCACTACTTCGCTCGTGAGCGCCAACAGGCGCTCGACGCGCTCGGTCTGGAGCACCAGCGTTCGGAAAACCTGCTGTTGAGCATCCTCCCCAAGCCAATCGCCGACCGTCTCAAACATGACCGCTCGACCATCGCCGACCTCTTCCCCGAGGCGACGGTGCTCTTCGCAGATATCGTGGACTTCACGCCGGCATCGGCGTCCCTGACACCGGAAGGGACGGTCGCCTGGCTGAATGATCTGTTCTCGCTCATCGATTCGCTCTCGGACCGCTTTGGACTCGAGAAGATCAAGACCGTCGGCGACGCGTACATGGCCGCAGCGGGCCTGCCCACGCCCAGGGCCGATCATGCCGAGGCCGCGGCCGACATGGCCCTGGAAATACAGCGACAGATTGCGACACGTACGACCCCCAACGGCCGGCCGCTGCAAATGCGCATTGGGATTCACACGGGACCGGTCGTCGCCGGCGTGATCGGGACGCGGAAGTTCATCTACGATCTCTGGGGCGACACGGTCAACACGGCCAGCCGCATGGAGTCGCAGGGCCTCCCTGGGGCCATCCAGGTCACGGAAGCCGCCTACCACCGGCTCCGGGATCACTACGAATTGGAGTGCCGGGGTACCATCCAGGTCAAGGGCAAGGGCGAGATGTTGACGTACGTGCTCAAAGGACGGCGCGGGGAACCGAGGCCGTCAGCGCGGATCGACGAAGTCCCGGCAACCCGTGACTCCACATCCGCCTGACCGGCAACCTCCTGATCGGATTGAGCGGCGTATTCTATCTCCTTTGCGGAAGTGACGTCGTGCGCTCGCTGCTGAGCGGGACGGCGCCACAGAGCGCGATCGATGTGGTGTTTCCCGTCAACTTCCAGGGATGGCGTTGA
>JBGQGY010000155.1:0-7074 GCA_041497675.1 bacterium | reverse complement strand
TCGCGCAGGCCGGGACGATCAATCGGCGGGAGCACCGCCAGATCTATCGGATCAGCTAGCTGAGGATTGGGGCTAACAACAAAACCACCATCTCGATAGCCAGCACCATGAGCGATATCACAGCGAGAGTAATGACCGCATCGGCGATCGGCCTAATGCGATAGTCTCCTTCGAGGCGGGTCCGAATGCCAGTCGTGATCGCGGCGAAGATCGCGACGAAGCCCACCAGAAGGACGACGTGGTCATAGGGGTTGTCGTTTAGGAGTTGCTGCACCGCCCGCCGCGGGCCAGCAATCGCGGGTGGCCCTTGAGCACCGCCCGCACTCGCCACGCCCGGACGAAGGGCGTTTTGTCCGAGGTTCGGGAAGGCCAACGTTGTGTACAGCCCAACCGTGAACCCGAGAATAATCGTCACGAGAATGATCGACAGCAGCCCGGAGCGCATCGTCCTCTCCCCCTGAATGCAGGTTGAGACGTCCGTTGCGAACCGGCAGCCGGCACTGCCTGTCGTTCTTATGCAAATTCGGTCTTAGAGTATTGGAGGAGTATTCGAGGAGATTTGCCCTCCTCCTGCTCGAGCTTACGACTGCGATGGTTGTTCTGGGGAGTGCGCCGCCCGCCGGGCGGTGCATTCCTCGCACTCGCAGAGGTCCAGACGCAGGCTGTTGAAGGTGTAGAGACCCGTGTTGTGCCCGTCCGACCACTCAAAGCGCAGCGCGTAGTTTCCCACTCGTGAGACGCTCAGCGCGTTGATGTTTGGTCGGATGTCCTTGAGCGTGAGCCGCGCCGGCCGGTACCTCCACTCCCCCACGCAGCCGGCGCACGGGCAGTTGAGGCGCAGGCTGCTCCACGTGTAGGTGCTCTGATGCCCATCAGACCACTTGACGCGAAACGTCGTCTCGGCGACGTTGTTCATCTCGACCGGGGTGGGCATCTTGGGACTCATCGATCGTCACCTCAGCGCTGATCCTTCGGGCAATAGAACGACGGCCGGCCGCCGACCTTTCCCGACATGAGGGCGCGCCCGCAGCGGCGGCAGGGTTGACCCTTCCGGCCGTAGACCGCGAGTCGAAAACGGCCCTTGCGGCCGTCGGCATCGATGAACTCCGGCTCGCCGCCGGCGCGGATACCCCGCTGCAGGACGTTGCGCGTCGCGCGGTAGAGACGCCGCCACTCGTCGTCGCGCAAGGTCGCGGCCTTGCGGGACGGCCGCACACCCGCGGCAAAGAGGATCTCCAGGGCCCACAGGTTGCCGATCCCGGCCAGCCGGGTTTGATCAGTCAGCAAGTTGCGGAGGGCGCCGCGGCCGTCCAGCAAACGCCGAAACGTGAGCGCGGTGACTGAACGGTCCAGTGGGTCGGGGCCCAAGGACGTAAGGTACTCCACATCCGCAAGCGCTGTGGTCGGGAACAGGTTGAGGTTGCTGAGCTGCAGGTCTCGAAACTCGATCACCTTGCGGTCGCTCAGCGTCATCACGACCGCGGTGGCCGCGTCGTTGATCGGGCGGTCCAGGGCCAGGATTGTGCCCCACAGGGAAAAGTGAAAGGTCATCGTCCATGTCCGTCCGAGGTCGAAGAGCAGCGCTTTCCCACGCCGGGTAATCGCCGTGAACGTACGTCCCTTGAGGATCCGCTCGGCGTCGCGCGGCGTGTGTGAGCGGAACACCTGCGGGCGGCGGGCGTCGATGCCGTCGATGCGCCGCCCGACCACGTGTGGCGCGAGCGTGCGGCGGGCGGTTTCGACTTCTGGAAGCTCCGGCATGCCTACGCGGTCGCCGACTCACTTCGGCGCCTGAGCACCAGGCGCACGGGCACCCCGGGCAGATCGAACTTGCCGCGGATCGCGTTTTCCAGATAGCGGCGATAGTCCGTCGGCATCCGTTTCGGCTCGTTGACAAAGAGGACGAACGTCGGTGGTCGTGTCTCCGGCTGCGTGGCGTAGTAGATTCTCAATCGACGCCCGCTGGGATCGGTCGGAGGTTCGTGCTTGGCCACGGCGTCGCCGATGACGCGGTTGAGCGGTCCGGTGCCGATGCGCCCCTGGTGGGCTGCTGCGACGCGGTCGGCGGCCTCCAGCAGGGACGCAATCCCCCACCCCGCCGTCGCCGAGGTCGCCAGCACCGGCGCGTATGAGATGAAGCGTAGGGCGTGCAGGATGGAGCGTTTGCGCCGCGCGTCGATCTCGGGGGATTGCGCCACACGATCCCACTTGTTGACGGCGATGACGACCCCGCGACCGGCATCGGCAATCTCCCGCGCGATGCGCTGGTCTTGGTCGCTGACGGGGCTGGTCGCGTCGAGCACGACCACGGCCACATCGGCGCGTTCGATCGCGTTGCGCGCCCGGGCCGCACTGTACACTTCTATCGGCTCATCGACGCGCGACCGCCGGCGCAACCCGGCGGTGTCAATCAGGATATACCGGCGACCGGCCCGCTCGAAGTGCTCGTCCACGGCGTCGCGGGTCGTCCCCGGCGCCGCATCGACCACCACCCGAGGCTCCCCGAGGATGGCGTTGACCAGCGACGATTTCCCCACGTTGGGACGGCCGACGAGCGCCACGGCGACCGCGGACGGTTCGATGGCCCCGCCTTCCTCGACGGCCGGTTCGGGCAGCATGGCGACGACGGCATCGAGCAAATCGCCGGTGCCCCGGCCGTGGAGGGCCGAAACCGGGATGGGATCGCCGAAACCGAGCGCGTAGAACTCGTGCGCCGACGGTTCGAGCGACTCACCATCGACCTTGTTGGCGGTGACCAGCACCGGCACGCGCGCCCGGCGCACGACGTCGGCAATGGCCCGATCTTCAGGCACGATGCCCGCGCGGGCATCCACGACGAAGAGGATGACATCCGCCTCGGCGATGGCCCGTTCCGCCTGGCTGCGCACCTGCCCGGCGATCCCGCCGGCCGTTCCCGAGACCAACCCGCCTGTGTCGACCACGGTGAACGATCGGCCGCGCCATTCGGCCGAGGCGTACAGGCGATCACGGGTCAAACCGGGCACGTCGTCGACGATCGACAAACGCTGCCGGATCAGACGGTTGAACAGGGCGGACTTGCCGACGTTGGGGCGGCCGACGACAACGACGACCGGCTGTGTCACGAGGCTGCGGCGGCGCTCTCCTCCGTCCCGGCTCCGATCTCCTGGAGCCGGCGGATGACTTCGGCGATGATCCACTCGGGCGTCGAGGCGCCCGACATCACGCCGACGCGCGTCACGCCGGCAAACAAGGCGGGGTCGAGTTCCGCCGCGACTTCAATGTGGTGGGTGGGCAGGTTGCTGGATCGGCCGATTTCAGCCAGACGGATCGTATTGCTGCTGTGGTGCCCACCGACGACAACGAGCGTGTCGACCACGTTGACCAGCCGATCGGCCTCTTCCTGCCGCACGGTGATGGCGGGGCACAGCGTGTTGACCACCTTGAGTTCTTTCGTGCGAAGGGCAAGATCGCCGACGATCTCGCGGAAGTTTTCCATTGATTGCGTGGTCTGCGACATGACGCCGATCTTGCCGCGCAGTTTCACGGCCCGCGCTTCGTCGCGCGTGTGGACGATCGTCACCCGGTCGCCAAGGGCCTCTTTGAGGGTCACCATCTCCGGGTGACCGTGGTCGCCGACGACGATCACCTGGTGGCCTTCCTCGACGAGTTTGAAGGCCAAAGAGTGGGCGCGGATGACCACGGGGCAGGTCGCGTCGACGATGCGCATGCCCTTCGCGCGCGCGGCTTCAAGGACGGCATGCTCGACGCCGTAGGCCGAGACCACGAAGGCCTCGCCGCCCAGGTCGTCGACGTCTTCGGCCACGGCGACGCCGGCCTGCTCGAGACGCCCGACGACCTGCGGGTTATGGATCAGCGGGCCCCAGGTCTGCGCCTTCCCACCGGTCTGAGTACCGGTGACCTCGGACATCTCGACGGCACGGCGAACGCCGCCGCAGAAGCCCTGATGTTTGGCGAGCACGATCTCCACACGCCACCTCACGCAGGCCTGACTCCCTGACAGGATAGCAAAGGCTCTCAGGCCCGGCAACGCCACCCCCTAGACGCCCGGATACACTCACCGCCCGACTTTCGCCCTTCAGGGCCTCATGCTAGGCTGGCAGCGGTGACTGCGGTGATGACATCCTCGCGATCCGAGATTGCCCGGTCGCTGGCGGGCGGGGTCGACGTGCTCGTGATCGGCGGGGGCATCACGGGCGCCGGCGTGGCGCTCGATGCGGCCAGCCGCGGTTATCGGGTGGGGCTGGTCGAGCGCGCCGACTACGCGTGCGGCACCAGTAGCCGATCGACCAAGCTCATCCACGGCGGCATTCGCTACCTGCCCCAGGGCCACATTGGGCTCGTCCGCGACGCGCTGCGCGAGCGCACGCTGTTGTTGCGGTTGGCGCCGCACGTGGCGCGGCCGCTGCCGTTTGTGGTGCCGCTCTACGCGTCGACGCAGCGGCCGTTGGGGCTGCGCCTGCCCGCCGTCGTGCGGCCCTTCACGCCGCTCGGCGTGCGCCTTGGTCTGCTGGCCTACGACCTGTTCGCCGGCGACCCGGCGTTGCGCCATCGCGTCGTTGCGCGCGAGACGCTCGAGCGCGAGGTGCCCGATCTGCGCACCGACGGGCTGCGCGCCGCCTTCGTCTACTACGATGCCCGCACCGATGACGTGCGTTTGACGCACTCGGTGCTGGCGACGGCGCGGGCGCATGGAGCCGTGACGCTCAACTATGCGGCGGTCACCGGGCTCGTGCGGGCGGGTGACCGCGTCACCGGCGCCCGCGTTGAAGATCGGCTCGGCGGTCCGGGATTCGAGGTCCCGGCCCGGTTCGTCGTGAACGCCACCGGGATCTGGGCTGAGGAGATCGCCTCGATGGATGGCCGGCCCGCCTTTCAGATCCGCCACAGCAAAGGGGTGCACCTGGTGTTGCGTCCCGGAGTGGTGCGTGGGGCGATGGCGATCGTCATCCCGGAAACCGATGACGGCCGTCTGGCATTCATCGTGCCCTGGGCCGACCGGTGGGTGCTGGGCACGACGGACGACTCGTACGCGGGCAACCTCGATGCCGTGGCTGCGACCGCGGCCGACGTCGCGTACTTGCTGGATCATGCCAACCGGTACCTGACCCGGCCGCTGCGCGCGTCGGACATCACGGGGACGTACGCCGGGGTCAGGCCGCTCGTTGCCGCGGCGGCCGGCTCGACGGCCGCCCTCTCGCGCGACCATCACCTGAGCATCTCGCCGGGCGGGCTGGTGACGATCACCGGGGGCAAGCTCACGACGTACCGCAAGATGGCCGAGGACACCGTCGATGCCATCGTGGCCCGCGACGGCGGCGGCCGTCCCGGCCGCACGGCGGAGATCCCGCTGGCCGGCAGCGCGGGTCTTGCCGGGGCGGAAGCAGCGTTGGGAGCTGCGCCGCTGGCTCCCGATCAGCGGACGCACCTGCTGGAGACCTACGGGGGCGCGGCGGCAGAGATCGCGGCACTCATTGCGGGCGACCCCGTCCTAGCTCGCCGGCTGACCGACACTGCGCCCGTCACCGCGGCAGAGGTCGTGTACGCCTGTCGCGCCGAGCAGGCGGCCACGCTGGCCGACTGTCTCTACCTGCGTACGCGTCTAGCGGTGCTCGACGCTGGGGCGGCCGACCGGGCCGCGGACACCGTCAACGCGCTTATGGGCCTTCATGTGGGTTGGGACGCCGCTGAACTCACAAGGCAGCGCGGGCGTTACGACGCGATGCGGGCGCGGGAACCGGCGCTCAGCTAGAACTCGTCGGCGCCGATATCCGACGTCGAGGCCGAGCCCTCTAGTCACCGGGTAGAGGCAGGGAGAGACCGCGCTGGGCCAGCACGGCGCGCAGGCGGTCGGGATAATTCGAGATGATGCCGTCGACGCCGGTGTCGACGAGACGCGCGAGATCGCCGGGGTCATCGACGGTCCACGTCTCGACCCGCAGACCGGCCGCATGGGCGGCCGCCACGCCGTCAGCTCTGACGTGGGCCCACTGCGGATGCAGGATCTCCGCCCCGGCATCGCGGGCCAGCCGAATCGGGTCGATCGGTCGAGCGCTGTACAGCACCGCCGTCGGCATATCGGGGGCGAGCGCTTCCACGTCCAGCAGGACGGGATGATCGAACGATGAGACCGTCACGGCGGGGTGCCGCGCATTTCGCACCTCGGTCACCACCCTGTCCGCGATCCCGCGATAGTAGATGGGCCCGTTCTTGATCTCGATGATCACCCTGACGCGCCGCAGGGCGTCCAGCGCTTCCGCCAGCGCCGGGATGCGCTCCCCCGCAAAGGCGTCGCCAAACCACCGCCCGGCGTCGAGCCGCCGCAGGGCCGCGAAGGGCAGATCGCCCACCAGCCCCGACCCGTTGGCGGTACGGCCCAGCATGAAGTCGTGAATCACCACGACTTCGCCGTCGGCCGAGAGGTGCACATCGAGTTCGATGGCGTCGACGCCGATGGCGAGCGCGCGGCGATACGCGGCCAGGGTGTTTTCGGGCGCCTCGCCGGACGCCCCTCGGTGGGCGACGATCTGCGGCCGGTCCACCGTCACGACGCGGGCTCCGGGAGCAACTGGTCCAGCCGGTCGACGACAAAGTCAGGCGTCGGGCGCGCAGACGCCGCCTGATCGGCCGTCGTGACCCCCGTGAGCACAAGCGCGGTCGCCATCCCTGAGGCGATCCCCATCGCGATGTCGGTGTCGAGTCGGTCGCCCGCGATCAAACAGTCACCCGGCGCCACGCCCAGGCGTTCGGCCAGGAGGCGCCCCATGATGACCGACGGCTTTCCGACCACCTCCTCCACCTGGTGCTGCGTACACGCCTCGATGGCCGCGATGATGGCCGCGCAGTCGGGGAGACCGCCGTCGGGCGTCGGGCAATAGGCATCGCGGTTGGTGGCGATGAACCGCGCGCCCGCGCGGATCGCGTCGAACGCGGTCTGCAGCTTCTGGTAGGTGAAGGTGCGGTCGAAACAGGCCACGACGATGTCGATGTGATCGACCTGTTCGGTGAGCGTAAATCCGGCTTCACGAAGCTCCGTCTGGATGGACGATTCACCGATAACGAACAGATTGACAC
>JBGQGY010000154.1:0-7162 GCA_041497675.1 bacterium | reverse complement strand
TGGGAACCGCTAGATCCACGTGCCGAACCACATCAGCCGCCAGTAGCGTTCCGCGGCGATCGGCAACGCCGACAGCACGGGATAGAACTCGACAAACCAACCCGTCGCGAGCACCAGGAAGACCACCACCACGCCCACTCCAACGCGCGCGCGGACGCGTGTCATGCCCTCGGCCAACCCCATGATCAGGAACGGGATCGCGGGCAAGAAATGATACAAGAACAACGCCCTGGTGATGAACGCGAACTGCGCATACGAGATCGCAAACCCAACCAGGAGGAACGTCTCGGGCAGCGCCCGCTGCCGGATCGCCCGGACGGCCACCAGCACGAACGCCGGCAGGCTCGCCCACCAGATGATCGGGTTGCCGATGGCCAGGATGCCGCGATAGACCTGCGGCTGGGCTTCATAGTACTCATACCAGATAGGACGGAGCAACAGCGGCCACGACCACCAATGCGACTGATAAGGATGCCCCTCGGTGAGGCTCGCGTGGAACTGGTACATCGACTTTTGTAGCGCGACGAAGTCGCGCAAGCTGTGCCCGAGCGAGAAAAATGGGATGTAGGTCAGCATGTACACCGCCGCCGGTACGACGCTGAACGCCACCAGGATGTGCCAGAGGTCTCGTCTCGGCAGCGCGATGCGGCCCCAACCGCTCAGCAGCATCAGCATGACCGGGATCGTGGTGAGTGGGACGACGGTCGTCCACTTCGTCGCCACCGCGGCGCCGGCCGCGGCGCCAGCCACATAGAGCCATGTCACGCCACGCCCGGCGGGCGCGTCGGGCTCGTCCAACCGACCGCGCAGGTACTTCCAGAACGCGGTGAACGCGCTGAACAGAAATAAGGTGAGGAAAATGTCGGGTTTGGCGATCCGGCTCTCCACGAATGCCAACCCGTCCAGTGACACCAACAACGCGCTCGCGGCCGCCACGAACCAGTCTCGAAAGAGCAGCATGGCAAGCGCGTAGACCACCGGTACCAGCAGCACGCCCGCGAGCGCAGGTGCAATCCTCCACCCGACCGCGTTGTCTCCGACGACGGCGATGGCCGCGGCGATGATCAACTTTGACAGCGGCGGATGTGTGCGCTCTTCGGTGATCTCTTGACGCGCCAGATACTGCTCGGCGGCCTTCGCATAATAGATCTCATCGAAGATCATCCCCGCCGGGGTGTGCAGCCGCGGGATCCGGGCGAACCCGGCGAAGAGCGCGATCCCCACTACCAGGATCACGACCAGGCGACTGCGTCGTTCGGCCGCCACGGTGGTCACAGCGGGCACGAGCACGTTAGTGGAGAGCGACATGGCGACGGTTCAACCTCGCGGCGAGCGTCTGCAGATGCGTGCGCGCGGCGTCGAGGACGTCCGGGTCCGGCTCGGTACCGCCGTAGGCCGCGCCATCGACCATCTGGGAAATCAGTTCCACCTCCGGGAGCGGCCGGGTCGGACCGGCCGCGTCGCGGACGCGTCGACGAAAGTCCTCGACGGTCTCCGTCGGTGCACGCCGGATGCCCCGCCGCGCCAGCATGGCGCACATCTCCTCGTAGACACCGGCGAGGATCCGCGTTGGGCTCGGAGCCGGGACGGGCACGCTTCGCAGCGCGATGACCCGTCGCGTGCCGGCGGTACCCAATGCCGCGACCAGGAGGATCACGCTCCAGAGACCCGCGTGTCGTGCGGCCGCGTTGAGCAAGCGCGCAGCCGCCGGGGATTCTTCCGCGAAGCGTTGCAACCGCGGCGAGAGCAGGTCGAGCAGGTCCTGCCACACCCATCGTTGCTGCGCGGCCTGCCCGAGCGAGGCCGGGTCGAGAAATCCCGGCGTCGGGTCAAACTCGACCCATCCCTGCCCCATGAAAAACACTTCGACCCAGGCATGCGCGTCGCTGTTGCGGACTTCGAGCAGGCCCGTGACCAAGTTCAGCGTCCCAGGCGTGTAGCCGGTGACCAGACGCGCGGGGATGCCCTCGGACCGCAACAGGACGACCATCGAACTGGCGAAGATCTCGCAGTATCCCCGTCTCTCTTCGAAGAGGAAATAGTCCACCGCGTCGCCCGGCCGCCGCTGAGGCGGAATCGTCAGATCGTACCGATAGTTGCTCAACAAGAACCGGTTGATCGCCATCACCCGATCATAGCGCGTCGGCTGACCCGCGACGACCTTCTGCGCGAGGGCGTGTACGCGTGACGGGAGCGCCGGGAGTTTCAGATAGCGCTCGCGGATGGCCTGGGGAATCTCCTCGGGTGCGCTGCGGAGCCGGCGCGCGTCGGGCACCAACGCCCGTGAGACGACGCTGTACACCGTCCCGGGTTTCAGCGTGTTCGTCAGGCGCACCGCCCCGAACCGGTCCTGGTAGATCTTCCCGCTGGGCACGTACAGCCGCTCGGCCAGTGGTGCAGCGAACACCACGTTGGGCTGCTCGCGGTCGATGTAGAAGGTCTGCACGACCTGCAGCGGCCGCGCCGCGTAGCTCAAGACCTCGTCGCCCTGGTGAACGAGCGTAATCGGCGGATAGGTGCCGTCAATCTCGGACACGCGCGCGTCCGAGGTCTTCCATCCCGACCCCGTATAGGTGTCGAACACCAGCGCCCGCCAGTTGAACTGACGTGTCGCGCGCACGCGCATGACGATCGCATCATCGAGGCGGCCACGCAACCGGAGATCCACGGTCGCGCTAAAGCCAAAATACCCGCGGGGGTTCCACGGCCCGGAGGACGCGCCATCGATCTGGTTGCCGTCGGACGGATAGGCGGGGTTGACCAACCGGCCGTTGAACACGTCGAACCACGAGAGTCGCGGCGTGAACGGCAGCGTGGTGATGCGCAGGCCCTCGAACCGCGGGGTGGCCATGAATACCACGCCCGCCGCGAGCAAGACAATCACCAGCAGATGGTTGGCGGCCATCGTCACCCCGTGGCTGAACCTTGGCGCAGGCTCGGCACTGGGGATCCGGGCGGCCTCCTGCGCGCCCTGCCAGGTGTTGTGGACCAGCACCTGCACAGCGGCAGCCGCGTAGACGACCAGGTAGAACAGGTACGTCGCGTGGATGCTGAACGCCGCCGCGACGGCCATCAGGATGACCGACGACAACAGACTGAACAGCAGGTCGCGACGGGCCGGCACATCAAACGCGTGGAGCGTCTGCAACCACAGCAGGAATACCGTCAGCGGGACGCTGGTATGGAAGGGATCGGCCAGGATCCCTCGGATGAACTGGCGCGCCACCTCGAGACAGCAGAGCGCCAGGAGGATCTTGACCCACCAGTTACGCTTTCCCCGCCGCCAGTACGAAAAAGCAAACCCTGCGGCCACGAGCGCCGGCACGATCAACCGCAGCTCGACGAAGTCGTCGTGCTCGGTCACCGCAAAAATGCTGGCGGTCACGGCGGCAAGGGTCCACAAACGGAGCGGGATCGAATGCTCCGGTGCCGCGCTCGACAGCAGGCGGCGCCAGCTTAGCATGCCTGGACCTGCCCATCCGGCGTGAACACGAGCGTGTGTTGCGGACCGGCCTCGTCGGCAGGCACGACCGGCGTGACGTCGGGAAGCGGCGGGATCGCCGCGGACGACGCGACCACAATCAGGTGGCGCTGGGTCCGCTCACGAATGGCCGCCAGCACCTCAGCGACGGGAGGGCCGGACGGGGTGACGCCCGCCAGCCAGTCCATCGCGGTCTCCCACGCGGCGTGTTCGGCGAACGCTCCGTTCCAGGTGACGAGGGTCGAGTCTGCGTGCGCCTCGCGCGCAGCCCAGAGCAGCGACGCTGCCGCCCGCACGGCGGCGTCCAAACGGGCCGGTGACTGCGCTCGATCAAGATCGACCACCACGGCCACCCGGGGATCGGTGGGACGCTCGAACTCTCGGACCACGAGCGCGCCACGGCGGGCCGAGGACTTCCAATGCACGTGGGCCAGGCTGTCGCCCGCACGGTAGTCTCTCACGCCGTAGAGTTCGACCGGTTCGCGGGTCCGCCGGCCCGATGGACCATCGAGAACCGGCGCGAGATAGGCCCGGGCCACATTGGGCACCGGGGTGACCCGCGGCCAGATCGTGATGCGCTCAGGCGTATCGATGCGGCGCCGGGCCACCACGAGGCCAACCAGCCCGCGTGACGAGATCTCCGTCGGCCCCAGCGCAAACTGCCCGCGGCGCTCGGGCACGGGACTGAGCGCCAACGTCGCCGCCCCACCCCGATGCACCACCGGCACGAAGGCGCGCGCGCGCGCCCCGGCCCAGCCGTCTTCCACCACGAGGAACCGCGAGCCACGTGACGCCGAGAGCGTCACCTGCATGGCGACGGGCTGGCCTTCCACCCCTCGCGCCGGAGCGCGGTGTGTCACGGTGAGGCCCCCGAGCGGGCGGACGGCGGTGACCACCCCGACCACCATGAGCGCGACCAGCAGGGCGTTCAGGACGAACAGCAACCCGGACATCAGATTCGTTGCCAGCAGGAAGATCGCTCCGGTGACGATTAACAGTACGGTGCCTTCACGCGTTGGCACGAGGGGTCTCAAAGATCGGTACTGACACCGAGGTCAGGATCTCGCCGATCACCTCTTCGGCCGAGGGCGCCCCGCCGACCTGGGGCCGCAGCAGCAGCCGGTGCGCCATCACCGGCACCGCCAGCATCTTGACATCGTCGGGTGTGACGTGCGATCGCCCGACCAGGGCCGCCCGTGCCTGCGCGGTGCGCATCAGTGCCAGACTGCCCCGCGGGCTGCAGCCGAGGGCGATCGCAGGATGTGAGCGCGTGGCCCCGGTAATCGCGAGCACGTACTCGCGCACGGCAGAGCTGACAAAGACCCCTGAGGTCGCGTCCTGCGCCGCCAGCAGGTCGGCCGGCTGGAGCACCGGTGTCACCGACTCGATGGGATGGCGCCCGAGGTGGCCGGCCAGCATGGCGCGCTCCGCCGCAAGCGGCGGGTACCCGAGCGACGTCGACACGGTGAACCGGTCCAGTTGCCCCTCCGGGAGGGGATACGTCCCGTGGTGCTCGGTCGGGTTCAGCGTGGCCATGAGAAAGAAGGGACGCGGCGTGCGGCGCGCCTGACCGTCCACCGTCACCTGCCACTCGTCCATGGGCTCGAGAAATGACGACTGGGTCCGGGGTGTGGTGCGGTTCAGTTCATCGACCAGCACGACGTTGGCGAAAATCGGCCCGGGGACGAAACGCGACTCGTACGTCTTCGGATCGATGATCGCCGTCCCCAGGACATCCGAGGGCAACAGGTCAGGTGTGCACTGAATGCGTGTGAAGTCGCCGCCGATCGAGCGGGCCACCGTGCGGGCGAGCATCGTCTTCCCAACGCCTGGGACGTCCCGAAGCAAGACGTGGCCGCGGGCGAGCAGCGCGGTCACCACAAGATCGATAACCTCGTCCTTGCCCAGAATGACCCGTCCGATGCTCTCGCGCAGGCGGCCGGCGTGTGCTGCGATGTCTGCTACGGTTGCCATCCTGCCACCTCAGTTCCCGTCAACCGGCGCTCTGGTGTCGCCAGGTCCACATGTTGTGTACGATGTAGTTCAGCATCCCGCCGACGAGCACGCCGATCAGATTGGCCAGCATAGGGACCATTCCCAGGTGCGTCAACATCCAGAGCAGCCCCAGGTAGACGGCCTGGCCGGCCCAGGTCGTCACGTAGTATCTGCCCATCCGCTGGAAGAAGACGGACGGCCCTTCCACATAACGGTCGGCAAACGTGTACGCGTTGTTCAGGATGAAGTTTGATAAGGTCGCGACGGCGCCACCGACCAGGCCCGCCGCAATGACATGCAGCCCAAAGCTATGGACCAGGATCCAGAACGCGATCACGTCCAGGATCACGCCGGTCGTCCCGACCATGAGGAACTTCCACACGCGTGAATCCTCTGGGTTGCTGGCGGCCAGCGCGACGATCTGCCGGACCAACTCGATCCCCTGCCGCACGGTGGCCTTGCTGTCCCCGCCGGCGCGGGCCTCGAAGACGCATGGGACATCCGCCACCTGCGTGATGCGGCCCCGCACTAGGATCTCCAACAGGATCTTGAACCCGATGGGCCGCAACTCCACCCCATCCACGGCGGCGCGCCGCACCAGAAAGTACCCCGCGAGCGGATCGGTGCTGCGCCGTGCGCCGCGCAGCAACGCCCTGGCCAGTATCCGCGTGACCTGCGAGATCGCCCGGCGCCCCGCCCCCAACCCCGGCGTCCCGGCCCCCGGGAGGAAGCGCGAGGCGACAACCACGTCGGCCGAGGTGTCGGCCATCTGTGCCAGCATCGCCCGCAGCAGGCCCGGGGGATGCTGCAGGTCGGCATCGATGACGGCAAGCGCGTCGGCGCGACAGATCCCGATGCCGGTGATGACGGCACTCGCCAGACCGCGACCGCCCTCGCGATGGTGGACGACGATTCGCGGATCGGCACGCGCCGCCTCACTCAGGACCCGCTCGGTGCCGTCGGTGCTATCGTCCACGAAGACCAACTCATAGTCGAGACCGTCCAGCGCGCGGCGCACGGCATCGAGCAATCGGGGCACATTGTCCCGCTCGTTGCGTGTCGGAATGATGACGGAGAGCGCGATGCTCATGCGATCCTGCCCTGGGACACTGCACGCCCTCCTGAGAACGACCCCCTGAACACGGCGCGCGTCGACGCCCCGTGCGACCGCGCGCCCCACGAACGAGGCGGATTATAGCCCTATGCGAAATCCGCTGGCAAGTAGAGCGGTTACTCGCCCCGCAGAACTGCCGGAACGCTCTTGGCGAGGATCATCACGTCGAGCCACAACGACCAGTTGCTGACGTACCAGCGGTCGAGCTTCACCCGTTGTGTGTATTCGAGCGTGTTCTTGCCGCTGACCTGCCATAACCCCGTCATGCCGGGCCGGACGTCGAGCATCCCGTCACCCTCGAGCATGGGCAGTTCGCGCGGTAGATACGGCCGCGGGCCGACCAGACTCATCTCGCCGCGCAGCACGTTGAAGACCTGGGGCACCTCATCCAGCGAATAGCGGCGCAACCATGCGCCGGCGCGCGTGACGCGGGGATCCGGCCCGCGCAACTTCCAATACCGCTGCCACTCGGCGGCCGCATCGGGGTGGAGGGCCAGATACTCCTGAAGCCGCTCGTCAGCATCACGATACATCGTGCGCAGCTTGTAGCAGGGAAAGAGACGGTGGCGGCG
>JBGQGY010000153.1:0-7180 GCA_041497675.1 bacterium | reverse complement strand
GATCTCGACCTAGGTCTCGTGGATTTCCCCGCGCGGCTCCGCGGTAGGCCGATCTTTCTGTGCTGGAAGACCGACGAGCACGAAGTGGCGTTCTGGCACGGGACGGCCGAAGGCTACGGCGGGCGAAAATCCGTGTCAATGGTTAGCGAATGGTGACCCCCGCGATGCGCAACCCGCGGGCTCATCATCCTATGCGTGGAGGCGGACGTGGCTGAGCCCTATGATTTGGTGGTGATCGGCGGAGGCCCCGCCGGATATGTCGGCGCGATCCGAGCCGCCCAGTTGGGGCTGCGGACCGCCGTGGTCGAGCGATACAAGCTCGGCGGGATCTGCACGCACTGGGGGTGTATCCCCACCAAGGCGCTGCTACACTCCGCGGAGCTGGTCGAGCGTCTCAAGGACGCGTCGTCGCTCGGCGTCGAGACCGGTCAGGTCGTGATCAACTTCGCCAAGATGCAGGAGCGAAAGACCGCGGTCGTCGAGCGGTTGCACCGCGGGATCCAGTTCCTGATGCGCAAACACAAAATCGACGTCTTCAACGGCAGCGCGCGCTTTCTGTCGCGCACGAAGGTCGGCGTGGCGCTCAACGACGGTTCCGAAACCGAGCTCGAAGGGAAGCAGGCGCTCATCGCCACCGGATCGACCCCCCGCAGCATCCCCGGGGTGACGATCGACAATCAGCGTATCCTCGACAGCACGGGCGCGCTTTCGCTGACTGACATTCCCAAGACGATCGTGATTCTCGGCGCCGGGGCCGTCGGCGCAGAGTTCGCCAGCCTGTTCAACGCGCTCGGCAGCAAGGTGACGCTGGTCGAGTTGCTGCCGACCGTCCTTCCGCTCGAAGATCAGGAGATCGGCAAAGCCCTGGAGCGAATCTTTAGCCGCAAGGGCATTGTTGTCCGGGCGGGGACGACCGCGAAAGCGGTCGTCGTGCGAGGCGCCGGGGTCGCGATCACACTGGCGAAGGGTGCAGAGACTGAGACGGTCGAGGCCGACTACCTTCTGATCGCCGTGGGGCGTGCGCCGCTGCTGGAGGGGCTCGCCCTGGACGCCGCCGGGGTTGCGACCAAGAACGGCGCGGTCATCGTCGACGAGGCGTTTCACACGTCGGTGTCGGGGATCTACGCGGCGGGTGACGTGATCGGCGGGCCGTTTCGCCTGGCTCACGTCGGCCAGGACGAGGCCGTGCACGCCGCCGAAACCATGGCCGGGCTCAAGCACCCGCCGATGAACTATCAGGCCGTGCCGCGCCCCACGTTTAGCTTCCCGCAGGTGGCCACCATGGGGCTCTCGGAGGAGCAGGCGAAGGAGCAAGGCCACGAGGTCAAGGTCGGCAAGTTTGCATTTCAGGCGACCAGCAAGGCGGTGATCGAGGACGCCCGCGACGGGTTCGTGAAGATCGTCAGCGCCGCCGGGACGGGCGAGATTCTGGGCATCCATATGATCGGGCCCTCGGTGACAGACCTCCTGGCGGAGGGCGTCGTGGCGAAGTATCTTGAAGGTACGGTCGTGGAGCTTGGCGGGGCGGTCCACTCGCATCCGACACTCTCGGAGGCGGTCAAGGAGGCGGCCCTGGACGCGCTCGGGCGCGTGCTGCACGCGTAGGACGGTGCCTCGAGGGGGCGACGATCGGATGGCAGCTCCTGATATCAAGGCCGCGCAGACCAGACACGAGGCCTTGGGTCTGACCCGTGACGATCTGTTGGAGATGTATTCGTACGTGGCGCTGGCCCGCGCCATCGACGAGCGCATGTGGATATTACAGCGCGCGGGGATGGTGTCCTTCGTGATCTCGGGCCAGGGGCACGAGGGTGCGCAGGTCGGCATCATGTGGGCCGTCGACCGCGAGCGTGACTGGTTGGTACCGTACTACCGGTCGCTCGCCGCGTGTCTGACCAAGGGCATGAGTGCCCGCGACCTGATGCTCGGGCTCTTCGCCCGGGAGGCCGACCCCAGCAGTGGGGGGCGCCAGATGCCCGCGCACTGGGCGCATCCCGCGCACAAGATCCTCTCCACCAGCAGTCCGGTCGGTACGCAATACCTGCACGCCACCGGCATTGCCTACGCGGCCAAGGTTCGCGGCACCGGCGAGGTGTGCGTGACGTCTGTGGGCGAGGGCGGCACAAGCCAGGGCGACTGGCATGAGGCGTTGAACTTCGCCGGCGTCCACAAGCTGCCCGTGCTGTTCTGCGTCGAGAACAACCGCTATGCGATCTCCGTGCCAACGCGTCTGCAATTTGCCGTGCAGGATGTGGCGGTGCGCGCGGCCGGCTACGGGTTTCCGGGTATCGTCGTCGACGGGTCCGATGTGCTCGCCTGCTATGCGGTCGCGCGGGAAGCCGTGCGGCGCGCGCGGGCCGGCGAAGGTCCGACCCTGATCGAGTGCAAGGTCGAGCGGCTGACGGCGCACTCCTCCGAAGATCGTCAGGAGAAGTATCGGCCGACCGCCGACGTCGAAGCCGGGCGGAGCAAGGATCCCCTGGTGGTCTTCAAGCACTATCTCGAACAAGTGAGTGTGATGGACGAGGCCCCGTACACCGACATCCACGGGCGGATCAAGACGATCGTCAACGACGCCACGGAGCACGCAGAACAGGCGCCGTGGCCCGATCCATCCACCGTCACCCGGCACGTCTACCACGAGGGATAGGGGACGCGCATGGCCGAGATGCGGCTGCTCGACGCGATCCGTCTGGGTATGTACGAAGAGATGAAGCGGGATGCGCGGGTGCTCGTCCTCGGCGAGGATGTCGGCATCAAGGGCGGTGTCTTTGGGGCGACCGATGGCTTCTACGCCGAGTTTGGCGAGGCGCGGGTGCTCGACACCCCGCTGGCCGAATCGGCGATTGTCGGCGCAGCGATCGGGATGGCGGCCAACGGTCTGATCCCCATCGCCGAGATCCAGTTTTCGGATTTCATCCATCCCGCGTTTAACCAGATCGTGAGCGAAGCCGCGCGGATGCGGTATAGGAGCAACGGCGCGTTTGGCTGTCCCATCGTCATCCGTGCGCCATACGGGGGCGGGGTCGAGGTCCACGGCGGGTTGTACCATTCGCAGAGCATCGAGGCGTTCTATACCCACGTGCCGGGTCTCAAGGTGGTGACGCCCTACACGCCGTATGATGCGAAGGGACTGCTCAAGGCGGCGGTCCGCGATCCGGACCCCGTGCTCTTCCTCGAGCACAAGCGTCTGTATCGGGCGCTTCGAGGCGAGGTGCCCGAGGACGACTACGTGGTGCCGATCGGTCCGGCGATGGTGCGGCGGCAGGGGACCATGCTGTCGGTCTTCGCCTACGGTCAAATGCTCCACGAGACGCTGCAGGCCGCCGAACGGCTTGCCGCCGAGGGCATCGACGCCGAGGTCGTCGACCTGCGCACGTTGCGGCCGCTGGACACGGAGACGATCCTGACGTCGGTGCGCAAGACGAACAAGGCCATGGTCGTCTACGAAGACAACCGGTTCATGGGGTTTGGCGCCGAGGTCTCGGCCATCATCGCCGAAGAGGCGTTCGACTCGCTGGATGGCCCAATTGTCCGCGTCGCGGGGCTCGACGTCCCCGCGATGCCGTACTCTGACCCACTGGCCGCGGCGTTCATTCCCACCGCGGACAAGATCGCCGGCGCGATGCGCCGGCTGGCCGCCTACTGAGCCGAGGAGCCGTGATGTCGGTCGAGATCAAGCTGCCACAACTCGGTGAGAGCATTCACGAGGGCACCATCGCCAGGTGGCTGAAAAAGCCGGGCGATCAGGTTGAGAAGTACGAGCCCCTGGTTGAGATCACGACCGACAAAGTCAACGTCGAGATGCCGTCACCCTTCGCCGGCGTCCTGAAGGAACTGCTGGTCCCGGAGGGGGAGACCCGGCCTGTGGGATCTCCCATCGCGCTGATCGAAACGGCGGGAACGGAAACCGGCGCCGCGGCGCACACGGCGGCGCGGGTGGTACCGGGGCCGGCCGGCTCGGATGAATCACCGATGCGGCCGCCCGCCGCGGCGGCGACCGGGTCGCGTGGAGCACGCCTGTCCCCGTTGGTGTTGCGCCTGGCGGAAGAGCACCAGATCCCGCTTGCGGCGCTCGAGACGCTCGAAGGCACGGGGGCCGGGGGGCGCGTCACGAAAGAGGACGTGCTGAAGTTTGCCGCCGGGCGCGGCGTCGCCGCGCCCGCACCGGCCGCGGCCGCCCACGCGGGCGACCAGATCATGAAACTCTCGCCGATCCGGCGGTCTACCGCGCAGCGGATGGCGCAGAGCAAACGCGAGATCCCCCACGCCTATGGTGTCATCGAGGCCGACATGAGCGCGGTCGTCGCGTGGCGCGAGGCCAACAAAGATGCCTGGCGCCGCGACGGGGTGTCATTGACCTACACGGCGTTTTTCGTGCAGGCTGTGGCCGAAGCGCTGCGGGGCCTGCCGGTGGTGAACTCGTCGTGGAGCGATGACGGGATTCTTCTCCGCAAGGCCGTAAACATCGGGGTCGGCATCGCCATCGACGACGGGCTGGTCGTGCCGGTGATTCACAACGCCGACCAATTGAGCCTGGCCGGGATCGCGCGCGCGCTCGACGATCTGACGACCCGGGCGCGGGCAGGGAAGTTGGGGCTGCCGGACATCGAGGGCGGCACGTTCACGATCACCAACCCCGGGGTGTTTGGGTCGATCTGGTCGATGCCGATCGTCGTGCCCGGGCAGGCCGCGATCCTGGCGACCGACGCGATCGTCAAACGGGCCGTGGTGCGGGACGACGCCATCGCCATCCGCCCGATCATGCACCTGGGGTTGTCGTTCGATCACCGCATCTTCGACGGGGCGACATCGATGCAGTTCCTGAATCGGCTCAAGGGCTGGTTTGAGGGGTACCAGGGTGGCCGTTGAGACAAAGCGCCCCGAGTGGATCAAGGTTCGGCTGCCGGGCGGTGAGAACTACGCCGACCTCGCGCGCATCATGCGCACTCAGCAAATGCACACGGTCTGTGAAGAGGCGCGCTGCCCGAACATCGGTGAGTGCTGGGGCCGGCGCACCGCGACGTTTCTGATCCTGGGCAACGTGTGCACGCGCAACTGCGCCTACTGCGCGGTCGCCCACGGCCTGCCGACGGAGCTCGATCTGGCCGAGCCGGCGCGTCTGGCCGATGCGGTCATCGCGATGGGGTTGCGCCACGCGGTCATCACGTCGGTCAACCGCGACGAGCTGGCCGACGGCGGCGCGGGTGTCTACGCCGAGACGATCCGCCAGATTCACCGCCGCCTGCCATCCTGCACCGTCGAGGTCTTGATCCCGGACTTCAAGGGCGACCCTGATCCGCTGCGCACGGTGCTCGAAGCCAACCCCGAGATCCTGGCCCACAACATCGAGGCGCCCAGACGCATCTTCAAAGTGGTGCGCCACGGCAACTTCGATCGCTCGATCGAGCTGCTGCGCCGGGCGAAGGAGTGGGGGTACACGTCTTTCACCAAGAGCAGCATCATCCTGGGGATGGGCGAGACGACCGACGAAATCGTTGAGACGATGGACGAGCTGCGCGCCGTCGACGTGGACGTGCTCACGCTGGGGCAATATCTGCGGCCCGGGCCCGACTATCACCCGATCGACCGCTACTACACGCCCGACGAGTTTGCGATGCTCCGCGACAAGGGACTGCGCCGTGGGTTCGCCTATGTCGAATCCGGTCCGCTGGTGCGGTCGTCGTACCGCGCGGACATCCAGGCTCAGGCGGTGCGGGTCCACCGTGCCCGGTTTGGCGCAGCACCCGCCGCCGACTGAATCCCCTCACTGAGTCGAGCCCCTGTAGAGCCAATGGTGGCCAGATCTACCGAGATCCTGCCCCCAATGGCTATCGGGAGATCCGGCTCGCCCGCCGCGGCGATCGGCTGACCCCTCTGGCGCTGCCCGACGTCGCGCTGTCGGTTGACGACATTCTCCTGTAACCTACGCTCTGACTTCCTGCCGCTGGAAGTTCACGTACGCCCATGCAAACAGCAGAATCACCGACGCGATCATCCCGATCAGTTGCGGCCAGGCCAGCAGCAGGCTGTCGAACCATGGGAGCGGCGTGCCTAGGATCGCGCCTTCGAGCTGCGTCACCAGCACCGGCCCCAGCGCGCGCTGCGCGGGGTTCAGGATCGCAAGCAGGACCTCTGTGTACAGCGTGTTTGGCGACAGGCGTGAGAGGAACAGTTGCATCTGGATCTGGCGCAACTGCTCCTCAGGGAAACCGTACTCGATGGGGCGTACCGCCTGGGCCACGATCTGCGTGATGATGTTCCAGAACACCGCGAAGAAGAGCCACACGGCCAGCGTGGCCAGCGCCGAGGTCGCGGGCTGCCGGTACAACACCGAGAAGCCCATGGCGAGACCCAGCCACACGCCCGCATAGGCCAGCGTCGCCAGCAAGAAGAGCAGGCCGCGCGCCACTTCCTCCCCGCTGGGCACCACGCCCAGACGGAAGATCCCCAGCCCTGTGATCAGCAGCCACAGGGCCGCCAGCATGATGGCCATCGTGGTGAGTCCGGCCAGGAACTTGCCGAGCAGCAAGGCGTCTCGGTAGATCGGCTGCGCGAGCACGCGGCTTAGCGTGCGCCGGTTGTGCTCGCTGTTGACCGCATCGAAGGCGAGCGCAATCGCCGTTAGCGGGATCAGGAGACCGAGAAAGAACAGGAACGATGGCAGCGGGTCGCGGTCCGTCGTGAACAGCTTCAAGAAGATGAACGGATCCTCGCCCACCGTTTGCGTCAGCGCCTGCGTCGCCGTGAACACGGCGATCAGGGCCATGATGAAGGTCAGACTTTCCAGGATCAGCATCCGGGTGCTGGAAAGGTGATCCGCCAGTTCCTTGAAAAACACCGCCCAGACGCCGGTCCAGGGCGACCCCTCACGCCTCATACTGTCCTCCGTGGAAGTGCCGCGCGTATATTTCATCCAGACTCGGGCGCTCAAGAGATAAACTTAGCAAGGGGACGCCCTTTGAGACGACGCGCCTCGCGATTTCGGCGCGGCAGTCGCTCTTGGCTTCGAGCCGGTAGATCCACCCATCTTCGCGAGAGACGCCGACCACACCCGGTGTCCCCGCAAGCGTCTCGTCGAGCCCGTCCCCGCTCACCTCGAGCCTGATCCGATACGCGCCGCCAAGCACTTGATCGGCCAGGGTTTCGACGGTGCCCTGCAGGACCATCCGGCCCTGGG
>JBGQGY010000152.1:0-7220 GCA_041497675.1 bacterium | reverse complement strand
GCCATGCCTATCGATCCCAAGAATTGGTCCAACCGCTACCGGAAATGTCAGCCGCCACGCCGATAGGAATCCTCTTGTATCGTCGATGCCTGATGGCCGCAGACCAGTTTTGACGTGGATAACGGGGACGCCAAGGCGGCGGCATTCCCTGTGGAAGCGGTTGAGAGGCTCGATGATCTCGCGCCCGCGCGGAGACGGGCAGGGGCAGTCGGGGCTGTCGTCCAGGTGCCCGCGATGCATGTCAATGCTCACCGCAGCGGTCACCCGTGGGTCCAACCA
The DNA here is from genome assembly GCA_041497675.1 of bacterium. Classification (GTDB taxonomy): domain Bacteria; phylum Sysuimicrobiota; class Sysuimicrobiia; order Sysuimicrobiales; family Humicultoraceae; genus JBGPNN01. Next base: position 6,941 of record JBGQGY010000152.1, on the reverse strand, counting down.
CTCGGCAAACCCTTCCGGGATCGGCTTGCGCTCGCCAAAGAAGTACGCGTCCATCAGACTCACCTCACGCTACTCTTCCCGGAAATACGTGCGCCCCAGCGCGGCGGGCACGTAGGACTGGCGCCGCACAAGCGTGATGAGCAGCAGCACGCCCAACGTGAACAGGTACGGCAGCATCCGTAACAGGATCGATGAGGTTTGCACGCCGAGTACCTGCACACGAAACCCCAGCGCGTCGACGGCGCCAAAGAGATACGCGCCGGCGAGCAGCCGGAGCGGATTCCACGTCGCGAAGATGACCAGCGCGATCGCGATCCATCCGAGACCCCCGGTCATGCCTTCAGTCCAGGCCGGGGTGTAGGCCAGGGAGAGGTACCCGCCGGCGAGTCCTGCGAGCGCCCCGCCGGCGATGACCGCGCCGTAGCGCATCGCCGTCACGTTGACGCCCATGGCGTCGGCCGCTTCGGGACTCTCGCCGCACGCCCGGAGGTGCAGCCCTGGCCGCGTGCGCGACAGCCACCACCAGATGGCGATCGCCAGGACGTAACTGACGTAGACCAAAACATCTTGCTGAAAGAAGACACGGCCAATCACAGGAATCTGGCTCATGACGGGGATCGGTACCACGTGAACAGGTGAGGGATTCGCGATCCCGACAAACGGCTTGCCCACGAAGGCGCTGAGCCCGGTGCCGAAAAGCGCCAGCGCCAAGCCTGTGGTCACCTGTTCGGACCCCAGCGTTACTGTCAAGAAGGCATGGCCGGCGGCCATCGCCGCACCGGCGATCATTGCGGTCAACGCCCCGACCCAGGGATCGCGCGTCGCCACGACCGCCGCGAACCCGGCCACCGCGCCGACCAGCATCATGCCCTCGACGCCGAGGTTGAGCACCCCGCTGCGTTCGGCCAACACCTCGCCGATGCCGGCAAAGATCAGCGGCGCGCCCGACGCGACGGCGGCCGCGAGCAGCAGGATCAGTTGATCGGCGTTCATGACGACACGGCCAGTGCCGCCCGCGTTGCGGCTACCGCGCGCTGCCGGCGGACGCGCCGGAGCAGGTACTCGCTCGCCAGCACAAACGCGAGAATCAACGCCTGCAGCATGTAGGCGATCGCCGCGGGCACGCCAAGCGTCTGAATCACGAAGCCGCCGTTCAGCAGCGCGGCAAAGAGCACCGCCACCCCGACGACGGCCCAGGGATGGAGCCGGGCGACCCACGCGATGATGATGGCGGTGAACCCGTAGCCGGGTGAGAGTCCTTGCTGGATGCGATGGATGACGCCGGCCACCTCGCCCACGCCCGCCAGACCGGCCAGGGCGCCGCTGGCCGCCATCACGATCAGGATATTCCGCCGCACCGGCATCCCGGCGTACCGCGCCGCCGCCTGGCCGGCGCCGATCGCGCGGATCTCGTATCCCCAGCGTGTGCGGCTAAGCAGCAGCCCGAGAACCGCGGCGGCCACGACGGCAAAGACCAGACCGAGGTGCACGTCACCCACCAGCGTGGGAAAGGTCGCACTCTCCGAAAATCGGCGCGAATAGGGGAAACTGAACGCCGTGGGGTCGGCCCACGAGCCAAAAACGAGATAGTCGACCCACAGCAACGCGACGTAGTTCAGCATGAGCGTCGAGATGATCTCGTTCATTCCGGCCCAGGCCCGCAACACGGCGGGAATCAACGCCCACGCCGCGCCGCCGGCCAGCCCGAGGATCACCAGACCGGGAAGCATCACCCCGCGCGGCAGGCCGGGCATCGCGAGCGCCAGCCACGACGCCGACAACGCGCCCAACGCGAGTTGTCCTTCGGCGCCGATGTTCCACAGACCCATCGTGAACGCGAGTGACACGCCCAGTCCGGTCAGGATGAGGGGGATCGCGCGGATCAGCGTCTGCTCGATGCCGTAAGCTGTTCCAAACGCCCCCACGAACATTTCACGATAGGCGCCGACGGGGTCGTGCCCCGTCGCAAGGAGAAACCCCGCTCCGACGACAAACGCCGCGATGAGCGACGCGGCCCGGACGCCGACTGCCTCGACCCAGGCGGGCATCACGCGGCCGAGCCACCGGCCATCATCAGACCGATCTCCTCGCGCGTCGCCGTGCGGGCGGGCCGCTCGCCCACGACGCGGCCACGGTGCATCACCACGACGCGGTCGGACAGCGCAAACAGTTCGTCGAGACTCTCCGAGATCAGGACGATGGCCACGCCCGCGGCCCGCAGGTCGAGAAAGATCTTGTGGACCGCGGCCGTGGCGTCGACGTCGAGCCCGCGGGTCGCGTGCATCGCGACTAGGATACGCGGCCTCGCGGCGGTCTCGCGCCCCACGAGGAGCCGCTGCTGATTGCCGCCCGACAGCGTTCGAACCTGAACGTCGGCATCCGGCGCGCGTACCTGAAATCGCTCGATGATCGCCGCGGCCTTCATGCGCGCCTCGCGCCGGCTGAAGAACGGCCCTCGAGACAAGGGCGGCGACGCGTAGTCGCGGAGCGCGGCGTTCTCGGTGATGCTAAACGACGGAATCAGGCCTTCGCCGACTCGATCCTCGGGGATGTAGGCAATGCCGCGCGCCCAGCGCGCGCGCGGAGTCAGGGGCGCGATATCCTGCCCGTCCAACAGCAGCCGGCCGCCGGTGGTCGGGCGCAGCCCGGCGATGACCTCGGCGAGCTCGCGCTGGCCATTGCCGGCCACACCGGCGATGCCGGCGATTTCGCCCGCCCGCAGCTCGAAGTGATCGACCTGCAGCGCCAGGTGGCCACGGTCGCCGAGGGCGCGCACTCCGTCGAGCGCGAGCACCCCGGCGCCCGGCTCGCCCGCGGGCCTTGGGCCCGCATCCACTTCGTGACCAACCATCATCCGCGCCAGCGCCCGCGGTGTCACGTCGGACGGGCGCGCCGTGCCGACGACGCGGCCGCCGCGCAGCACCACGATGCGGTCGGCGATCGCGAGGACTTCGTCGAGTTTGTGGCTGATGAAGACGACGGCCCGCGCCTGACCCACGATGCGGCGGATCGCCGCGAAGAGCAGATCCACTTCTTGCGGCGTGAGGACGGCCGTGGGCTCGTCGAGGATCAACACGCGGGCGTCGCGGTAGAGCATCTTGAGGATTTCGACTCGCTGCCGCTCGCCCACCGACAACTGCCAGACGCGGGCGTTCGCGTCGACCCCAAGACCGTGCCGGAAGGCCATCTGTTCGACGCGGTCCGCCTCGGCGCGTGTGTTGAGCCGAAACCGCGGCGTGTGCCACCCGAGCAAGATGTTCTCTGTCACGGTGAAGGCGTCGATGAGCCGGAAGTGCTGGTGCACCATGCCGATGCCGGCGGCGATCGCGTCGCGCGGCGAGCGGAATTCGACGGGTGTGCCTTCGAGGCGGATCGTGCCGGCGTCCGGGCGGTAGAGACCCGCCAGGACGCTCATCAGTGTGGACTTGCCGGCGCCGTTCTCGCCGAGCAGGGCGACCACTTCCCCGGGGCCGATGGCCAGGTCGATGCCTGCATTCGCCACGACCCCGGGGAACGTCTTGACGATCCCCCGCAGTTCGACGAGCGGCGGGCGCATGACTACTTCGACGGTGGCGCCTGCCCCTCGATCCCCTTCACCAGCCATTTGAAGTCGAGGATGTCCTTGAGACTCATCGTCTTGCCGGCCGGCACGCGCTCTTTGCCCGTCTGATCCGCGAGCGGCCCCTTGAAGACCTGGAACGATCCGCCCAGGATGGCTTTCCGGCGCTGTTCGACCAATGCGACCACGTCGGCCGGAACGTTCTTGTTCATGGGCCCGAGACCGACCATCTTGTCCGACAGCCCACCGTAGTAGTCCTCGGACTTGAACTGTTTGTTCAGAATCCCCTTCACAATCGCCGAGTCGACGTCTCGCCAGTCCCAGATCGTCCCGGTGAGATACGCATCAGGCGCGAAGCTCTGCATGTTGGACTCCGACCCGACACCCCACTTCTTGGCCTCGGCCGCGGCCTGCAGGGGGCTGGGGGTATCCTGGTGCTGCCCGATGACATCGGCGCCCGCGTCTAGCAGCGCCTTGGCGGCCGCCTTCTCCTTCGGCGGATCGTACCAGGTGCTCGTCCAGACCACCTTGATCTTCGCCTTGGGATTGACCGACTGGACGCCGAGCGCGAACGCGTTTACGCCCGCCACGACGGTCGTGATCGGGTGCGCGGCCACGAAGCCAATCGTGTTGCTCTTGGTCATCTTGCCCGCCACGATCCCGGTCAGGTAGCGGCCGTCCCAGATCCGGCCGTAGATCAGTTTCATGTTGGGGGGCAGATCGACGATGGCCGGGCCGATGCCGATGATGTACATGTCTGGATGCTTCTTGGCGACATCCACGGCAAAGTTTTGATAGCCAAACGCCGTGGCGAAGACGATCTTGAACCCCTGCTGGTAAAACTGTTCTAACACGCGAGCGACCTCGGCAGTTTGGGGGACATTCTCAACGAATTTTGTCTCAGCGCCCATCGTCTGCTCGAGGTGCTTCCGTGCGTTGTCGTGCTGGAACGTCCAGCCCGCGTCTCCCACCGGGCCGACATAGATGAAGGCGACTTTCGGCTTGGTCTGCGCGGCCGTGGGGCCTGCCACGCCGGCCAGCAGGGCCAGCACCAACAACAAGACTAGTACGCGAATCCCCTGTCCCATCATTTCCCCCTCCTCATGTAGATTCGGATGGAGGGTTTTTCGACAGGACTAGAAATCCTTCCCCTGTTTGCTGGTCGTGGGACGCTGGAGGGTTCGAGATGCCGTCTATAGAGTTTATCGTCCTCGCCAACCATGCTGAGGTGAGGGATGGGCTGCTGTTCTTGGCCGGAGGGTGTTGGACGGACCACTGGCGGGGGATTCCGGCCGGGGGGCCGGCGCCGGTGTCACATCTTGGGATCGGGGCCGCCGTGCTGATCGAGTGGGATGAGACGAACCGCCGGCATCATCTCGCGCTTCGGCTCGAGACCGACGACGGCAAGGAAGTCGCCAAGGTCGACGGCGATCTCGAGATGGGGAGGCCGCCCGGGATTCCCGCCGGATCGGAACAACGGGCTGTCATCGCGATCAACTTTGATCTTCAGTTTCCGGCAGCCGGAGGCTATCGGGTGGTGGGTCAGTTGGGTGAACAGGTGAAACGGGTGGCGTTCCGAGTGCACGATCAGCCGCCGCCGAGATGATGCGCGCCGCCTAGGGATGAGAGGCGGCGCGGGCGCGCTTGGGCCAAAGCCCGTCGATCGTCCAGGCCTGCCGACCGTCCAGGACAGCCGGCTCCAGGCCGGCGCGAGCGACTGCCGCCTGCGCGAGACGGGGGTTCCATCCAAACGTTGCCTCGACATCGGTCGTCTTGGCGGCGCCGACGATGCGCACGTAGCGGTCGAGTACCGCGCCCGCGGCCGCCTCGCTGGTCAACCTCCCAGCCGCCTTCACGACCTCCGGCATCCAGCGATGAAAGGCGTCCCAGATGAACCCGTTGCGCCACTCTTCCTCTTCTGCCACCTTTGCGACGAGGAAGCGCTCCTGCAGGTCATCCAGCGCCCGGTGGAACCTCGCGCCGCTCTCTCCACGCGGCACAAACCGGCGCCGAAGCGTCCAGGTCGAGACCGGGCCTTCGGCGAGAATCTGTTCGTACAGCGTCCTGGCGAGCGCGCTCAACCGACCCTCCCGGTAGGCCTGCAGGTGGTCGTCGGGCTCGCCCACGTTGCCCGACAGGGCATAGAACGCCGGCAGCATCGTTAGCGAGATATAGGATGGCTTGCGCCGGATGACCTTGCCGTAGTGGAGGCGCCGCGCGGTCGCGAGTTCGTCTTTCCACTGCCAGGCCCAGGACCACATGCGATTGATGCTGCCGGTCGCTAGGACGTCGAAGAGTCCCGGCAGCCCGCCGGGTCCGGACGTGAAGGCGTAGCAGAACCCCAGTGCGTCGACGAACCGCAAGGCGGCCCGTGCGGTGCGCACGCGATGAAGACGCACGACCGCGCGGCGATGTCTCGCGAGGGCCGCGGCGCTGAGGACGAGCATCCTGGTCGGGATACGCGATCCGCGCGGCGGCTTCCTTGCGCCAGGCAGGGGACCGCGCGGGGCCGGACGAAACGCGAGGTGGCATGATGGACGATCTGTACGATGCGACGCTGCCCAACGGGCTGCGTGTACTGATCTGGGAGACGCATGCGGCGCCGGTCGCGACGTTTTGGGTCTGGTATCGTGTCGGGAGCCGCAACGAGGTCACCGGCACCACCGGGATCTCGCACTGGGTCGAGCACATGCTCTTCAAGGGCACCCCGTCGCGCCCGAGCGGGACCCTGACCCGGTTGGTCGACCGGCTCGGCGGCCGCTGGAACGCGTTCACCTGGAAGGACTACACGGCCTACTTCGAAGTGCTGCCCGCCGAGCACATCGAGACCGCTGTCCGTCTCGAAGCCGACCGCATGGTCAACGCGCTCTTCGAGCCCGACGTGGTGGCGAGCGAGCGCACGGTGATCATCTCGGAGCGTGAGGGGCAGGAGAACTTCGCCGGCTACTATCTCCGAGAGGAGATCGACGCGCTGGCGTTCAAGGCGCATCCATACCGCCACCCGGTGATCGGCTGGAAGAGCGACCTCCGCGCGATCACCCGCGACGACCTGTACCAGTACTACCGGACGTACTACCATCCGTCAAATGCCCTGGTGATCGCGGCCGGGGACATCGACACGGGCCGGACGGCATCGCTCATCGGCGACGCCTTGGGCAGCCTGCCGGCGGGCCCGCGGGTTCCCGAGGTGCGCACCGGCGAGCCCCCGCAGGAGGGAGAACGCCGCGTGGTGTTGCGGCGGCCGGGAGGGGGCGCCGCCTATGTGGGGATGGCATTTCACGTTCCGGCCGCGGGCCATCAGGATATCCCCGCCCTCATGGTCTTGGATGGGTTGCTCTCCGGGTTCAATGGTCCCGTCCCGTTTGACGGCGGCTCGGGTGGG
>JBGQGY010000151.1:0-7329 GCA_041497675.1 bacterium | reverse complement strand
CGCCCGGCGTCGTTGATCAGCCCGTTAATCGTGTACGTGTGCGCGCCCGTGATGACGCACTCGACCTTGTTGATCTCGGGTGTGTCCTGCGGCATGACGATGTACGCTTCGAGTCCTGCGCGGGCCGCGTAGGCGGCGAGCGCGGAACCTGCGTTCCCGGCAGTCGGCATCGAGACGGCCCGCACGCCCAGTTCTCTCGCGCGAGACACGGCCGCGCACAACCCGCGGGCCTTGAACGATCCGGTGGGATTGAGCCCCTCGTCTTTGAGCGTCACGCTCTTGAGCCCGTATCGGCTCGCGATGTGTGGGGCGTCGAGCATCGGGGTGAACCCTTCACCGAGGCTCACGACGTGCGCCGGATCCCGGACGGGCATGACTTCGTGATACCGCCACATGTCGGCGCGCCGGCCGCGCAATGCATCCTTCGTCAGCACGGTTTTGGCGCGCTCGAGATCGTAGCGGGCGTAGAGGACCTTGCCGCAGTCGGGACAGAGGCCCAGAAGCTTGTCGGCGTCGTACGTGCGGCCGCACGCAGTGCATTCGAGGTGGGAGAGAAAACTGTAGGTCATGGATTCACGCTGTTCAATGGGAGTCGTGTCAGGTGTTCCCCGGAATGACGACGAATCCCTGCTCGCTGAAGTGTTCATTGAATGCGAAGACCTGCTGAACGCCATGAGTGCGCATGAGTTCGAAGCTCACCCAATCAACAAGACTGATGTCGCGACGCGCCGCGGCAAGACATGCCGTCATGCCGGCGGTATGCAGCGGCGCATCAACCCAGAAAAGGCGGACACTCGGGAAAACATCATCGTTAAGCACCCGCACGGCCAGGGAGCCCAGACGACGCTGCGCTAGGGCGATAGTCTCAATCAACACGTAGTTATGCGCTACTAGCGACCTGCCGTCGCCGATGAGGGCGCGCCAGCACTGCGCCGCGCGTTGATGGAACTGATCGTCGCGGTCCAGCAAGGCGTAGAAACCGGACGTATCAACGAGGGCCGTCTCCATGCTGCGAGCGATACGCCTCCTCCAGGTATTCATCGTGTTTGGCGCTCACATCGCGATGGCCTGACGCGAATCGTCCCACGGCTTCCAATGCTCGTCGTCGACGTTCCTCAGACGGGACCGCTGTGTCCGCGTGGACAAGCGTGTCTACGGCCTCACGGACCAGCACGGCCATTGAAACGCCACGCTCCGCTGATAACTTGCGTAGTACGCGCATCTGTTCTTCGGTCAAAAGGATCTGCGTTCTCACCATCTAGCGCCTCTATATTACATCATGATATATGAATTATACATCATGATGTAGCTAATTACAATCAGACGGACCAGGCGCCTAACCATCGCCTCCTCCCCGTATCACAAGAAGATATCGTCCTGTCATCGGCGAACATTCGGAGGGATGTTGGCCAAGAGACTCTCCGAGCGCCACGCGTTTGTCACCGGCGCGGCCAGGGGCATCGGGCTGGCGATCGCCGAGCGTCTGCTCGCTGACGGTGCGCGCGTGGCACTCGCGGATATCGACATCGACCAGGCGCAGCGTGAAGCGCGGCGGCTGGGCGACCGCGCGGTGGCGCTGCGGGTCGACGTGGCAGACCCGGCCTCCGTGTCGGCCGGCGTGACCGCGGCGCTCGAGCGTTTTGGCAGCCTCGAGATCCTCGTCAACAACGCCGGCATCCACGGCCCATCGGTCCCCACCTGGGAGCTCACCACCGAGGACTGGCAGCGGGTGCTGGGCATCGATCTCTCGGGGGTGTTCTACTGCTGCCGCGCCGTCCTGCCGCACATGCGCCAGCGGCATTATGGCCGGATCGTCAACATCGCCTCGGTCGCGGGCAAGGAAGGGAATCCCAACGCGCTCCCCTATTCGACGGCGAAGGCCGGCGTCATCGGGTTGACGAAGGCGCTGGCCAAAGAGGTCGCCAAAGAGGGTATCCTGGTCAACGCCGTGACGCCGGCGGTTGTCGAGACCGACATCCTCAAGCAAGTGTCGGCCGAACATGTGCAGTACATGGTGTCGAAGATCCCCCTCGGGCGCGTGGGTCAGCCGTCGGAGGTCGCCGCGCTGGTGGCCTGGTTGTGTTCGGACGAATGCTCGTTCAGCACCGGTGCGATCTTTGATATCTCCGGGGGGAGGGCCACATATTAGCCTTCGGAGTGGACCCGCCTACTTCACAATCAGCCCCGTCGGCGCCGTCGCGTTGAGAGATTCGTATCCCGTCTCGGTGACGACCACCACGTCCTCGATACGGAAGGCCCCGACGGAGAAATCGTAGATCCCCGGCTCGATCGTAAACACCATCCCCGGCTCTAGGAGCGTCTTGTCGCCGGCGGCCACCGACGGCAGCTCGTGTACATCAATCCCCACAGCGTGTCCGGTGCGGTGCCACATGTAGTCCTTGTAGCCCAGCTCGATCGTGGTCCGCTCCGCGACGATGTCGATCTCCTCGATGGCGATGCCCGGCCGGACGGCATCCCGTGTGCGCGTGAAGATTGTATGTTCGGCTTCGTAGAACTCCCGCTGGCGCGCGCTGGCCTCGCCGATGAAGAAGCCGCGCGTCATGTCGCCCCAGTAACCTTTGTACATCGCGCCGATGTCGAAGATCACCATGTCGCCCCGCTGTACCCGGCGGCTGCTCGCCGGCGGATTCATCATGTCGTAGCGGTCGGGCCCCGACTGCACCACGAGAAACCCCGGCCAGTCCGCCCCGGCGCGAATCATTCCGATAGCGATGGCGTCGCTCAATTCCTCCTCCGAGACGCCCTCGCGCGCGATCTCCAGCGCCGCCAGGTACCCGGCGTCGGTCGCCCGTCCGGCGATCCGCAGGTACTCCACTTCCCGCGGGGACTTCTTGATGCGGGCTTTCCACATCACGTCTGCGCCGTTGGCGATCTGGCAGCCGGCGCCGGTGAACGCGTCGCGGTAGGCCTCGAACTGATCGAACGTCATACCCAGGCGCTGGCCGAGGCTCAACTCGAACCCGACGCGCGTGCCGGATAGGCGCCGTTCCGCGATCAGGTCCTTGATGATGCTCAGCGCGTCAGGGCGATCGGCGTAGTAGCCTCGTGCCCCCCAGCCGCGTACGTCGGGGATCCAGGACATCTTCCGGCCCACCCCGACCTCGAGGTTGGGGAGGATGAGCACCGGCTCGCCGTGCGCGAACGCCATGGCTAGGAACGGGCGGAACTTGCTGATCAACAGCAGCGTCCGGTACCCGGTGAGATAGACCAGGTTGCCGGCATCGCTCAGCAGCATCGCATCCAGGTTGGCCTCCCGCATCAGCTGCTGAACACGGTGATAGCGATCCTGGTACTCCTCCAGCGAAAAGTCCATGTACCGCACGTGCCGCCTCCTCGGGTCTCGGGGAGCCGACTAGCGGCAGCTCCCGATCAGCTCGTCTGCGAAGGTCGCAACGAAATCCTCAATGGTCTGTCCCGGGGTGAGCCAGGGCAGCACGGCGACGTGTGTGACACCGCCGCGGGCCAACTCATTCACCTTCCGCCGGCAGAACGCCCCGTCGCCGGCCATCGTGAAGTGATCCAGCACTTCGTCGGGCACCAGGCGCGCGGCTTCGATCATCTCCGGCGATTGCACACCATAGGTCATGCGCCCCAGGCGCTCGCGCAGGTCATCCGGCAGTGCCACGCCCAGGCTGTCCAGGACGGGGAGCGACGAGAGCAGCACGCCGACGACGATGCGGCGGACCGCCTGGCGCGCCCGGGCGCCATCAGCGTCAATGGCCGTGTGCAGCCACAGCACGATCTCCGGCGGTCCGAGCCCGGTCGCGCGGCGCCGCTGCCCTGCGCGAATGTTCGACATCGCGTAGCCCAGCGTGGCCGACGAGGCGAGCGCACCGACGATGACGCCGTCGCCGACCTCACCCCCGATCTCCAGGATCTTAGGCCCCCGGCCCGCGACGTACACCGGGATGTCCGGCCGCGCCTGGAAGTCCAGCCGTCCCGCCTTGAGGGAGATGACCTCACCCGCGGCGGTCACCCGCTCGCCCCGCCACAGGGCCCGGATGATCGCGATCGCCTCGCGCAGCGCCACCGCGGGCCTGGTGCGTCGGATGCCCATGGCGTCGAAGCCGCTCACACCGGCGCCGATACCCAGGATGGCCCGCCCCCCGGCAATCTCGTCGAGCGTCGCCATCGCCATCGCGGTGAGGGCGGGGTGGCGCGTGTAGGGATCGGTGACACAGGGTCCCATCCGCACCCGGCCGGTGTGCGTCGCGCATAGGGTCAGGTAGGCGTAGCAGTCACGATAGAAGCGCTCGTCGGGCACCCACACGCGGTCGAATCCCCGCGCCTCGGCGAGCTGCGCCAGACGCACGAACTGGTCGGGAGGATAGTGCGGCAGAAGCCCGATCCCGAACGTGACGGCCGGTGCGGCAGCCGCGTCCATTACCCCACAGCCAGCGCCGCGGCCGCGGCGTAGACGGCGGCCGCCTCCACCACCCGGTCGATCTCCACGTGCTCGGTCTCGTTCACGTCGGCGATGCGGCCCGGCCCGAACGCCGCGCCATCGATATGCATCTCGCCGATCGCGTACCCCGCGTTGCTCGAGAACGGGATATACGTCGTCGGGAGCGCACGGCCAAGCGCCGCCTGCGCCGCGCGCTGCAGCAGCGTGACGGTCGGGGAGTCGTCGCGGACCGCAAAGGGATAGGTCCCCCGAACATACACCACATCGCCCGTCAGCCCCGGCCGTGCCGCCGTGATGCCGTCCACCACACGCTGAAACTCCCCCCGGACGGCATCCACCGATTCCCCCGGCAGCACGCGGCGGTCAAGCATCACCGAGGCCGTGTGCGGAGACCGCGGTGGGGTGGCGTCCGAGCGAACCTCGAATGGCGACACCGTGGCCGGACCCAGTGCGGCGTGTAACGGCAGAGACAATCGCTCCAGGGCCGCCAGCAGATCCGCCACTCCGTAGAGCGGGTTGACCGCCTCCGACGGCCGGCTCCAGTGCGCGGGCCTGCCCTGGAACCGCACCTCGAAGTGGGCGATGCCGCGGGCCCCGAGCACGACGTGATTGTCGGACGGTTCGCCTCCCACGACGATATCGGCCCCCAGCGGGGACGACGCCGCGAGTTCCTTGATCCCGTCGTGGTTGGCGCGCAGGTCTTTGGTGACCGCGGCGACGAGCAGCGAACCCGCGAGCCGGATGCCGCAGTCGCGGAGCGCGGCCACCGCCTCCAGCATCGCGGCGAGCGCCGCCTTCGGCGCGCAGGCGCCCCGGCCGTAGACTACCGGCCCGCTCTTCCCAAACCGGTCGCCGGCCATGATCGTCGCGCTGTAGGGATCCTGCATCCCGCCGGCGGGGGCAGAGTCCGTGTGGGTGAGGAGCATCAAGGACGCGCCCCGAGCGCCGCCGACGATCCCGAGCACATTCCAGTGCTCGTCGACGTGTACGGTGGCGCACTCTAGATCGCGCAGCGCGGCGGCCACGTACTCGGCCATCGGGCGTTCCTCGCCGGCGACGGCGGGGATGCGCACCATCTCCTGGAGGCGCCGCGTCGCCCGGGCCGTGTTGACGTAGCTGGAGAGATCCGATACCGTCGCCGTCATCTCGTTGGCGCACGAGCGTCTTCGTTGCCGACAGCGATGTCCCCTCGCGGGCGTCGCATGTGGAGGATTCCTTCAGCGAGGAGCGAAGCGACGGTCATGCGAGAGATCATACTATTCGGGTTGAACGCGACCTTCACACGTATCAACCGATGCCTGGAAGAGATCAGCGAGGATGAGGCGCGACATCTACCGTCGGGATTGACGCCCGTCATCTGGCAGGTTGGGCACATCGCGGCGTCCGATTTCACTTTTGCCGCCCGCGCCGACGGCACATCGAAGGCGCCCGCCGGATACGATGCGTTGTTTGGGAGGGGCACCGGCGGCGAGGCGCAGTACCCATCGCTCGAGGAAGTCAAGGGGACCTTGGTGCGCTCGCAGCAGGCGCTGGAAACCGTAGCCCGCGCAGCGGACCTGAGCGCGCCGCTAGATGCGCCCAACTTCAGCAACGTCGGCGAGATGCTGCTCTTCGTCGCCTATCACCGCGGGTACCATGTCGGCAAGATGACGACGCTGCGCGCCCTGCTGCACAAACCGAGACTTTTCGGCTAAACGAGCCTCGCTACTCGAGCGTCAGGATCTCCACCGGCTGGGCTTTCCCCCGCACGGGGGCCGCTCCCAGGTCGCGGAGTCCCAAACCCGCGGTCTTTAAACGTTCGGCCGTCTGAGATGACAGGACCACATCGCAGTCGAACTCTTTGGTGAGTTCCTGCAGGCGGGACGCCGTGTTCACGGCGTCGCCGATCGCGGTGAACTCCGACCGCTGTGGAATCCCCACCGCACCCAGGATCACTTCACCGGTATTGAGGCCGACGCCAAACCCGACCGGCGGTAGGCCCCGTGCCACATGCGCGGCGTTGGTGCGCGCGATCTCGTCCCGCATCTGCAGCGCCGCGCGCGCCGCCGGCACCGCGCCGTCGCTCGTGTCCGGCACTACGCCGAAGATCGCCATCAGCCCGTCGCCGAGAAACTTGTCGAGCATGCCGCCGTGGGCGAAGACACAGTGCGCGAGCACACCCACGTATTCATTGACTGTTGTCAGCAGCTCCTCCGCCGGGAGTTGCTCGGCAAGCTTTGTTGACCCCCGCAAATCCGCAAACATCACCGTCACCACGCGACGCTCGCCGGCCAGGCGCAGCAGGTCTCCTGAGACGACGCGCTCGACAACCTCCGCCGGCAAGAACCGCTCGAGCCCGCGCCGCCGGTCGAGTTCGAGGAAGAGCGCCCCGAGCGCGAGCACCACCGCGACAAACATCAGCAGGTGGTACTCCCACCAGGCGAGCGTCCAGAACGTGGCGGCCACCATGATCAATTGCGCCAGGGCCAGAAAGAGAAACGCGATCACCAGCGCGCCGTGCATGGGCAGCCGGGTCTTCGTGTACGTCTCCATCTGCCGCGACGCGGCGAACACAAAGAGGGTCATACTCAGCGCCGCCAGGTAATACGCGTTGGACTGCTGGCTCAGCGGCAGGTCCGTCAGTATCTGAGGTTTCCACACGGCCAACGCACTATAGGCGACCAGCAGCGCGACCACGATGATCACCACTGTGTCCGACACGCGTCGGTGCGGTTGCGATCGTTCCATCCTCCGGCGGTACGCGGCCGCAAAAAAGAGGGACGGCACGAACAGGCTGAGATAGGCGGACAAACCGATCACCGTTCCGTTGTAGTCGTATCGGCCGGGTGCCGACGGCGCGGTGGAACCGTAATAGCTGTCGCCCGCCGTGCTCATGACCCCAGGCGTCGCGATTCCATGCACGG
>JBGQGY010000150.1:0-7445 GCA_041497675.1 bacterium | reverse complement strand
GCTCGCGGTGGACGCGCTCGATGTCGGCCGCCTGCCGCACCGGCACCAGCGCGCCGCCGAGCGCGTCGATGTACCCATACCCCTGCGCGATGCGCTTCGTCGCCGCCTCGAAGGCATCGGTGATCCGCATGCTGCCCGAGTATGTCCCACACGCGATTGTGACGCCCGAGGTGCGCCAGAAATCAAGATACGCCTTGCGCGCCGCCTCCGACGTCCGGATCTCTCGGGAGGCCATGTCCACCATCAGGGGCGCGGCTTCTTCGCGCGTCATCCCCTGCTTGTAGTGCTCGGCGAGCGCGGCCCGCATCTTCTCGGTGAACAGAAACCCGTTTGTCGCGGGCGGCTGCTGTGTGTCGATCACCAGGGCGTCATGATGCAGTTTTCGGGCCTCATCGGGGGTCAGGCTGGGCGTGCGGCGTGGCGGCATGCGTGTCCTCCGTTTTGAGGGTTGCGTTCAGGGGATTCCCTGATACCTTCGAGATCATGAGCGCACGTCCCTGGGATCCCGACCGATACGCGCGCCACGCGCGCTTCGTCTCGGATCTGGCCGGGCCGGTCGTGGAACTGCTGGCGCCGGAGCCGGGAGACCGCATCCTCGACCTGGGGTGCGGCGACGGCGTCCTGACCGAAGCACTGGCCGCGATGGGGTGCCGGGTCGTCGGGGTGGACAGCAGCCCCGAGCAGATCGAGGCCGCCAGGGGCCGCGGCGTCGACGCCCGCGTGATGGACGGCGAGCGTTTGACGTTCGACGCCGAGTTCGACGCGGTGTTTAGCAACGCCGCACTGCACTGGATGAAACGGGCCAACGACGTGATCGACGGCGTGTGGCGCGCGCTTGTGCCCGGTGGGCGATTCGTCGCCGAGTGCGGCGGCAAAGGCAACATCGCCAAGATCGAGGCGGCGCTGCTGGCGGCGCTCGCCCGTCGCGGGCTCGACGGCATGCGGCACTATCCCTGGTACTATCCCAGCACCGACGAATACCGCGGTCGTGTGACGGCCCGGGGCTTTGTCGTGAGGTCGATCGATCTCGTGCAGCGTCCCACGCTGCTGCCGGATGATATCAGCGGATGGCTCGAGACGTTTGCGGGCGCGTTCGTGGGGATGGTACCGGCGACCGGTCGCGCGGACTTCATCGCTGAGGTCCGAGAGCAGTTGCGGCCCGATCTGTGCGGCGTGGACGGCCGGTGGACCGCCGATTACGTGCGCCTGCGGTTCGCGGCCGTCAGGCCGCCCGCGTCTACGCCAGGGTGATGCGCGCGCGGCGGAGCTTTGTCGCGTCCAGAGACCCGGCCTTCCCGGCCTCGGTCCTGAGCGTGACGGCGTACGGCGAGGGTCCCTCGACCTGAAGCCACTCATTCAGAGGGCTCGCCGGGCTTCTCGGGGCGACGTAGTCGAGCACCTGCGAGCCGACCCGGAAGCGCACGCCTGCGGCGTCGAGATCATGACGCACGATGTCTTGACCCTCTGGCAGGACCCCGGCCAGCATCCTCCGCACCGCCGCCACGTCACGGGTGACGATCGTCAGCGTTGCGACTCCTGTCACCCCGTTTCGATGGACCGTTTCCCTCGGAACCCTCTCTTCTCTCGGCGTTTCGTCTTTGATCACGAACGGGATGAGTCTTGAGAACTGCGCGACAGGGATCGCCGACACCCAGCGCACTTGATAGCCGTCGGGCCGCGCCCGGGCCCCCGGTCGCGGCTCGCTCATGTCCGCTCCCGCGCGCCGCAGCGCGATCGTGTCGGCTTGAAGATCGTCGGTCATCATGCAAAAGTCAACCACGCCGCCACCGCGCTGCGTCGGGTGCCACCAACGATGCTCCGGCATGGGCTCGTAAAAGGCCAGGATCTCGAAGTACGCGCCGTCGGCGAATCCTATCAGTGCGTTGTGACTGCCCCGGGGGTGTTTCCCTCCACGGACCACCGTAAACCCCTGATCCGTGTAATCCTTGATTGCCTCTTCGAGGTCGGTAACCGCGACGACGATATGATCAATGCTCGTGAGCATTTCCTTCTACCTCCGCACACCGGTCTCCAAACCAAATGCCGTTGCCGCCGTCTCCGCGATGTGCCGGCCGATAGCCAGCGACGCGGTCGCCGCGGGCGACGGCGCGTTGATCACATGGATCGCGCCGGGCGCTTCGATGATGCGAAAATCGTCGACCAAAAGACCCTGCGCGTCAATCGCCTGCGCGCGCACCCCGGCGCCGCCACGCGTCACGTCGTCGGGGCGCAGATCGGGCACCAGCCGTTGCAGCGCGCGTACGAAGGTGCCCTTGTGCATCGACCGCCACACCTCGTAGGCGCCCGTCCGCCAGTAGCGGCGCGCCATCCGCCAGAACCCGCCATACATCAGGGTCTCGGCTAGATCACCGGGCTTCACGTGCGTCACCGCGTAGCCTTCGCGCGCCAGTGCCAGCACCGCATTCGGCCCCGCCTCGACCTCGTCGTGCACCGTGCGGGTCAGGTGCACGCCGAGAAACGGAAATCGGGGATCGGGCACGGGATAGATCAGCCCCCGCACCAGATCGCGCCGCTCGGGTCGGAGCATGTAGTATTCGCCCCTGAAGGGCAGCAGGCGCACGTCCGGCATCACTCCCGCCAGCCGTGCGACCCGATCCGCGTGGAGACCGGCGCAGTTCACCAGGTATTGCGCGCGAACGTCGCCCCGTGGCGTTTCGAGGTGGAACTCATCGCCGGTCCGCTTGACCGCTGTCACCCGGGCGCCGGTCAGCACCTCGACGCCGCGCCGCTTGAGCTCTTGGGCGATCACCAGCGCGACCCGGCGGAAGTCCACGCTCGACGTGCCCGGCGAGTAGATCGCGCGGATCCCGGCGGCATGAGGCTCGATCTCGCGGAGCCGCTCGGGTCCGATCCTCTCGATGCGCGGCACGTCATTGGCGAGGCCGCGTTCGAACAGGCCGTCGAGCCGGGGCAGTTCGCGCTCATCCGTTGCAACGATCACCTTGCCGCCGCGCAGCACCGGCACACTGTGACGATCACAGAACTCGTGCATCAGCCGGGAGCCCTCGACGCACAGACGCGCCTTGTGCGACCCCGGGCGATAGTAGATGCCTGAGTGGATGACGCCGCTGTTGTGCCCCGTCTGGTGCTGGGCCGGTTCGCGTTCCTTTTCGAGCACGGTCAGCCGGAGACCGGGCCGATCCGCCAGGCTCAGGGCCGTGGCCAACCCCACGATACCGCCGCCGATGACGGCCACGTCGTAGCGCGTCTGCTCCATCACTTCCCACCGGCGATGGTGGCGGTTGCGGCTTCGGGCGCACCGGCCACGTCTGTCGATCGTGTAAGCTGCGAGAGCCGCCCTCCCGGCGACAGCGTCGTCGCGATCAGGCCGACTGCCGCCCCAAGAAAGGCGACGACGAACACGGCCTGGATAGCGCCGGTGAGCGCGCCCTTCAACGTTTCCTGAATCGCGACCGCGGTACCGGCCCGCGCCAGCGGGTCGAGCAGACGATCAATAGAGACGACTGACGGGTCGACACCCGCGGCTGTCAGACCGGCGGCCAGGCGGGTAGCGAGCACCGCGCCCATGACGCTGATGCCGAGCGCGCCCCCAATACTGCGGCTAAACTGGATCGTCGCGGTCGCCGCGCCCAGGTAGCGGCGTTCCACGGTGGACTGCACGGTGATCATGAACGACGGCACCGAGAATCCCATGCCGAGCCCCATCAGTACCAGGCTGATCATCACGCGCCCCTGTGCGGCGTCCCCGGTACTCTGAGACATCAGCAACGTGCCCAGCGTCAGCAGGCACATCCCGGCGATCCCCAGTGGGCGGTGCCCGACCCGCAGCAGGAGCCGGCTGCCGGTGATGCTGGCCAGCGGCCAGCCGATGCTCAACGCGATGAGCGTAGCGCCGGCCTGTGTCGCGCTGGTCCCGAGCACGGCCTGCACGAACAGGGGCACGAAGGCAATGCTGCCAAACACCGCCCAGCCCGCCCCCAGCCCCTGCCCGCAGGCCACGGCAAACAGACGGTCGCGGAAGAGCGGCACGGGGAGGATCGGATCGGCGGCACGGCGCTCGATCCAGATCAGCGGGATCAAGAGCCCCGCGGCAACGGCGAGCAGCCAGCGCCCAAGAGGGGTCTGAAGCTCGAACACCCCCATCAAGAGGGTGACGACAACGGCGGACAGCAGCGCCGCCCCGAGGTAGTCAACCGGAGGCGTGGTCTCACCGGCGCGTCGGGGATCGTCTTCGAGGAAGAACCAGATCAACGCGACCGCCAGCGCACCGGGAACAAGATTGATGTAGAACACCCAGGGCCACGATACCCGGTCCACCAGAAAGCCGCCCAGCAGCGGGCCCACGATCGATGAGACGCCCCACACGCCGGCAAACAGGCCCTGCATGCGCGCGCGGCGCTCCAGCGTGAACATCGCGCCGACGATGATAAACGCCACCGGCAGCACGCCCCCTGCGCCCAGCCCCTGGATCACCCGAAACACGATCAACTGCGGCATGCTCGTCGCCATCCCGCAGAAGACGGAGGCGATCAGGAAGAAGATCATCGCCACCGTGAAGATCTGCCTGCGGCCGTAGATGTCGGAGAGTTTGCCGTAAATGGGCAGCGTCGTGGTCGCCGCCAGCATGTACCCGGAGAACACCCACGAGTACGACCCCAGCCCGCCGATCTTGCTGACGATCGTGGGCATGGCGGTGGCCACCACGGTCCCTTCCATGGAAGCCATGAAGATGCCGAGCAGGATGCCGATGGTGACGAACCACTGTGAGCGGGTCACGTGCTCAGTGGACGCGCTTGGCGAACCCGACCCAGTATTTTTCTCGCAGATCGCCCTTGAGGATCTTCCCGGTCCCGCCCTTCGGCAGCGCATCGAAGAACTCGATCGACTTGGGCACCTTGAAGTGCGCCAGACGCTCGCGGCAGAACGCGACCAACTCCTGCTCGGTCGAGTTCATCCCGGGCTTTAATACCACGAGGGCCTTGGGCACCTCGCCCCACTGTTCATCGGGCACGGCGACGACGGCGACCTCGAAGACCGCGGGATGGGCAACGAGTGTGGTCTCGACCTCGACGGACGAGATGTTCTCGCCGCCGCTGATGATGATGTCCTTCAGGCGGTCGACGATGAGGATGTAGCCCTCCTCATCAACCACGGCCATGTCGCCGGTGTGGAACCAGCCGTTGCGGATGGCCGCGGCCGTCGCCTGCGGGTCCTTGTAATACCCCTCCATCACGACGTTGCTGCGGGCCACGATCTCGCCCACGGTCTTGCCGTCGGCCGGGACGTCGCGATCTTTCTCGTCGACGACCCGGACGTCGACGCCGAGGATCGCATACCCGGTCTTTGAGCGCCGCTCGCGCTGCTGCTCCAGCGAATCGCCTGACAGGTGCGTCTTGGGGCGCGCCACCGTCAGGACGGGGGAGGTTTCTGTCAGACCGTAGCCGACCCTCGCCTCACAGCCGAGCTTTTCGTCCATGGCCTTGATCAGGACCGGCGAGGCGGGCGCGCCGCCGGTGAGCGCCAGCCGCAGGCTGCTCAGGTCGTACTTGGCGATCTCCGGATGATTGACCAATGCGTTGTAGATGGCCGGCACCCCGAGCAAGATGGTGACGCGTTCCTGCTGAACCAGGCGAAAAATCTCCAGGGGATCGATCTTACGCAGCATGACGTGTGTGCCACCGGTGCCGGTGACGGTGTGCGGCGACCCCCATCCATTTACGTGAAACATCGGAACGACGTGAAGCAACACAGTCTCGTCACTTGTGTTCAGCGAGATGATGGCATAGAGCGCATGCAGGTAGAGCGACCGGTGGGTCAGCAGCACCCCTTTGGGCTTGCCGGTCGTGCCGCTGGTGTAGAAGAGCTCGGCGGGTTTGTTCTCGTCCACTTCCGGATCGTGAACCTGCGGCAGCGATTCTTGTAGGAGCGCCTCATAGTCGCGCGCCGCGAACGGCAGCGCTCCGTCGGGCTCGAGCGCGACGAAGTGACGGACGGACTTCAGCTCTCCACGCATGGCGTCGACCATCGGCGCAAAATCCTTGTGGAAAAAGAGCACCTGGCATTCGCCGTGGTTAAGAATGTAGGAGATCTCTTTCGGATTCAGCCGGATGTTGATGGGATTCAAGATCGCCTCGGCCTGGAGCGCGCCGTAGTACGCTTCGAGCAGATGGTGCGTGTTGTACGTGATAAACGACACGACCTGCCCGGGACGGACGCCGAGCGACCTGATCGCGGTGGCCAACCGGCGCGAGCGCTCGCCAAACTCGGCGTAGGTGAATCGCTTCTGCCCGTCGATCACGCCGATCTTGCGGCCGTAGAGCCGCTCGGCGCGCGAGCGAAATTCCAGCGGAGTCACCGGGACGAACATCGCGGCTCGCCTCCCCATGAACTGTTCGCGTGCTCAACAGGTGTCGGATCAAATTCCTTGCCGCTCTGAACTGCTCCTGCCGCCCGGCGTCCGCCGCAGCGCGTGGTTGTACAGCCAGAAGGCCGGCCACAGGATGACCCCGGCGATCGCGATCGCCGCGCGGATCGACCACGCGTTGGCGGCGAGACCCAACACCGGACCACCGGCGATCTGACCCAGCGCGTCGGCCTGGCCGCCCATCGAGAGCACGGTGGCCCGTACCGCCGGGTCGAGACCCCGGTTGAGCCAGGCGTCGTACAGCGGCCGGCGGATCCTACGCGCCACGTTGGCGACCCAATACGCGCCGGCGGCGAAGCCAAATGCCGGCGCCAAGGCGAAGCTCACCATACCCACTATGAGCAGTGCGTTGCACACCCACAGGGCGCGGGCCACGATCCCGGGTCGGGTGACGTCGAGTCTCCGGTGCACGAACTCGCCCGCGACAACGCTCAACAAGAGGACACCAACGTTGATGGCGCCGATCCAGATGATGGGCTGGAAGTGCCCCACCACCGGGAACGTCAGACTCTTCAAGAAATGGGCCTCCCAGAGACGGTCGAAGGCCTCACTCGCCATCCCGTGCAAAGCGGCGACCGCGAGCAAGACGACGAGGACCGATTGCCCTCGGACCGTCCGGAAGCCCGCGGTCAACGTGTGCCGGAACGATGGCCGCACCGCGGGGTGTTGGTGGCGGCGCGGGACGAAACCGCGCTCGGGCATCACGAAGATCAAGACCGCGCCAAGAACGATGTAGAGAATGCCACCCACCAGGATGGGCAGGTGCAGCCGAAGACTGCCGAGCACGGCGCCCAACGCGATCCCCACCAGACCTCCGATCTGCTCCGCCTGCAGACCGCGGACGAAGAGCCGGGCCACATGTGCCTCTCCCACCTCGTCGGAGATCCAGGCGGCCTCGGCCCCGCTGGTGAAGGTGGTCCCCAGACCCCACAACGCCTGCCCCAACAGCGCCGCCGCAAAAATCGGGAAGAACCCCCACACGACGAACCCGGCGCCCATCAAGAACATCCCTACGATGATCGAGAGCCGCCGGCTGTAG
>JBGQGY010000149.1:0-7526 GCA_041497675.1 bacterium | reverse complement strand
TGTCCACGGCCTGGCGGCCTCGAAGGCCGCACAGGCGCGCAGCACTGTCGCGTCGTCCAGGCGCCGCCCGACGATTTGGAGGCCGATCGGCAGGCCGTCGGATGAAAACCCGCAGGGCACCGTCGCGGCCGGCTGGCCCGTCAGGTTGAAGGGAAAAGTGAACGGCGTGTACCCGAAGTCGGCGATGGGCCGGCCCGCGATGTGCGCCGGCGCCGGCTTACCGGCCTCCCAGGCGACGGTTGGCATTGTCGGCGTGAGGAGCAAGTCATAGCGCTCGAAGAACGTTCGCGCCTTGTCCCAGACAAGTGATTTTTGCATCAACGCGCCGGCATAGTCCGCCGCCGTTAGGCGCGGCAGGCCGTCGATCATCTTTGCGAGATCAGGATCCAGGCGACTCTTCCACTCGGCGAGGTACGGCTGCAGGTATGTGCCCAGCCCGCCCACCCACAGCACGTTGAAAATGGAGGCCGGATTCTCGAAGCCGGGGTCGGCGGCATCGAGACGGCATCCCAAATCACTGGCGAACACTCGCGCGGCCGCCTCGGCAACCCGTGCGACCTCGGGTTCGACCGGCGCATAGCCAAGTGTTGCGCTCCACGCGATACGCAGCCCCCGGAGATCACCATCGCACGCGGCGAGATAGTCCGTGCCGTCGCTCGGCAGCGAGTGGATGTCGCGATCATCCGGCCCGACTATCGCGTTCAGCATCAACGCCGCGTCGCGGATCGTGCGCGTCATCGGCCCCGTATGGGAGAGTAACGCGACGGCGCTCGGCGGATAGGCGGGGACGCGCCCAAACGACGCCTTCATACCGAAGATGCCGCAAAACGACGAGGGGATGCGAATCGACCCGCCGCCGTCGGACCCCACGGCCAGCGGCCCCATACCGGTCGCCACGGCCGCCCCGGCGCCACCCGATGACCCGCCGGGCGTGCGCGTGGGGTTCCACGGGTTGCGGCTGATCCCCGTCACCGGGGAGTCGGTCATGCCTTTGAACCCGAACTCCGGCGTCGTCGTCTTGCCGAGCATGATCGCACCCGCCTGCCGCAGGCGCTCCACGACCGGTGCATCTTCGTCGGGCACGAAATGCTCGTAGATCTTCGAGCCGCGCATCGTGCGCACGCCCTTCGTAAGGACCAGGTCCTTGATCGACACGGGCACACCGTGCAGCGGCCCCAGCGTGTCGCCGCGCATGACCGCGGTCTCGGCAGCCCGGGCATCGGCGCGCGCGCGTTCTTCGGTGAGGGTGCAGTACGCGTTGAGGATAGGGTTCAGAGCGTGAATACGCTTGAAGACGGCATCGACGACTTCCACGGGCGAGAGCGTCTTACGCCGGATCGCCTCCGCCATCTCGGTGGCGGGCATGTAACAGATGTCTGTCGGGGGCATGTGTCCTGCCGGCTAGGCTTTCAGGTACCTGTCGAACCAGGCCATGACCCGTGTCCAGGCCTGCTGCGCGGCGCCCTGGACGTAGCGGTCGGTCGTATCGTTGAAGAAGGCGTGGTCGGCGCCGGGATAGATCACAAAGTCGCTGACAACGTTGGCCCGCTGCAGCGCCTCGCGGATCGCCGGAATCCCGGCGTTGAGGCGAGTGTCGAGCTCGCCATAGACGGCCAGGATCGACGCCTTGATCTTCGCGACATCGGCCATCGGCGGATTCGAACCATAGAACGGCGCTGCGGCCCTCAGATCAGCGTTGGCGGTAGCCAGCCGCCACACCATCCCGCCGCCGAAGCAGAAACCCATCGCACCGACACGGTCGCGCCGGACGCTCGGCAATCCCTGGAGGTGTCGCACGGCCGCGCTCATGGTCTCGACGTGTCGCTCCGGCGGAGCCTGCGCCAGGATCGACGATACCTGCGCTGAGTCAGAAAACCGCTCCGTGCCGCCCTCCTGAGAGACCAGATCGACGGCGATGCCGACGAAACCGGCCTTAGCGAACCGCCGTGAGATATCTTTGAAGTGCTCGAGCAGACCGCGATTTTCGTGGATGACCAGCACCGCAGGGTGTGGTCCGACGGCCCTGGGCTGCGCGAGGTATGCGATCACCTGAACCGACCCCATGGGGAACGTGATCATCCCGGCGGTCAGTGACGGATCGTCCGGCGGTACGGTCACTCCCGGAGCGGCCGCGGCGACCATCGCCGGGGATGCCGCCGCCGCTGCGTCCAACTCCGCCGGAGTAGCCGCGAGCCCCAGCGCAGAGAGCAGCGGAATCGCCAACGCGGCGCCACCGGCCATGATCGTCATGCGGCGGAGGAATTCACGCCGGTCCAGACGTCCCGCGTGGTAATCTTCGGCCCACTCTTCGACGACGTACTGCCGCATGTCGGTCATTCAAACCCCTCCTGGTTTCTATCTTTATACTTTCGTTACTCCGCGGGGTGGATACTACTTAGCAGGAGGGATGCCAATGTCTTGGGACATCCGCCGGAAGATTGTGCTCGTGGTGTGTGTCGCGCTATGCACCGGAATCATCCTCGCCCCTGTGGCGCTCGGCGGTCCGGGCGGCCTTGCTTCGCCCTTCACCCTCGAATTGTTCACTGGTAAAACCCTGACCCTGGCTGATCTAAAAGGCGCGGCGGTAGTCCTGCTATTCTGGACACAGTGGTGACCTACCTGCAACGCCGACGCCCCCGTGTGGGAGCGTGCGTACCGGGACTGGAAGGGTAAGGGTGTGGAATTTGTCGGCATCGGCCTGTTGGATTCGCGCGACAAGAGCAAGGCCTTTGTGGACCGGCACAAGCTCACGTTTCCCAACGGGTGGGACGGTGATGGAAGGATTGCCAAGGCATACGGATTCTCCTATCAGCCGTACTGGGCCGTGGTCGCCAAGGACGGCAACCTGCGGTTCGCGAGGCACGGCCCAAACACGGAAGACGAGCTGATCGCCACCATCAAGTCGCTGCTGGCCCGCTAGCATTCACGAATTCTTAACATCGCCCCGCCCCTCGCGGTGTTTTTCAGAGGGGAAGCACTCCGCAGGCGAGAAACAGCAGGTCCCCGAGGATGGTCTCAGGAGGACGGCGTTGACGGTCATGCTCGGCATCGTTGGCCTGGTGATCGTGCTCTCTGCGCTGCTGTCACGCGCCATGGAGCGCGGGCCCTTCTCCAGCGCGATCTTCTTTGTGGCGATCGGGCTCGCGCTCGGCCAGACGGGTCTGATGCGGCTCCCTGTGGATTCAGAACAAGTGGTCTTGATCGGCATCCTCACCTTGACGCTCACGCTCTTTACGGACGCGCTGAAGATGCAGACCGAGCAGCTCAAGCAGGACTGGCCTGCGTCGATCGCCGTCTTGGGACCCGGCACGATTCTGACAGCCCTCAGCATCGCGGCAACGGCCCGATGGCTTCTGAGCTTCGAGATCATCCCCTCGCTGCTGTTGGGGGCCGTTCTGGCGTCGACCGATCCGGTGTTGCTGCGCGACGTCTTGCGCGATCGGCGCACCCCACAGGCCGTCAGGCAGATTCTCTCTGTCGAGTCCGGCATGAACGACGCGGTGGCGCTGCCCGCGATCCTGATTCTCATTGCCGTCGCGGGCGGTCGCCTGCACTCAGCGACCAGCTGGGTTGGGTTCGCGCTTCCGGTGTTTGTGCTGAGTCCGCTAGTCGGCGTCGCGGTCGCCTGGGTGGGCATGCGGGGTCTGACCTGGGTCGATCGGCGCATCGGCGTGCGCCGTGACTACCAGTCGCTGTACTCGCTTGGCGTGGCGTTCATCGCCTACGCGACCGCCGACGCGCTGGGCGCCAGCGGTCTGCTGGCGGCCTTCGTCGCGGGACTGACGATCGCGATCAGCGATCTCGATCTCTGCGAGTGCTTCCTCGAATACGGTGAGACAACCGCCGAACTGCTGATGTTGCTGACGTTCGTGATCTTCGGCTCGTCGCTGGTCCGACCCGCGCTGGCCGCGGTCGACTGGCGGACTGTGGCGTTTACAGCGGTCGTGCTGTTCGTGTGCCGGCCGGTGGTGTTGATGCTCGTCCTGAGCCGGTTTCGCATCCCGATCCAGGACAAGTTGTTTGCCGCCTGGCACGGTCCACGCGGGCTGAACTCCATCCTGCTGGCTCTGCTGGTGCTGGTGTCCGGTGCTGCGGGCGGCCCGCAGGTCTTTGCTGTGACCGGGATCGTCGTGCTGGTATCGGTGGTGCTGCACGGTGTGACCGGAACGCCGCTGGTGGCCTGGGCCTCACGCGCTCCCGACGTGGAGCTGGTGCCCGGGCGCGAGGCGGACGAGATCCCGCGTCTCTCCGTCCGCGAGCTGGCTGCGATGCTGGAACGCCAAGAACCGGTCCTGGTGGTGGATGTCCGCAAGCCGGGCGACCTCGACCGCGATCCGAGGCGCATTCCGACGGCAGTCCACCTTGCGCCGGACGAAGCCGCAGCACGCGTCGCGGAGCTGGCTCCCGCGGGGCCGATCGTGCTGTACTGCGCCTGAACACACGAA
The DNA here is from genome assembly GCA_041497675.1 of bacterium. Taxonomy (GTDB): domain Bacteria; phylum Sysuimicrobiota; class Sysuimicrobiia; order Sysuimicrobiales; family Humicultoraceae; genus JBGPNN01. The sequence continues at coordinate 3,081 of JBGQGY010000149.1, read as the reverse complement.
GCCACCAGCGCCCGTGTGGCGCGGGAACTCCGACACCGGGGGTTTCGAAACGTCCGGGCGTTGGAAGGCGGCTGGCAGGCGTGGCTGGAGTTGACGTCAGGCGGCGGATCAGCCCGCTGAACGGTTAGCGATACACGCCGTTGTGCCCGAGGCTGAACCTGCCCGGTTGAGGGAAGTACGTGAGACCGTGCGGGTTGTTGCCGACCTTGATCCTCTTCACGACGTCACCCGTGCTGGTGTCAACAACTGTGACGCTGCTGTGGAACCGATTCGAGACCCACAACTGCCGCCCGTCGGGTGAGACCTGCATCATGTCTGGGCTGCCGCCGATACGCCAGGTCGCGCGGACGCTGCGCGTGGCCGTGTCGATCACCGAGATGGTGCCTTCCAGCCGGTTGCTGACGTACATCGACTTCGTATCCCGGCTGATGTGGAAACCGTGGGCGCCTTTGCCCGTGGGCAAGAAGTCGATCTCGCGAAGCGTGGTCGCGTCGAGCACCGAGACGCCGTGGCGGCCCTGGTTCGCCACGTAGAAGACCGATCCGTCGGGCGACAGCCGTACGTCGATGGGCAGACCACCCACCTTTGTCTGGCCTGTGAGTTCCATCTCGACGACATCGACTTTGGCCACGTACCCCGAATACTCGGTGCTGGCGACCAGGAAGCGACCATCCGCAGAGAAGTCGAGGTGGTCGACGCCCGGATACGGGATCGGGACGCTGCGGATGAGTTCCCACGTGCGGGGATCCCTGAAGTCCAGACGCAGGAATCGTTCGGCCACGACGATGGCCTTCGAGCCGTCGGCCGTGTAGTAGAGGTTGTAGGGGTCTTCGACCGGGATGGTTCGGGTGGGCTTGCCGCTTCTCGGGTCGATCTCCGTCAGCGTGTTCGATTCGGTGTTGTTGACGTACAGACGCGTCATGTCCCACGACGGCGTGATGTGGTGCGGGATCTTGTCGACCTTGAAGTGGTCGACGATCTTGTAGGTCGTGGGGTCGATCACATCGACTGTGCCCGAGCCCGCGTTTGGCACGTAGACCCGCGGCGTGATCCCGGCCAGACGAGGGTCGAGCTTGTCGGTCATCAGCGCGCCGTAGACGTTGGGTTCAGCGGGTGGGGTGGGTGCGACTGCCTGGGGGGCGGGGCTCGCGACCGGGACGGGCGCAGGCTGTCCCACGCGATTCATCGAGCATCCTGCGGCGACGGCGCAGAGTGCGACGATTACGCAGAGGACGGCGACCTGACGTCGGGAGTTCTGCATGGATGCGTTCACCCGTCCAGGATAGGGGCTCGGACCACGTGTGCCAATCAGGTCGCCGATCGATCCCGCGCCCATAGGGGTTGTTCCCTAAGGGCCCGCGCAATCTCCGCGTTCGCCTGTGGACCGAGAAAGCCGTGGATCATCCCCTCGCGGCGCCACAGGGTCGTGGGCACGCCTTCGGCGCGCAGCCGCGTCGCGTAGGCCTCCCCTTCATCGTGCAGCGGATCGAATTCCGCCGTCACGACCAGCGCCGGCGGGAGACCGCGCAGGCTCTGCGCGCGCAACGGTGACGCGTAGGGGTGACGGCCATCATCATCGCCGCGGAGATATTGTTTCCAATACCAGCGCATTGCGTCGGCCGTCAGGCCGTACCCGTCGGCATTCTTGCGATATGATGACGTCTCGAAGTTGTAGTCGATCACCGGAACGATCAACAGTTGAGACATGAGCGCGGGGCCGCCGCGGTCCCGCGCCATCAAGCCGACGACCGCGGCCAGGTTGCCGCCCGCACTCGTCCCGCTGACGATCAGGCGCGCGGCGTCGCCGTGGAACGTCGCCGCGTGGGTGGCAACCCACTGTGTCGCCGCAAACGAGTCGTCGGCGGCGATCGGGAACTTGTGCTCAGGCGCGTGACGGTAGTTCACGGACACCACGACATGGCCGGTGCCGGAGGTCATCGCCCGGCAAAAGACATCGGCGGTCTCGAGATTGCCTACTACCCACCCGCCGCCGTGGAAATAGACGAGCACGGGGAAGGGACCCGTGCCGTCGGGTCTGTAGATACGGATTGGGATCGGACCGTGCGGACCCGGTGTGGAGCGGTCTTCGACGTGGGCCACGCGTTCGCCGGGGCCCGCCGCAAGCGCAACACGCACCGCCTGCTCGCGCGCCGCCTCAACCGACAGTTCGGTGGCGGACTTGACGCCCATCGCCTCACGTTGATCGAGAAAGGCCTTCGCCTCGGGATGCAGCGCCACGGTCGCCTCCGCCGGCGGGATTGGTACGCGGAGGATTGGTTACGCGGTCGCCGAGCGACTATCCTGTAGACGATGCTGCTCTTCAAACTCATCCTTGTCCCGGTGCTGATCTGGGTGTTGAGCCTTGCGGGCCGGCGGTGGGGCCCGGCCGTGGGCGGGTGGCTCGCAGGTCTCCCGTGGACGTCGGGGCCGGTCGCACTGTTCCTTGCGTTGGAACAAGGGACCGTCTTTGCGTCGAACGCCGCCCAGGGCACGCTCATGGGGCTGGTCGCTGTCGCGGGGTTCTGCATGGCCTACAGCGTCACGGCCAAGCGTCGGGGCTGGACGGCGAGCATGCTGGTCGGGTGGGCGTCGTTTCTGGTGGTCACGTCCGTGCTCAACGGCTTCATGGTGTCGCTCGGTGGTGCGTTCGTTGGGACCCTCGCGGTGCTTGCCGCCGTCGTGGTAGTGCTGCCTGAGGGGGGGCCCGCGGAAGTTCGGCGTCCATCGCCCTGGTGGGAAATCCCGCTGCGGATGGTGGCGGCGCTCGCGATCGTACTGTTGATCACTGGTACGGCGGCGTCGTTGGGGCCGCGGTTGAGCGGGCTGCTGTCGCCGTTTCCCGTCTATGCGACGGTGCTGGCCGCATTCACGCATCAATTCGAAGGCGCTTCGGCGGCGACCCGGCTGCTTCGAGGGGTCATGATAGGATTGTTTTCGTTTGCGCTGTTCTTCGCGATCCTGTCCGGGACTCTGTTCTCGTGGGGTCTGGCCCCGGCGTTTGGCGCGGCAACTCTCGGTGCGATCGTCACGCACACCATCGGGCTGTTCGTGCTACGGTCGAAGCTGATGGCCGTTTGATGA
>JBGQGY010000148.1:0-7720 GCA_041497675.1 bacterium | reverse complement strand
TATCCAACGCATACAACGTGAAGATGTACCGGTGTGCTTTGTCGCCAGGCGGCGGGCATGGCCCGTGGTACCCTGGCTCGCCAAAGTCCGTCAGCCCGTTGACGGCCTGAGATAGATCGCTGGTTGAGGTCGCGGTCGGCGAGATGCGCAGAACGAGCCAGTGCACAAAGCCCACCGTGGTGGGGGCATCCGGGTCGTAGACTGCCAAGGCGAGAGCCTTCGCGTTCTTCGGCACACCGCTCCAAGAGAGACTCGGCTGGGCGTTCTCGCCTGTGCAACCGAACCCGTTGAAGATGAACCGCTTCGCGATCATGCCGGTAGACCGAATGTCAGAACTCTTCAGTGTCATCGCGCTGGCGACGGCCGTGCCGCCTAGCACCAGACTCACGAGGACAAAGCTGAACGCCTTCACCGCGGGATTCCGATATGCGCGCATGTCGTCTCCCCTTGAGTTGTCAACCAGGTACGCGGACGGTTGCACCATTTGAATTGACCGGCACTGAGCCCTCTTCCTGCTAGCGCCTGCCCACCCGTCCGAATGAGCCGGCCTCCACCGATCGGAGGATAGTCAGGCGACCTGCCTGCTCCTACCATTGAGAATGCCAGAACGGATGAACCCGCGAGGGACCACCCTCGATGCCGGAGGGAGTACGCACATGAAGCCCGAGATCGCGCCGGACGCTGCCCGCGTCTTGGCGGCGCTGCACGAGGAAAGCGCATGGTTTCGACACGGCCTGACCGATCACCGCATCGTCGAGCTCACCGGTCTGTCCATTGATCGCGTCGTCGCTGCGCGTCGGGCAGCCCGGGATCAGGGCCTGATCGAACGCGTCTCCCGCGTGGGGGAGACGATCAACATGCTCACCCCGTTGGGTGTGGCCCGCGCTCACGCCGCGCGCGAACCCGTGCCCGTGCCTCGGTAGCGTAACTCCGCCCGCCTCGTCCCCGTGGAACTACGATCGCCTGTATAATAGCTTCCACGATGTCAAGGTCGCGCTAGCCCAGCAAGACAGGAGGGACTAGGGATGGCGTATCGTCAGGGACTGATCATTGCAACGTTGCTCGTGGCACTCGGTCTGGCCGCCGCGGTGCCGGCGCCGGGAGCGGCTCCAGGAGCCACCACCCGCGCGGTGGTGCTGCAGTCCTCGGACCCGACCTCGTTAGACCCCCACAACCATCGCGAAACGCCGACCGGTAACGTGGCCCGACACCTCTACGACCCGTTGGTCTTCCGTGACCCCAGGACTCCCACCCGGTTTCTCCCGGTCCTCGCCACAAATTGGTGGCAGGTGAACGAGACCACGTTCGAGTTCACACTCAAGCCGGGCGTAAAGTTTGCGAACGGCGAACCGTTCAACGCCGAGGCCGTGAAATTCAACATCGACCGAGTGCTGGGTCGTACCAGCGACAAGCCGCCGCTCAACGCCTACGCGTTCACCACTCTCAGAGGCGCCGAAGTGGTGGACGAGTTGACGGTCCGCATCACCACCAAGGCGCCAGACCCCGTGTTGCTGAGCCGCCTTTCTACTCTATATATCGTGCCGCCCAGGCTCACCCGAGAGCAGGGCAGGGACGGTCTGCAGCGCAACCCCGCCGGCACCGGTCCATACCTCCTCAAGTCCTTCGTGCCCAACGACAGGCTGGTGTTGGAAGCCAAACCCACCTATCACATGGGCAGGGCCCGGATTGATGAAGTCATCTTCCGTGGAATCTCTGAGGCCGCCACGCGCAACGCCGAGCTACGGGCCGGGCATGCGGATGTGGTGGTCAATGTACCACCCGACACCATCGAAGACATCAACAGCAGTGGGAAGGCAACGGCAAAGTCGGTCCCCAGTACCCGCGTAGCCATCTTCTTCCTCAATACTCTCGAGTACCCCCAGCTCAAGGACCGGCGCGTGCGCCAGGCCCTTAACTACGCCGTGGACGTGGACAGCATCGTCAAACACGTCATGCGCGATTACGGGCTCCGGGTGCCCACCATCGTGGCGCCGTACTTTACCGGCTACAACCGCGACCTCAAACCGTACCCTTATGACGTCGAGCGCGCGAAGAGGCTGCTGGCGGAGGCCGGGTATGCCAACGGCTTCGACATGGAAATCCTGGTCCCGCAGGGGCGATACCTACTGGGCGTCGAGGCGGCGCAGGCCATTGCCGGATACCTGAGCAAGGTGGGCATCCGGGTACGGCTGAACGTGGTCGAGTTTGGCGTGTTCGCCAAGGTCACTCAGGAGCGTAAGATCAAGGAGTCGATGTACGCGGCGTGGGGGAACGCGCTCTTCAACCCGCTGGACGCCTACAGGGCCTTGGTCGTGACCGGCACGGACACCTTTTCCTGGTATAGCAACAAGCAGGTGGACGAGTTGTGGCAGAAGGCGGCCTCCACTGCCGACCTGCGGAAACACGCCGAGTACCTGCAGCAGATCGAGCAGCTCATCTATCAGGATCCGCCTTTCATATTCTTGTTTGCCCAGAAGGATCTCTACGGCGTGTCCAACCGACTGAACTGGGAACCGCGCCAAGACGAGATCATCTTCATGTATGAGGCCGCTGTGAAGTAATGCCGCGGTACGTCCTGCGGCGCCTCCTGCAGGCGGTCGTCGTCCTGTGGGGCATATCGGTGCTTATCTTCTGTATCGCCCGTCTCTCGGGGAACCCTGTAGACCTGATGTTACCCATGGATGCCCCTCGAGAGACGAGGGAGCAATTGGTCCGGGAGATGGGCCTGGACGCGCCGATACCGGTGCAGTACGTGCGCTTTCTCGCCCGCGCCGTGCAAGGAGACTTCGGCGTCTCCATCCGCTTTCGGCAACCGGCCTTCCGCCTGGTCCTGGAGCGGGTGCCGGCCACGGCAGAACTGGCGCTGGCGAGTCTCGCGTTTGGCGTACTGGTCGGCGTCTTTCTGGGTGTGCTGGCCGCGGTCCGTTATCGTAGATGGCCGGACATCGCCGTGCTGGGCGCCACCAGCGTGGGCCAATCGCTCCCGTCGTTTTGGGTAGGCATCCTCCTCATCTTGTTCTTCGGCGTCAGACTGGGGTGGCTTCCGGTCTCAGGGTTGGAAGGACTCTCTTCGCTCGTTCTGCCCGCGCTGAGTTTGGGGCTCTTGCCCATCGTGTCCATCTCTCGCCTGACTCGCTCCAGTATGCTGGACGTCCTTCGTCAGGACTACGTCCGTACCGCGCGCGCCAAGGGCCTGGTGGAGAACGCCGTCGTCTACCGCCACGCGCTGAGGAATGGTCTTCTCCCTGTGGTGACGCTGGTGGGTCTGCAGCTGGGCACTCTGCTCTCCGGGGCCGTCATCACGGAGCAGGTGTTCGCCTGGCCGGGGGTCGGACGGCTGGCGGTGGACGCGATCTACAACCGCGACTATCCGGTGGTTCAGGCCGCGGCTCTTGTGGGCTCAACCTTTTTGGTGGCCATCAACTTACTTGTGGACTTCGCCTATACCTGGTTTGACCCGCGTATCCGCCTGGCATGATCCGCCTGGGAGCCGCGCTGGTCCTGTGTGCGCTGGGCGCCGGCCTGGCGGCCCCGCTGATGCACCAGGCCGCCTACGAGCAGGACCTGGCCATGCGGCTCAGGGCACCGGGCGACCGGGGCTTGTTGGGGACCGACTTGCTTGGTCGCGACGTCTTCGCCCGCATGCTCTTCGGCATCCGGGTCTCCCTGATGGTGGCGATATCGGCGGTACTGGCCGCCTGCAGCGTTGGGACCGTGCTGGGCCTGCTGGCGGGCTATTTCCGGGGGTCGTGGGACGACCTGATCATGCGGGTGGCAGACGTCTTCCTCTCTATCCCCCTGGTGCTCCTGGCCATCACCATCATGGCGGCGGTGCGGGACCGGGGGTTGGCAATTTTGATCGTCGTGATTGCCGGTACCCAGTGGATGGTCTACGCGCGTACCGTGCGCGCGGAGACGCTTGCTTTGAAAGAGTCCGAATTTGTGGAAGCGGCGCGAGCCCTGGGCGCCGGGTACTTGCGTATCGTGTTCAGGCATGTCCTGCCGGGGGTGCTCCCGACGGTGGTGACGCTTGCCACGTTGCAAGTGCCAGTGGTGATCCTCATCGAGGCCGGGCTCAGCTACCTGGGGCTAGGGGTCCAGCCACCCGACCCCAGCCTGGGCTACATGCTGCAGGAGTCCCGCATCTACTTCAGCCGGGCTCCCTGGCTGGCCATCTTTCCCGGTGCGGCGCTGGCGCTGGTCGTATTCGGGATTAACTTGCTGGGCGACGGCCTGGGAACCCTGGTCAACCCGCGACTTCGTGCGTAGATGACTTCGCGGATAGAGCGGATAGAAAGGAGCACTGCGTCGTGGAGATGGTCGAACTCGAAAAAATGACCTGGACCGACATCGAAGGGAAGATGAAAGAGGGCCACCTCACGATCCTCTTTGCGTGCGGCTCCACCGAGCAGCACGGTCCTCACCTGCCGCTCTGCACCGACACCGTGCTCGGTACCGAAACCGCCGTCCGCGCTGCCCGCATGCTGGGCAAGGCTCTGGTTGCCCCCACCATCCGGCCGGGCTGCTCCGAACACCACATGGGTTTTCCCGGCACTCTCACGCTGTCCTTCGACACGTTCGTCCGTGTGTTGGACGACTACTGCACGAGCCTCGCCCGCCACGGCTTCAAGCGCATCGTCTTCTTTAGCTCGCACGGCGGCAACACCGACCTCATGGTCGCCCACTACCCAATGATCGCCAAGAAGCTGAGCGACCGAAGCCTGGTGTTCATGGCGCTGCCAGGGTTGCAGGCCATGGAGCGTCAGGCGAAGTTCCTGCTGGAGCGAGGTGTGAGCCGCAGCCGCGCCGGCGTCCATGCCGGGTTTACCGAAACAGCCGAGATGCTGGTCGTGGCGCCGGATTTGGTGAAGATGGAGCGATCGGCTCCCGGCCGCAGCGACGAGGAGTTTTATGCCCCCGAGCAGATCAAATGGTCGCAGCTAGACTCGTTCGTCAGGGGCATTCGGGCTCAGAGCCCCAACGGGATCCTGGGCGACCCCACCGGTGCCACATCGGATGTGGGCGAACTTTTGCTGCGGATGCGGGCAGAGATGGTGGTGGAGCAGGTGAAGCGGTTGCCCCCCGTCGCGTAGCCTTATTTCACGAAGACCCAGACCGGCTTTAAGATCGGGAATGCGATGAGACCGATGATGGCTGTCACAGCCACCAGAATGTACGTGCGAACGTTCCATCGTGCTAACGTGGCAAGACTGCCCACCGCGATCAGTCCGGTCAGCCAGTCGCCGATCGCGATCTTCCCCAGGAGGAAGGCCGCCCCCAGGATCGTTCCGATCGCCGCAGCATAGGCACCTTTCACAAAACCCTGCACATAGAGATTGGCCCGGTGGCGGATCATGATGGGCGCGATGAGGAGCACGAGCAGAAACGACGGCAGGAAGATCCCGACCGTGGAGACCAAAGACCCCCTGAATCCTGCGACGAGGTAGCCCACAAATGTCGCGGTGATCACGACCGGTCCTGGGCTCAGCATCCCGATCGCCACGGCCACCAAGAACTGCCGCTCATCGAGCCAGCCGGTTTGCTGGACGAGCCCCTTTTCAAGGAACGGCACAATGACCAGCCCGCTGCCGAACGTCAGCGAGCCCGCTTTCAAGAAGAACACCAGCAGTTTGCCCAGGATCCCCAGGGGGATTGCCGCGAGGAGCGGTACGACCGGCACCAGTGTTCGCCGCGACAGGATCGCATAGTAGAGAATCCCAACGATGCCAGAACCGATGAACAGGAGGGCGACTTCGGCCCGAACGGCGACCGTCACGACCAAGCACGCCGCCGCGATGATCCACTGGAGGGAGTCTTCCATGCCAAGCTTCGTCAGACGGTAGCAGGAGTGCAGGATCAGAGCAATCACTGCAGGGCTCACGCCATAGAAAATCGCCCGGAGCGGAGACAAGCCGCCGAAGCGCACGTACAGCGCGCCCAGTGCGGCAACAATGAGAAAGTTCGGAAGGATGAAAGCCCACCCACCGGCCCACGCGCCCCAGAATCCCCCTCGAAGGTAGGAGACGAAGATGCCTACCTGGATGGCCAGTGGTCCCGGCAGCGACTGGCACACCGCTACCCCTGCTCGGAGCTCCTCTTTGCTGAGCCACTTGCGCTCCTCGACCAGATCCTTTTCCATCTGGCCGACCAGAGCCACCGGGCCTCCAAAGCCGAGGGTGCCGAGGCGGAGAAAATAGGCGACCAAATCCCGGATCCGCACCTGTGGAGCAACGACGCTTTGGTTCGAGGTGGCCATCTGATGCCATCCTTTCAGCAATGACTTGAAGTATATGGACTGTTTCGATACGATGCAATAAGTATTGCAGCAAAGGAGATCAAGGGTTCAATGGGCTGGGTCGTCTTCTCCTATTCCCTCCCTTCCACGTCCCGGTCGAGCCCTCGCGTCGCCGTCTGGCGCCGGCTTCGCGCTCTGGGCGCGCTCTCACCTAAAGGTGGGGTCTATATCCTCCCCGACCGGGACGAGTGCGTGGAGGCCTTTCAGTGGCTTGGCCAGGAGGTCGAACAGGCCAAGGGCGAGGCCCTCGTCATGCGCGTTGAGCAGTTCGAAGGATTGAAGGACGCACAGTTGATCGAACTCTTTCAACACGCGCGCACACGGGACTACGAGGAGCTCGACGCGCAGGCTGTGCAACTTGAGAAGTCCGTTCGTGGACGGCGGCGGCCACAAGATCTCTCTCGGGCGAGGGACATGCTCGCGAAGCTCCGCCGGCGGCGCGCCGAGATCGCTCGGATTGATTTCTTCGATAGCCCAGAGAGCGCACGGGTCGTATCGCGGTTAACGCGGATCGCGCAGGCGTTTTCCCCCAGCCAACCTTCCGGCCCAAGTGTGCCCTCCGCCGACGTTGCCGCGTACCGGAATAGGCGGTGGGTCACGCGCCCACATCCCCACGTCGACCGTCTGGCGTGTGCCTGGCTGATCAGGCGATTCGTCGACCCTCGGGCCGTGATCCGCTACGCCAGCACGCCGCGCCCCGGCGAGGTCACCTTTGACATGACCAACGCTGCATTCGGCCACCGAGGCAACTTCTGCACGTTTGAGACGATGGTGAAAGCATTCGGGCTGCGTGACCCAAGACTGCTGGCGATCGCGGAAATCGTTCACGAAATCGACCTGCGGGATGAGCGGTATGTGCGCCCGGAGATCGCTGGGATCGATGCGATCCTGAGTGGCTGGAAGGCGTATTCGGACGCTGAACGAGAATCGCACGGGATCGCGCTCTTCGAGGGGCTGTATGGTGCGCTGCCCAAAGCTACTCGTAGGGCACAGAGCAAACCCTGAGGAGGTGTCTGACGTGAAGTGGATCACTCGCAAGAACGCCAATGTTGACCGCATCGCCTGCCCGTGGCTGATCCGCCGGTTCATTGACCCTAAGGCGGTGTTCCTGTACGTGCCTACTGAAGAGGTGATGGCCGTAGCCGAGCGGGAGGCCGCCATCCCTTACGACGTGAAGGGCGTCGAACTCGGTCATGTCGATGGTCGCTGCAGCTTCGAGTCGATCCTGATGAAGCACAGCATACAGGATCCTGCCCTGCAGCTCGTGGGGCGTATCGTCCACGGTGCCGACATCCCCGCCGAGATCACGATCGAGCCGGAAGCCGCGGGGCTACGGGCTATTGCCTATGGGTTTGCGACAGTCCACGGCGATAACGACCTGGAGAAGCTCCGGCTGGAAACCCCGCTCTACGATGCCTTGTACGT
>JBGQGY010000147.1:0-7877 GCA_041497675.1 bacterium | reverse complement strand
GGAGCTTCATCAACGACAGCAAACTCTGCCCCCCCGCCATCACCTTGGCGTCGGGATGCTGGCGCAGCATGGCCAGCGCCTCATTCACGTTCTTTGGCGCCGCATACTCAAACGCTGCCGGAATCATCGCGCACCCCCCTTGCGTCCCTGCATCGCGTGCCAGAGTGTCTTCGGAGTCAGCGGCATGTCCACGTGGGTGATTCCCAGCGGCGTGAGCGCGTCCATCACCGCGTTCGCGACCGCGGCTGTCGCCGCGATTGTGCCGGTTTCGCCCGCACCTTTGATGCCAAGCGGGTTGACCGGAGACGGGGTCACTGTTCGGTCGATCTCAAAGGACGGCAGAAAGTCCGCCTTGGGAACCGCGTAGTCCATCATCGATGCCGTCAGAAGTTGGCCCTGCTCGTCGTAGGCGGCGCCCTCCCACAGGGCCTGCGCCACGCCTTGCGCGATCCCACCCTGCACCATCCCGTTGACGATCATCGGGTTGATGACGCGCCCGACGTCATCGACGGCCAGATACCTGGCGATCCTCACGTGACCGGTCTCGGGATCAACCTCCACGACCGCCAGATGCGCCCCGAATGGAAACACGAAGTTGGAGGGGTCGTAAAAGGTCGTGGCTTCGAGACCCGGCTCGAGCCCTGCCGGAAGATTGTGCGCCAGATAGGCCATGAGTGAGACATCCTGAAACGTCTTGACCCGATCCGGCGCGCCCGCGACGTGGTACTTACCGTCTTGGTAGACGACATCGGCCTCCGCCGCCTCGAGGAGGTGGGCCGCAATCTTCTTCCCCTTCTCCTTTATTTTCTCCAGGCTCAGGTGGATCGCCGTACCCCCCACCGCCCCGGACCGGCTGCCGTAGGTCCCCATTCCAAATGGCATGGCGGCGGTATCGCCGTGCACAACCTCCACGTCTTCAATGGGGACGCCGAGGTTGTCGGCCGCAATCTGGGCGAACGTGGTTTCGTGCCCCTGGCCGTGCGAGTGCGACCCAGTAAAGACGGTCACCTTCCCGGTGGGGTGAACGCGGACGTGCGCGCTCTCCCACAATCCCACCTGTCCGCCGATCGCACCGACGACCTGCGAAGGCCCCCCGCCGCAGGCTTCGATGTATGTCGCAAAGCCGATCCCTACCAGCCGTCCCTCGGCGCGGGCCTTCGCCTGCTCCTCACGCAGGCGCCGGTAGCCGGCCATCTGGAGCACGCGGTCGAGCGTGGGCGCGTAGTTGCCGCTGTCGTATACCAGGGCCACCGGCGTCTGATAGGGAAACTTGTCGGGTGGGATAAAGTTCTTCCGCCGGAACTCGGCCGGGTCAATCTTCCTCGCAATTGCTGAAAGGTCCACCATCCGCTCCATAACGTATGTTGCCTCGGGCCGGCCCGCGCCCCGGTAGGCATCGACAGGGGTCGTGTTCGTGAAGACCCCCGTGACCTCACACCAGATGTTCGGGATCTCGTATTGTCCCGAGAGCAACGTGGCATAGAGGTACGTGGGGACCAGCGGGGCCAAGGTCGAAAGATACGCGCCCAGGTTCGCCGTGGTCTTCACCCGCAGGGCCGTGATCCTGCCCGCGGCGTCCGTGGCCATCTCTGCCTCGGTGACGTGGTCGCGGCCGTGGGCATCGGTAAGATAACTCTCCCGGCGCTCGGCGGTCCACTTCACGGCCCGCCCGAGGCGTTTAGCGGCCCACGAAACAGCCACTTCCTCAGGATAGATCGGGATCTTGGAGCCAAACCCACCGCCGACATCTCCAGAGATGACCCGCAGTTTGTGTTCAGGAATCCCCAGGACAAAGGCGCCGAGCAGCAGCCGGATCACGTGGGGATTCTGCGAGCTGATCCACAGCGTCAGTTCCTCGGTCGCGGGCTGGTACTGCGCGACGCACGCCCGCGGCTCCATGGCATTGGCGATCAGGCGTTGGTTCACAAACCGCTGCCGGACCACCGTCTGGGCGCCCTTGATCGCCGCGGCGGTCTTGTCCTGGTCACCGATCGACCATTGGAAGGCGATGTTCCCGGGCGCGTTCTCGTGGATCTGCGGTGTACCCGATTTGAGCGCGCGCTCGGCGTCGACCACCGCCGGCAGTACCTGGTAGTCGACCCTGACGGCTTCAGCGCCGTCGCGCGCCGCGTAGAGGCTGTCTGCCACCACCACCGCCACGGCGTGCCCGGCGAAGTGCGCGGTATCGACCGCAACGGCCCGGAAGGGGGGGATCTTCAGACCCGGCAGAAGCCAGCCGCACGGCAGCATCCCCACCCCACTGTCGGCCAGATCCTTGCCGGTGAAGACGGCGATGACGCCAGGAGTCTTCTTGGCGTTGGCCGCGTCGATCGCTTTGATCTTCGCGTGAGCATGCGGGCTGCGAACGAAGGCCGCGTACGTCAACCCCTGCAGTTTCAGATCGTCGGTAAAGCGCCCCGTCCCCGTGATCAGCCGCGGATCTTCACGGCGCTTGATGCTGGCTCCGAATAGCTTGGTGACGGCCACGGCGCCTCACCTCGCCTTCGCGGGTTGCGGACCCATCTTGCGCGCCGCCGCCTGCACGGCGTTGACGATGTGCTGGTAGCCCGTGCACCGGCAGAGGTTGCCTTCCAAGCCGTGTCTGATCTGGTCTTCCGAGGGATTCGGATTGCGTTCAAGAATCTGCAGCGCGGTAATCATCATCCCCGGCGTGCAGAAGCCGCACTGCAGGCCGTGCTCTTCCCAGAACGACTCCTGAATCGGGTGCAGCTTGCCGTCTGTGGCGAGCCCTTCAACCGTCGTGATCTTCCCGCCGTCGGCCTGCACGGCGAGCACCGTGCACGACTTCACGGCCAACCCATTCAGCATGACGGTACACGCCCCGCAAGACGTAGTATCGCAGCCGATGTGGGTCCCGGTGAGGGCGAGCACCTCCCGGATGTAGTGCACCAGCAGCAGCCGGGGCTCGACGTCGTGGGTGGCGGTGACACCGTTGACGGTGATGGAGACCTTCATGCTCCACACACCTCCTTGAAGCAAATAGTGGATCCGAATGGTGGATCCGTGGGATTGTGGTCAGCCTTCGCCGCGTCCAGGCCCCCCACCTCCCCTCATGCGGTACAATGAACACAAAGAGTGTTCGCGGGTTACGTGAGAGGGAGACACCAACGGCAGGGCCCCGATCCAACCGCATTGTCTGGCGTCCTGATCCCCGGCAGGTCCGGGCCAGCCGTCTGCATCGTTTCATCGAGCAGCACGACCTCCGCGACTACGACACCCTCTACCGGCGCTCGATCGAGGACCCCGCCTGGTTTTGGGGCGCGGTGGTGGCCGATCTGGGTCTGGAGTGGATCCGGCCGTACAAGCAGGTCCTCGACCTGTCACGTGGCTTCCCATGGGCGCGGTGGTTCACCGGCGGGCAAACCAACCTGGTCGCCAACTGTCTCGACCGTCACGTCCGGGCCGGTGTGGGGGATCGGCCGGCCCTCATCTGGGAGGGCGAAGACGGCGCGGTCCGCACGCTGACCTACGAACAGTTGTTGGAGGAAGTCGGCCGGATGGCCGGCGCGCTGCGCGGGCTCGGTCTGGGCCGGGGCGATGTCGCCGGCGTCTTCATGCCGATGACGCCGGAGGCGGTGATCGCGACGCTCGCGCTGTCGCGGATCGGCGCCGTCTACGTCCCAATCTTCTCAGGATACGCTGCGGCCGCGGTCGCAACGCGACTTGCCGATTGCGGGGCGCGGGTGCTCTTCGTCGCTGATGGGTTCACGCGGCGCGGCCAGACCATCGAGATGAAGAACATCGCCGATGAAGCCGTCTCCCAGGTGAAGAGCGTGGAGCGGGTCATCGTCACCCGGCGGCTCGGCAACGCCATCCCCTGGACCGCGGGGCGCGACGTGTGGTGGCACGACGCCGTGCGCAACTATCCCACGGCTGCCAAACTCGAAGTGATGGATCCCGAGGATCCGTTCATGATCATCTACACCTCGGGCACCACGGGGCGGCCGAAGGGCACGGTGCACGTGCACATGGGGTTTCCGCTCAAGGGTACGATGGACATGGCCTACTGCTTCGACGTCAAACCCACCGACCGCGTCTTCTGGTACACGGACATCGGCTGGATGATGGGTCCCTGGCTCATCGTGGGGACGCTGACGCTGGGCGCGACAATGGTGCTCTACGACGGGACGCCGGACTACCCGACGCCCGAGCGGCTGTGGGGCATCGTCGAGCGGCACAAGGTCACGGTGTTGGGGATCTCGCCCACCGCCATCCGCGGGCTGATGCGCTTTGGGTCAGAACCCCCGCACCGGCACGACCTCTCCACTCTGCGGATCCTGGCCAGCACCGGTGAGCCGTGGAATCCGGAACCGTGGAAGTGGTACTTCGAGCACGTTGGCGGCGGCCGGCTGCCGGTGATGAACTACTCGGGCGGCACCGAGATCTCAGGCGGCATCGTCTGCTGCGACTTGCTGCATCCGCAGGCGCCGACGGCGTTCACCGGGCCGATCCTCGGAATCGCGGCCGACGTCTTCGATGAGCACGGCCGGCCGGTCCGGGGCGAGGTCGGCGAGCTTGTGATCAAACAGCCCTGGCCGGGGATGACGCGCGGGTTCTGGAAGGACCCCGACCGCTATATCGAGACCTATTGGTCACGCTGGCCGCGGGTCTGGGTGCACGGTGATTGGGTGCGCGTGGACGATGACGGGTTCTGGTACATCCTGGGACGCAGCGATGACACGCTCAACGTGGCCGGCAAGCGGGTCGGACCCGCCGAGGTCGAGTCGGCGCTGGTGACGCACCCGGCTGTCACCGAAGCCGCGGCAATCGGCGTGCCCCACGAGATCAAAGGCGAGGTAATCGTCTGCTTCGCGGTGCTGCGGCCCGGCTACGAGCCGTCTGACGAACTGCGTGCCGAATTGAAGCAGACCGTCGTCGCGCACCTGGGCAAGGCCCTGGCCCCCGAGGACATCCGGTTCGTCCGCGACCTGCCCAAGACCCGCAACGCCAAGATCATGCGCCGTGTGATCCGTGCTCGTTACTTGGGCCGCGACCCCGGCGATATCTCCTCGCTCGAGAATCCCCAGGCCGTCGAAGAGATCCCGACCGTCGGCTAGCGCTCGAGGAAGTTCAACTCGGGGTCCCTCTGAGCGCCGCCGGACGGCTGGCCGGCGGATCCACCCGTAGGGACCGTGATCACGACGCGCCCCTCGTGCGGTGTGACGACCACCGGCACGTAGCGGATCTCATCGACTCGGATCACCGATACCGGAACGCTGACAGGCACGAGATAGAAGAGCCGGCCTCTGTGCTTCGCGCCGGCCGGCGTGGACAGACGGACGATCTGCCCCGGTGGAATCATCGGGGATCCCGGCGGCCCAAACGCCAGGAACGCGCCCTGATGCGTGCGCAGCAGATAGAACGTGTAGCAGCGCCCTCCGGCGACGACCGCGCCGCCGAGGGCGATCGCCCGCTCGAAGCAGTAGGCGTGACCCTGTCTCTTCACGACCACGACCCTATCGTGCTTTCGGTCGGAGCCCTTGCCGCCAGAACCGGCCAGCGCCATCGTCGGAACAGCCAACAGCATGATGAGTGCTGCGGCGATCGCGTGTCGTTTCATGTTGAGCCTCCTCCGAGCGGCGCCGACCGACGCGGGTCCTACCGCTGCGCGACGCCGAGTTCGACCGATTGCCCACCGGTTGGAACGGTGAAGATCAATGCGCGCGCCGCTCCTGCACCGATCCGCAGGGTGACGAACTGCGCCGCGTTCACCGGCAGGGTGGTCGTAGCCGACGCCGGCAGGGGCACCATGTAGAGCATGCGGGATCTGATCTGGGCGCCGGCCGGCGTGTTCAGGCGAAGGATCTGGCCGGGTGCCACGATCGGCGGCCCGGGCGGCCCAAAGCCGAGGAAGTTGCCCACGGTGGTCCGGAGCAGGTAGAAGTTGTAGCACCGGTTGCCGCCGATAGTGATGCCGGCGACGACCAGCGTGTTCGCAAAACAGTAGCCGTTGCCGACCGGGGCGTACTCAGCAGCCGGGTTGTGCGTTTCAGCGCCGGGCCCTTCGGCCCAGCCGGCTGCGACCGGCACCAGGACCAGCAGTCCGATCATGGCGCCGGCGACCAGGGAGTTCACGAACCGTGGGACTCGCACGTGCGTCCTCCTCTCGACCCCGACCCCGCGTGGGTCGGATGATCGCATAGTTTACATACCCATTCTCTCATACGAAAACACGCGCCGGGGGTTCCGAGAGACTCGCCCGTGTCGGGTCGCTACCGGCCACCGGCGGCGAGGAGCCGCTGCAGGTCCCGCGGATTGACCGTGCGCACGGCGACAACGGCCACAACGACCGCCACGGCAATGAGGAACGTCGACAGGGCGGCGATGACGGGGTCCTGCTGGCGCTGCAGATAGTAGAACATCTCCACGGGGAGCGTTTTGTTGTCGGTCTTGACGAGAAACAGCGATGTCTCCACCTGATCCCACGAAATCATGAAAGAAAAGAACCCGCTGACCGCGAGCCCGGTCCGGATCTGCGGCAGGGTCACCTTCCAAAAGGTCACCAGGGGAGTGGCGCCCAGGTCCATCGCCGCTTCTTCCAGGGACCGGTCGGTCGACACAAGCGTTGCCGACAAGATCGAGATCGCAAACGGCAGGGTCACCATCAGGTGCGCGAGGATCAGGCTGTCGAGTCCACCGAACCGTCGCAGCAAGATCACGTAGACCATCATCGCGACGCCAAACGCAATGCGCGGGACGATGAGCGGCGCCAGAAATGCCGCCCGCAGCCACTCGCGCCCGAAGAACCTGTACCGGACGAGACCGAGCGCGGCCAGGGTGCCCACGATAAGGCTCGTGACCGTCGCGACGGTGGCGACGATCAGTGAGTTCACCGCCGCATGGAACAGCGCTTCTTGTTGGAAGAGCTTCACAAACCACCGAACTGAAAACCCGGGAGGCGGAAAGATCGCATACGAGACACTGCTGAACGCGTACACGAGCACGAAACCGATCGGCGCCAGCATGAACGCCATCACGAGGATCAGCACGACGAACAGCCCGGTGCGGATGGGATCGCGCGGCGCCTCCGGCCGACGGGTGATCACCCTGATACCTCAGCACGGGCGTACGCCTGGCGGACCAGACGGTTGCTCAACACCAGGATCGCCACGGCCAGCACGAGGAGTACCAGCGACACGACTGATGCGAAGCCCAGGTTCACGGCTTCCATGTCTCGATAGATCAACCCCGAGAGGATCTGCACCTTGCCCCCGCCCATCAGAAACGGCGTGACGAACGCGCTGATCATCAGCGTGAAGACGATCTGCGAGCCCGACACGACGCCCGGCAGCGTGAGCGGCAGCGTGACGCGGCGAAACGTCTGCCAGCGGTTGGCGCCGAGATCCATTGCCGCCTCCTTGAGGTCGGGCGTCAGCTGTCCGATCACGCTCATGATCGGAAACACCATGAAGGGCAGCAGGATGTGGACCATCGCGATCACGATGCCGGTGGTGTTGAAGATCAACGCGAGGGGCTCGTGGATCAGACCCAGGCTTCGCAGCACATAGTTCACCGCGCCCGTTTTCGACAACAACAGCAGCCACCCGTAGGTGCGCACGACCACACTGACGAGAATGGGCGCGAACAGCATGACGTACGCCGCCAGCGCCCACCCCGGCCGCCGGATCTTGCTGATCGCGTAGGCCGTCGGGTATCCGATCACCAGGCTCAAACCCGTCACGAGGACGGCCAGGTTCAGCGTGGTGCCCACGACACTCCAGTAGTACCCATCGGTGAGGAACCGGTGCCAGGCCACCCAGGTGAACCGCGGGGTCCCGGCCGCCAAGAACGGGTAAACGCTCATCGTCACCAGCACGGCCATACAGACCCAGAACACGGCCATCGAGAGCAGGACG
>JBGQGY010000146.1:0-7924 GCA_041497675.1 bacterium | reverse complement strand
CTTGTGTTCGGCATTTCGGGCAGGACTGATCCCCAACCCGCTCGACGACATCCGCTACTACAACGTGAAGACGATTCAGGCGGCCAAGTTAACGTGACGAACGCGATCGTGACTGGTGGAGCGGGATTCATCGGGAGCCATATGGTCGATCTGCTGGTCGACCAGGGCTTCAACGTCACCGTCATCGACAACCTCGCGACTGGTCGCCGTGAGAACCTCGGACAGCACCTCGGCAACCCGCATGTGACCATCCACGAGATGGATATGCGTCGGCTGGCAGCGGCCACGTCGCTCTTCACCGGTTGCGAGTACGTCTTCCATTTCGGCGGCATCGGGGACATCGTTCCGTCCATTGAGCGTCCTCTCGATTACATGCGCGCAAACGTGGACGGCACTCTCGCCGTGTTGGAGGCGGCCCGCCACGCCGGCGTTCGCAAGTTCGTCTACGCAGCGTCCTCGTCTTGCTACGGGGCCTCTCCCATCGTGCCCACGCCCGAAGATGCCGCCATCGCGCCTCAGTATCCGTACGCGCTGAGCAAGTATCTGGGCGAGTGCGCCGCACTGCACTGGGCTCAGGTGTACGGGCTTCCTGTCATCTCCATCCGCATGTTCAACGTGTATGGGCCCAGGGTTCGTACCACGGGTGCCTACGGGGCGGTCTTCGGTGTGTTCTTAGCGCAAAAACTTAAAGGGCATCCGTACACGGTCGTGGGAGATGGCACGCAGACCCGCGACTTCGTCTTCGTGACGGACGTGACGAAGGCGTTCCTTTTGGCCGCGAAGTCCCCCCGCACATGCGAGGTCTTCAACCTTGGCGCCGGCCAACCGCACAGTGTCAATCATCTCGTAGAACTGCTGGGTGGTCAGGTCACACACGTTCCAAAGCGCCCGGGGGAACCGGATTGCACGTGGGCGGACATCAGTAAGATCCGCGACCTGCTTGGCTGGTCTCCGCAGGTGTCGTTCGAGGCAGGCGTCTCGGTCATGCTCGACCGCATTGGTGACTGGTCGGACGCTCCACTGTGGACCTCCGCATCCATCGAAGCCGCGACCAAGGTTTGGTTCGACCATCTTGCGCCGGACATGACCCGTCGAGGTGGATCGCGATGAAGGTCACTTTTCACCAGAAGATTCGCACTCGTGAGGAGATCGCCGCCATCATCGGGAAGCGACCCCGCGACAAGACTGTCATCATGTGCCACGGCACATTCGATATCGTTCACCCTGGTCATCTCCGGCATCTGATGTATGCGAAGGAGAAGGCCAACCTCCTGATTGCCAGCGTTACCGCGGACGCGCAGATCACCAAGGCGAACTTCCGGCCCTATGTTCCGGAGCAGTTGCGCGCGTCCAACCTCGCGGCACTTGAGATGGTGGATTTTGTGATCGTCGACCCGGATCCGACCCCGGTTGCGAATATTCTCTACCTCGAACCCGACTTTTTCGCAAAGGGGTACGAGTACTTCTCGAACGGCATTCCGCCGAGAACCCAAGAAGAGATGACGGCGCTAGATTCGTACGGCGGCGAGATGGTGTTCACTCCCGGCGACATCGTCTATTCGTCGTCATCGCTTATCGAAACGCACCCCCCGAATATCGGGGTCGAAAAGCTCCTGACATTAATGGAATCCGAAAGCATCGGCTTCGGCGACCTACACGACGCCCTGCGCGAGTTCCACCGGATCCGAGTCCATGTCGTCGGCGACACCATCGTGGATAGTTACAGTCATTGCCTGCTCCTCGGCGCCACAACCAAGTCCCCCACCTTCAGCGTCAAGCACGAGCGCACGGAGGTGTTCTCAGGGGGAGCGGCGATTGTCGCCAAACACATGAAGGCGGCCGGCGCAGATGTGACCTTCTCGACGGTTCTCGGTGATGATCCGCTCAGGGACTTTGTACAGCAGGATATGGAGACGGCAGGGGTGCGCTTCTTACCAATCGTCGACAAGACACGACCTACTACTCATAAGGAACGGTTTATAGCCGACGGATACAAGATGCTGCAGGTGGATCGCGTCGACAACCGGACCGTCTCGGACAGCATCCTCAAGCAGATGCGAGACGCGCTCAAGACCACGGTTGGTGATGTCGTGGTGTTCAGTGACTTTCGACATGGCATCTTCAACGGGCAGACAGTTCGGCGGCTGCAGGAGGTCATCAACGGTGGGGTCCTCAAGGTGGCCGACAGCCAGGTCAGCAACCGTTGGGGAAACATCCTTGACTTTACCAACTTCGACCTCCTGACTCCCACCGAACGCGAGGCACGCTTCGCCCTGGGCGATCAGGATTCTGTCATCCGGCCGCTCGCGCTCAAGCTCTTCAAGCAGGCTCACTGCAGGGCGTTGATCCTTAAACTGGGCGCCCGCGGGCTCATCGGGTACCGCAGCCCGGGAGCAATGCCGCGCGAATTCTTCACGGTCGACAGCCTGGTGGAACACCTCGTGGACCCCATCGGCGCCGGTGACGCGCTGCTGGCCTACGCGTCCCTGGCGCAGCGCGTCACGGACAACATCGTGGTCGCGTCCATCCTGGGATCGATCGCGGCCGCCCTGGCCTGCGAACGCCAGGGCAACGTCCCGATCGCTCCCGCCGACGCTCATGGCCGCATCGATTTGCTCGAACGACGAGCCAACTACCAGTGAGGTACATTGTCATCGGCTACGGCAACATCGGGGCAAAGCGCAAGCAGGTCCTTGCCAGTCGGTGCGTGGCCACCGTCGATCCCTACAATCCCGCCGCCGATTTCGCCTCCGTGGCCGACTGTCCGATAGATCTGTACGACGCGGCGGTGCTGGCCGTCCCGAACTCGTTGAAGATCGATCTTCTGGAGTTCCTGCTCGCCAGGCGCAAGCACGCGCTGGTCGAAAAACCGCTCCTCTTCCGCGACACGGAGTCCGCGGACAGGCTGGAGCGGATCGCCAGGCAGCAGCACGTCATCTGGTACACGTCCTACAATCACCGGTTCGAGCCCAATGTGATCGCGCTGAAGCAGCTTCTGACAGATGGGACGGTTGGGGATGTGTATCGCGCGCGGATGTTCTACGGCAACGGGACGGCGGGCACCCTGGCCGGGACCTGGCGGGACGGCGACCTCGGCGTGCTCGAGGACCTCGGCAGCCACCTGATCGACCTGACGGGGTTCCTCTTTGGGAGGTCGGGCGCCGATTTTGTCGTGTGGGAGCGACGCGGTCACGAACTTCAAAGCGTCGATCACTGTATCCTGGCCACGGTAGATCGCCAGATCGTTATCGAATGCAGCTTCCTTTCTTGGAAGAACCGGTGGTCCATCGACGTGGTCGGCGCAAAGGGAACCCTGCTGATGGAGGGCCTGACCAAGTGGGGCACGAGCGAACTCGTGGTGCGGCGGCGGCAGTTCCCGAGCGGCGTGCCCGAGGAAAGTTGCAAGGTGGTCCAGATGGCGGACCCGACGTGGGCCTTGGATATCCAGCACTTTGAAGAACTGGCCGCGCGGGGCGTGACGTCGTACGAGAACGACCTCTGGGTCTCGCGGTCAATCTTGCGCGCCGCGGCCGCGCCACTCAACTGAGGCGGAAATGGCCCAGCCTACGGGGTTCCTCGGTCTGTCGCACCTGGGGCTCGTGTCGAGCATCGGGTGGGCCTCGTTCGGCAACGCGGTGGTGGCCGTGGACCCGGATCGAGAGACGATCGAACTCCTGCGGCAGGCCCGACTCCCGATTCACGAACCCGGATTGGATGAGATGCTCGGGCAGGTCCGCAGCCGATTGGTGTTTGGCACCGACCCCGCGCTGCTGGCCGCCTGCCCGCTGGTCATTGTCTCGAGGGATATCCCCACAGACGCGGACAATACCAGCAACCTCGCGGGGGTCGAGGGGTTGGTGGAGAGCGTCATCCCACATCTTCGCGCCGACGCCACGCTCGTCATCATGAGCCAGGTTCCGCCAGGCTTCACGAGGGCGCGCGCAACACGCATCCACCAACACGTCTACTACTGGGTCGAGACGCTGGTCGTGGGTCAGGCAGTTACTCGGTACCTGCACCCTGAACGCATCATCATCGGTTGCGCCGACCCAACGGCGCCTCTCCCCGCGGCTTTGGCGCAGGGGCTCGCCCGGTTCGGCTGCCCGATCCTCACGATGCGCTACGAAAGCGCCGAGCTCACGAAGACCGCCATCAACCTCTATCTCGCTAGCTCAGTGACCTACGCCAACACGCTGGCGGACCTATGCGAACGCATCGATGCCGATTGGTCGGAAGTCGTCCCGGCGCTCCGACTCGACGCCCGGATCGGGCCCGCCGCCTACATTCGTCCCGGCCTCGGGATCTCCGGTGGAAATATCGAGCGGGACCTGGTGACCCTTCGGAACTTAGCCCGTGCCAAGGGGACCGATGCGACCTTCATTGACACCATCATGGACCACAACGCGCGGCGTTACCGGTGGCTCCAGGATAAGCTGCAGCAACTGGTATTCACCGACAGCAGGGTACCCACCGTCGCGCTGTGGGGCCTCGCCTACAAGAAGAATAGCCGGTCTACGAAGAACGCCGTCTCACTGCGCGTGATCGCGGATCTCAAGGGGCGCGCGCGCTTGCGCGCATACGACCCGCTCGTGTCAAGTCTGCCGGGCAACGGTGGCGCCAGCCTTGTCACCCGCGACGAGTCACTCGAGGGCGCCGACTGCCTGCTCATCCTGACTGATTGGGACGAGTTCGCGGCAGTCGACGGTGGTGAGCTCCAGCAGGTGATGCGCCGGCCTCTGGTGATCGACTGCGTCGGGGTTCTCGAGGCCCGCCGCAACGCGCTCCAGGGTGTCCAATACGTCTCGATGGGACGGGACGACGCCCCGTGACGGTCAAGCGACGGGCGGTGTTCCTCGACCGCGACGGTGTCCTCAATCGGGCCCTTATCCGTGACAACCGCGCGTACGCGCCCCTATCCCTCAACGAGTTCCACCTCTTCGAGGGAGTTGAGCGAGACGTCGCCCGGCTCAAAGAACAAGGGCTTGTGTGCGTCGTCTTCACGAACCAGCCCGAGGTCGCCCGAAAGACGCTCGATCCCGACACCCTGGAATCCATGCACGATCGCCTGCGCACAGTCGTGGACGTCGACGACGTGTACGTCTGCCCCCACGATCCAGACGACGGATGCTTCTGCCACAAGCCAAAGCCCGGCATGCTTCTGGCCGCTGCACGACACTGGTCCGTCGACTTGAGCCGATCCTTTGTCATCGGCGATCGATGGCGGGACATCGGCGCTGGGAAGGCCGCAGAGTGCTACACGATCCTCATTGATCGCCCATACAGCGAGTGCTCCTCGGCAGACGCCCGAGTACACGATCTCACCGAAGCGGTCGATGTGATCCTCGCCCGCCTGGAGAGGTGACGTCATGAGGTACACGGAGCAGTACCTCCAAGAGGTCCACCAGGTTGCTGAGCGGCTCGATCGCGAGAGCATCGAGCGACTCGTCTCCCTCCTGGTTACCCTGCGCCAGCACGGGGGACGATTGTTCTTCATCGGGGTTGGCGGAGGGGCCGGTCATGCCTCTCATGCGGTCAACGACTTCCGAAAGATCGCTGGAATCGAAGCCTACACACCTTCAGACAACGTCTCGGAGTTGACCGCCCGCGTGAACGACGATGGATGGGAAACATCCTACGCCAACTGGTTGCGGGGAAGCCGCCTTGGCCCGGCCGATGTGGTCTTCGTCTTCTCGGTCGGAGGCGGCGACGCCGAGCGTGGCGTGAGCGCAAACATCGTAAAGGCTCTGGACCTGGCCAGATCCGTCGGGGCGAAGGTTTGTGGCATCGTCGGCCGCGATGGGGGCTATACAGCGCGGGTCGCGGACGCGTGCGTGATCGTACCCACCGTGAACGCGACCACCGTCACCGCCCACACCGAGGCATTCCAGGCGGTCATCTGGCACCTCCTCGTTTCCCACCCGAGTCTGCAGGCGGCACCCATGAAGTGGGAATCGCTCACCAGATAGGCCAAGGAGGAATTCGGTGCGTAGGCTGGTCATTCTGGGGCACACGGGGTTCGTCGGTCGGGCTCTCCAAACACACCTGGAGCGCGAGCTTGGCGCGCAGGTCATGGGGTGTTCGTCGCGCACGATGGACCTGCGACGAGCCGAGAGCGTGCGCGGTCTCGAGGCGTTTGTGGATCGAGAGACGGTCGTGATCTTCGCCGCCGCCATCACCCGTGAGAAGAGTGACACGCTCGAAACGTTGCTCGACAACATCGCGATGGCCGGCCACGTGGGGGAGTTCCTCGAGTCACACCCACCCGCGAAGTGTGTGGTCCTCAGTTCCGATGCCGTGTACCCCGTGTCGTCGGCGCCGCTCACTGAGGAAACACCGGTCGCCCCTGGGGGCACATCGTATGCGATTGCCAAGTACACGACTGAGTGTGTCCTTCGCCGATCAGCGGAGGCGAAGGGCATCCCCCTGCTGGTCTTGCGGCCGACCGGGGTCTTCGGCCCCGGCGACACACACAACTCCTATGGGCCTAACGCGTTCGTACGCGCCGCGATTGGTGAACGGTCGGTCCGCGTGTTCGGCGATGGAGAAGACCGCCGCGATCATCTCTTCATCGGCGACCTTGTGCGGCTGATCGCCCGCCTCATCATTACCGACGCCGTCGGTGTCTACAACCTGGCGAGCGGCGCGAGCCCATCCTTCATGGAGATCCTCGAACGGCTGCAGCGCGTGGTACCGTTCACGTTCGAGGTCACCCACGCGCCGCGAAAGGCACCGCTGGTCCACCGACTTTTCGACATCACCCGCCTGTCCCGGCAGGTGCCCGACTTCCAGTTCACCGACCTCCAGTTGGGGTTGCGAGACACGTTCGTGTCCTTCGCCGCAGCCTCGGTGGGAACGTGACGATGCGAGAGATCAACCTTCTGGACGCCTACCCACGCACCAAGCGACCCATCCGCGAGCGGGAACAGGCCGTACCCCTCCAGCGGGATATCGCCAAGCGGTTTGGGCGTGAATATTTCGATGGCGAGCGAACGCAGGGATACGGAGGTTACCGTTACGATGGCCGCTGGATCCCTATCGCGCGACGCATGGTCGATTTCTACGGCTTGAAACCCGGAGATTCAATTCTGGACGTGGGATGCGCCAAGGGATTCTTGCTGCACGACCTCCTTCAAACCGCACCCGGACTCGAGATCGCGGGGGTCGATGTCTCGGTGTACGCGATAGAACACGCCATGGACAGCGTCAAACCATTCCTGCGCGCGGCCTCTGCCGACAGACTGCCTTTCGCCGACGGATCGTTCGACCTTGTGGTATCCATCAACACAATCCACAACCTCGAACTCGCACGGTGCCGGCAGGCCGTTCAGGAGATCGAGCGAGTCAGCCGCCGGCACAAGTACATTCAGGTGGACTCCTGGTGGAATGAGGAACAGCACCAGAATCTCGATCGCTGGCAACTCACGGCCTTGACCTACTTCGATCCCGAAGGCTGGAAGCATCTCTTTGCTGAGGGCGGGTACACCGGAGACTACTATTGGACGATCACGGAGTGACCGTCACGGACGTCATCGGGACGGCCGAGGTCCTGGGGCGGCCCACACCGGCGGCCGGGTGGCTCCGGAGCGTTGCCCAGAGCCGCGTCCGTTACCTGGTCGCGGCCATGACCGTGTACTTCGCCGTCGTCGGTGGCCTGCTCGTCTACTCCGACTTTCTCCCATATGTCACCGACAACAACGAAAGCTTCTCGATGTACTTTCACGCCAGGAACCTCATGCAATTCGGGCTGAGATCGACCGCGGGCCTGGCGGACGAAGCAAACAGTAGCGCGCCGGCAGCGCACCCATACGTCTACACGCATGGGGGGAATTTCCCCAGGATACCGGTGTTGGCCCTCATGTTTCTGGGCATCAGCACGGTCGAGCAGCAGATCACCATCCTGGCCCTGCTGGTCGGCGGGGCAGGG
>JBGQGY010000145.1:0-7949 GCA_041497675.1 bacterium | reverse complement strand
GGAAGCCGCCGCCGCGGCCAGTGAGGCGGTGTACCGGACCTGGCGGCTGTTCATGGCAGCATCAGCGTATGGGTTTGCGACCGGCAGGCTGAACGTGTACCAGGCGCTGCTGGCAAAATCCGATGAGCACGGGCGAACGGATCTGCCGTTGAGCCGCGCGGACATCTACTCGCCGGCCTTCGGCAGATGACGCGCGGCAGACGCTGGGGAGAGGGGAGGCCGCAGGATGAACCAGGCACACTGGACGGACGGCGCGAATGTCGTGCTCCGCCGGCTCCCCCGGCTGCTCAAGGCTTTCTTGATCCTCTGGGCGGTGGCGGCGGTGGTGGGGTACATCCTTCACCGTTCGGCCGCCGGCGGGGTTTCCCCGACCTCCAGCGCCGGGTGGCCGCGAGACGCCGGCCTCTGGAACCTTGCGGTCGCGGTGATCCTGTTGCAGGTGCTCCTGCGAGCAGGCCAGAGCATGAGAGGCTTTGCCGCGTGGTCGCTCGTGCTGCTGGCGCTCTTCATGGGTACGAACCATGCGGCGGAGATCCTTCGCGGCGTCCGTGGTGCCGGTCATGTCGTCTGGACGGCGGCCAACTACATGGGAGCACTCTTCGGCGCAATGGTCCTCCTGTGGTCGCGGCGCGGGTTCTGGTAGAGACTCAGCGCGGCCGTGCCGTGAGAGTAGGCGAATCGACGGCGCGTTCAAAGCCAGCGCCCGCACGGTGGCCATTGACCTCTTCACTCTCCCGGTCGTACCCACAGTGCATTGCTGAAATCCGTGTCGGCTTGATTCGCCGTTAACAACCCTGGTGAGGGAGGCCGCTAGGGTGGAAGACGATCGATGTGAACTCTGAAGAGGAGTTGAGTCACAGATGCGTTTGGGCAGAATCTTCGGCATCGAGGTCCGCCTCGATCACAGTTGGTGGATCGTCTTTGCACTGATGACCTGGTCCCTGGCGGGACATCTCTTCCCGATGGGCTACCCAGGTTGGCCTCGCGCGCTGCTGTGGACCATCGGCCTGCTGACGAGCGTGCTATTTTTCGCGTCGGTTCTGGCCCACGAATTGGGCCACAGTCTGGTCTCGCAGCGCACGGGCATCCCCGTCCGCCGCATTACCTTGTTGGTCTTCGGCGGGATCGCGGAAATGACTGCGGAACCACGACGCCCGCTGGATGAACTCCGGATGGCCCTGGCCGGCCCTGCGGTCAGCCTGGCGCTGAGCATCGGGTTCCCGGCGTTCAGCCGACTGCCCGCGCGTGCCGCCCGACCTCACCATCCAGCAACTGGTTGATGACCATCTCCTCGCGTCCGGACGCCGGTGCTTCCCGGTCGTGCGGGATGGCGGCGTCGTCGGCATTATCACGCTGGTGGATGTGAAGCGGATTGCCGGCAGTGCCTGGACCACTACTCCGGTTGCGCAGGCCATGACGCCTCTGGACCGGATGCAGGCCATCCGCCCTGAGGACAGCGTCAGCGGTGTCCTGGAGCACCTCGCGGCTGCCGACGTCAACCAGCTCCCGGTGGTCGAGAATGGGCGCTTCGTCGGGATCGTCGCGAGGGACAACGTCCTGCGGTTGATTCAAACGAAGGTCGAACTAGCCGCGTGACGCGGTAGGGACGCAGGTCCTCATAACGTCGGCTTAACACCCCAAGTTCCGCGGCCGCGTATCCTTTGGGCAGTTGCCGCGGCCACCCCGCGGCGCACCCAAGAATAGAGGCGGGTGGGGAAGATGTTGACGCGGAACAGCCGGGACGGCACGTCGCGGAGTAGCCCTGTCCAGAGATCAGGGTGGTCCTATGCATGACGGACACGATTCGCGCACAACGAACTGGCTGCGGTCACCGACGCGCCTGGTCCTGCTCGGCTTCCTGGCGGTTGCGGCGTTCTTTCTTGTGACCGAGCATAGGGCGCATACGTTAGGCCTCCTGCCATATGTGCTGGTCCTTGGCTGCCTGCTGCTGCACCGGTTCATGCACGGCGGCCACAGCGAGCACCGGGATGGGTCTTCCGGCAGGGGACGGACGTGAACCCGACACCGCCCGCCTACGGGCTCTGGACGCTGGCGCTGCTCAACGCAGTGGTGTTCGTCGTCTTCGCCTTCAGCTTCGCGCGCCCGCGCAGCCGGCGCGACTGGCGCTCGTTCGGCGCGTTCACCGCGTTCATGGTGGCGCTGTTCACGGAGATGTACGGCTTCCCGCTGACGATCTACCTGCTGGCGGGCTGGCTGCAGACCCGCGCGCCAGGGTTCGACCTGTTATCGCATAATGCCGGGCATCTCTGGGAAACGCTCCTGGGCTGGAAGGGCGATCCGCACCTCAACCCTCTGCACCTGCTGAGCAACGTGTTCATCGGCGGCGGATTCTGGCTGCTTGCCTCTGCGTGGGATGTGCTCTACAAGGCGCAGCGGGACGGAAGCCTGGCCACGGGCGGGCCCTACACGCGCATGCGGCACCCGCAATACGCGGCCTTCATCCTGATCCTGACGGGCTTCCTGATTCAGTGGCCGACGCTGCTCACGCTGCTCATGTTCCCGGTGCTAATTGTCATGTACCTGCGCTTAGCCTCGCGTGAGGAGCAGGAACTGCAGGTCGAGTTCCGTGACGAGTACGCCGCCTATGTGGCGGTTACGCCGGCGTTCTTCCCGCGTCTGAGACCGGCGTTGGGCAAGCACCACGTGACCCAGTGAACGTAGCATGACTTGTCGCGTAACCGGATCAGTACTGACGTGACCCGACGACGGCCCTCCTCCTGATGTTCTCGCCGCTGCGGGCGTACGATGGATTGGCTATGATGACGGAGGTGACATGGGAGGATCGCCATGCCGTCTCCGAGAGTGCTGATCGTCGACGATGAGGAGAGCATCCTGGACCTGGGCAGATCATATCTGTCCAAGGAAGGCTTCCAGGTCGACACCGCCATGGACGGCCCGACCGGGCTGGCCAAAGCCAGGGCATTCAAGCCTGACGTGGTGGTGCTCGACATCATGCTGCCCGGAATGGACGGCATCGAAGTCCTTCGCCAGTTGCGCGGCGATTCGTCCGTCTATGTCGTGATGCTGACGGCCAAGGCCGAGGAGACGGACAAGGTTATCGGCCTGTCCATGGGGGCCGACGATTATCTGACAAAGCCGTTCAGCCCCCGGGAACTGGCAGCCAGGATCCGAGCGATTCTCCGCAGGGGCCGCGGGGAGACTCCGGACCAGCCCCGCGTCCTGGCCTTCAAGCGCCTACGTATCGACCCGGTCCGGCGCGAAGTCTGGAACCAGGACGCGTCCATCGACCTGACGACCCTGGAGTTCAATCTGCTCTACGCCCTCGCGTCGTATCCCGGTCGCGTGCTCACGCGTGAGCAGCTCCTCGAGCGCGTGTGGGGAACCGACTACTTCGGAGACGATCGCGTCGTCGATGCGCACATCAAGAAGCTCCGGCACAAGCTCGGCGATGACGCCAGCCAGCCCAAGTTCGTCCAGACCGTGCGCGGTGTCGGGTACAAGTTTGGAGATGAGCCGCTGTGACCGCGTTGCGCGCGATCCGCCGCCACCTGGGGTGGAAGCTGTTCGTCTCCTATCTGCTCATCGTGGTCGTGGGTTCCGCGGTCATGTGGATGACGGCGGAGGCGGTGGCACCGACTGCCTTCGAACAGCACCTCGCCGTGATGACGAGGGTGCTGGGCCGCCCGGAGATGATCGGCGACTTGTTCGAAAGCTTCCTGCGGGCGATGAACACGGCCCTGCTCGTGGCCGCGGGCGCGGCTGCGCTGGCGGCGGTGGTCGTCAGCGTGTTCGTGACCCGCCGCATCGTGGCGCCCATCAACGCCATGAGCCGGGCGACCACGAGGATCGCCAATGGGCGCTATGGTGAGCGTGTGCCGGCCACCTCGAATGATGAACTCGGCGAGCTGGCGACGCAGTTCAACCGGATGGCCGAGGCGCTGGAGCGCGTGGAGCAGATGCGGCGCGACCTCATTGCTGATGTCGCGCACGAACTGCGCACCCCGCTGGCCAGCATTGCCGGCTATCTGGAAGCCCTGATGGACGGCGTGATGCAAGGCGAACCGGAGACCTTCCACCGACTCTACCGCGAGACCACGCGGCTGCAACGTCTGGTGGCCGACCTGCAGGAACTGTCGCGAGTCGAAGCCGGGCGCGTGCCCATCCACCTGCGTCCCACCGACGTGGGGGAACTCGTGGACGCGGCCGTGGCCCGCCTGCGTCCGCAGTTCGAGGAGAAAGAGGTCGTCCTGACCGTCGAGATCCCCGCCGGTCTGCCACAGGTCCTCGCCGACCCGGATCGCGTCGGCCAGGTGCTGACGAATCTGCTCGGCAATGCGCTGCAGTACACGCCGGCCCCGGGGCGCGTCGAGATCCGCGCGCGTCGGGAACGAGACATGGTGGCGATCGCAGTGGCGGACACCGGGGTCGGCATCTCCCCCGAGCATCTACTCCACGTGTTCGATCGGTTCTATCGCGTGGACCGGTCCCGGGCGCGCGCCAGCGGCGGCAGCGGGATCGGCCTGACCATCGCCCGTCATCTGGTCGAGGCGCACGGCGGCTCGATCCGGGTGCAGAGCCCCGGGCAGGGGCGCGGTGCCACGTTTACGTTCACCCTCCCCGCAGTTTAGCGTTCACCTGATTTTCACACTCCAGGCACACCCCGTTCACCTGTCCGCCGTACCTTGGGATCGAGAACTTCGACTGAAGGAGGTGAGGGCGATGATGGGCGGATTCGGCGGGATGGGTTTCGGAGGGATCCTCTGGATCGTCCTGATCGGTGTCGTGATCTGGGCGGTCGTCAAGTCGAGCACTCGGACTTCGACAGCGTCCACGGACTCGGCGCGTGCCGTCCTGGACACGCGGCTGGCCCGGGGGGAACTGTCGATCGAGGAGTACCGGAAGTTGCGCGAGGTCCTGGGCTAAGGAGGAGTCTCCCGTGTGGTTCGGCGCGATGATGCTGTGGATGGTGGCGTTCTGGGTCGGCGTGGTGGTCCTGGGAGTCTGGCTGGCAAGCCTGTTGTTCCCGCGAGTTCCGACCACCTCACAGCCTGCGCCGCGCGAGATTCTGGATGACCGAAGGGAGGGCAGGCGGATGCACGGTCTGGCGATCGTTGGAGGGGCGCTGATCCTGCTGGCGCTGTTCAGCATGGGCGCCTTCGGAGGGTGGGGGATGCACGGTCCGTCCCGGATGCCGCACATGGGATGGGGGCCAAACGTCAGCACGGCGCCGGCCCCGGGTCCCATTGCGGGGGCGAAAGGGATGGCGGTAACGCTGGTAGACTTCGGATTCCGCCCGGCGGAGATCCGGATCAGAGCAGGGCAGAGTGTCAATCTGGAGTTGGCGAACCGCGGCGGCGTCGTGCACGACCTGACAATCCCGGCCCTGGGTTTTCAGGCTGCCGTTGAACCTGGCCGGCAGTCGACGGCGGGGCTTCGCGCGCCTGCCGCGGGAACGTATGAGTACTACTGCAGCGTCCCGGGCCATCGTGAGGCCGGGATGGGCGGACGGCTGGTTGTCACGCCCTGACACAGGGCTCACCAAACGGAGGTGAACGGGAGATGAAGGACAGGAAGCTCGTCATTGTGGGCGTGGCGCTGGCGATCGCGGTGCTGGCTGTTCCGGTGGTGGCCCGCGCGCAGGGCATGATGGGGCCGGGATACGGCTGGGGTATGCACGGCCAGACCCAGGCTACCGGCCCGGTGAATCTCGATCAGGCGGTGAACCTGGTCCGCCAGGCGCTCGCCGGCTACGGCAACCCCGATCTGGTGGCGGTCGAGATCATGGAGTTCAACAATGGCTTCTACGTTGTCGTGGCGGAGAAGAGCACAAAGATCGGTGCCATGGAGCTGATCGTCGAGCGAAATGGCATTGTGCATCCTGAGCCCGGTCCGAACATGATGTGGAACACGAAGTACGGTCACATGGGCGGCGGCCAGGGCATGATGGGCGGTCCCGCTTCCCAGCAGCTCACTAGAGAGCAGGCGCGACAGAGTGTGCAGACCTGGTTGACCCAGGCCTTCCCCGGCGCGAATGCCGAAGAGGGGATGCCGTTCTACGGGTACTTTACCTTCGATTTCAAGCGTCACGGCAAGGTGCTGGGAATGGCCAGCGTCAGCGCCTTCACGGGCGCGATCTGGTACCACACGTGGCACGGCACGTTCGTCAGGGAAAGGGAAGTACAGCCATGAGGCGCAGCGGCTTCGTCCTGGTCTCGATCCTCACCATGGCCGTGCTGGCCATGGCGGCGCCGGCCTCGGCCCAGACGATGATCCAGTTCCGTTACTGGCCGAATACGACGACCATTGGCGGCGGCATGACCGGCGGCTGGCAGACGACATCGCTGGGCGTGACCCTGCGCCGGTCCATCACTCCCGCCTGGGCGCTGTCCTTCGAAGGCGACTGGGGCGGCCAGAGCAACTGGAGCGGGGACTGGCTCGGTGGCACGTCCGGAACCGACTCGTACTGGAGCCTCAACCTGCACCGCACCTGGGGGTCCCACGAATCGAACTTCAGCCTCTTCGCCGGCTACATGGCGATACGCTCGGGCACTGTCTTCCCCGCGTCTCCCAACCAGATGGCGTTTCGCGCCAGCGGTTTCCGGGCCGGCGCCGATTACCAGCGGATGCTGTCCCACAACTGGTCGCTCATGCTCATGGGCGCCGTCGGGGTAGGGTTGAACGGAGAGAACAGCTGGCCCGGCGTGCTGCCGACCGAGGCGACCAGCGCCCAGTACTACGAGTATGGCGCCTCGATCAGCTATGTGTTTGCCGCGGACTGGAGTCTGGACCTCGGGTACCGCGTCATGTATTCTGCCGGGGCCGCATCACCGAGCTACATGTCGTTTAACGCCACCTCGTCGGGGTTCGTGATCGGCGTCAGCAGGATGATGCCGTGAACCTCTCCACTGTCATCGAATGGGACGGCGACACCGGGCTCGTCCGTCACCGGGGCGAACTGTGGCGGGCGAAGGGTGCGGGAACTGCATCCAGGCCCCCGCGGGCGTAGTCGCAGCGCGGGACCTGCCGGCCTGGCCCTGGCTGCAGCGGCCCTGGTCCTGTCGTTCCTGGTGGCCCAGCAATTCCGCACCGAGCAGGAAGTCCGGCGGTCCCTCCGCGTGACCTCGCCCCAGATCGCGGAGCTGGCTTACCGCATGCAGCACGCGGAGCGCATCCGGGCCGATCTCGAGGCCGAGGTTGCCTTCCTCCGCCGCCGGATCGAAATCTTCACGGAAGAAGCAGGCCGGCGACAGCGGGGCCTCGCCGCCCTGAGCGCGGAACTCCAGACACTCCGAGCGCTCGCCGGTTTCACGCCGGTTGAGGGGCCGGGGATCGTCGTCGAACTCGCAGACAATCCCCGTCCGCTCCACCCGGAGGAGAATCCTAACGATGTCGTGCTCCACTACACCGATCTCGTCCGTGTCGTGGGAGACCTCCTCGGATCCGGCGCGGAGGCGATAGCCATCAACGACGAGCGCCTCGTGGGCACCTCCGGCATCGAGTGTGTGGGCACGACAGTGCTGCTCAATCAGCGGCGGCTCAGCCCGCCCTTCCGCATCGCGGCCATTGGGGATGCGGCCGCGCTGGTGCGGGGAGTATCACGGCGTGGGTCAAGCCTGGACATGTTGAAGGCCTTCGGGTTCCCGGTGCGGGTCACGCGGTTGGCCACCGTGCGCGTTCCCGCCTACCGGGGAGCGCTCGCCCTGGCCAGATAGGAGGCGGTCGCCTCAGCAGGGATCTCTGTCGGCCGGAGGGTGGCCGGAAGGATGTATCGTGCGCGGCCCGCGGCGTCGGCGCGGTCATCGATCATGCCGTCACGAGAATGACCAACCCCAGTGCGATCGTCACCGCAGCGACGACCGCTTTCACCACCATCTTCTTCTGGACGTACGCGTGCGCGATGCGGTTCAATACCTGCCGGTTGGCGACCGCTGCCAGCAGGATGAGGAGCGGCGCCACGAACATGAGAT
>JBGQGY010000144.1:0-8054 GCA_041497675.1 bacterium | reverse complement strand
GAGGTGGTGCGGAAGGGGAGATTTGAACTCCCACAGCCTTTCGGCCACAGGCTTCTGAGGCCTGCGCGTCTGCCAATTCCGCCACTTCCGCACGTGGTCGGGAGCCCAATCGTACGTACAGGGCCAGGCTCCAACAGGCAAGAATCAGGATAACCAAGGGATTTTGGCCCGTCAAGACGCGTTCGTCGTGTAGCGAAAGCGCCCTGCGCAGGATACCGTAACGGGGATTGACCTCGAGCCCTTCTGACGAACCGCGCCGCGGGTTTCCCCGGCGGCCGTCCCGGCCTCCGGGGAAGATTGATAGAGGTCTAGTGCTGGTTTCCCCCGGGAAAATCAATTACGAACAACTATCGGAAACTTACCGGAACCCGCGATGCAGATGATCAGCGGCAAACAACTGCCTTGGAGGCACTGGTCGGTGGCCATGCGGCTCACGCTGGCGGCCGCGATGATTATTGTTGCGGTCGTGGCCGGGATGACCACGATCGCCGTCGCGCGCGACGAACGAGCCTATCGCGCCGAGATGCAGCAACAGGCCGAGTTGCTGCTCGACACGCTGACGGCGTCTGCCTCCGATCGGCTGTCCCACTCTGACATACTCTCTCTGTCCGATCTTCTCAGCGGGTTGGCCGATCATCACACCGTGATCTTTGCGCGTATCTACGACGCGGCGGGGCGCGTGATCGCCGACGCGCACGATCCACTGCTCACAGCAAGCTCCCGACGTGACCCGCTCGGTCAGCGGCTCGTGACGAGCGATGCGACCATCTTCGAATGGCAGCCCCACCGGTTGTTCGCCGGACGGGCCGTGACGGTCGGGCAGCAGCGCGTCGGGGCTATCCGGGTGGGGATGATCACGGCTTCGCTCGACGGGAAGATTGGCGCCCTTCGCACGCGGGGCATGGCCAGCGCGATCATTGCCGCCATGTTCGGATCCTTGATGGCCCTGGTGGTGAGCCGGTCCATCACAGGCCCGCTGCGCGAGTTGACCGCGGCGACCCAACGGCTCGCCGGCGGCGACCTGGGCGAACAGATCGTCACGACCAGCCACCATGAGCTCGCCGCACTGGGCGGTGCCTTCAACGCGATGGCCGCCAGGCTCAGGGAGGCCGACCAGAGTCTGAAGGAGCGCGAGGCGCACTACCGGCTGATCATTGATCATGCCGGCGACATCATCTACGAAGCCGACGCGATGGGGCATCTGACGTTCTTCAACCCGACGGCTGTGCGGACGCTTGGGTACTCCCCCGAGGAACTGCAGGGGAGCCCCTACCTCGACTTGATCCGACCGGATTTTCGGGAGGCCGCCGAGCGCTTCTACGGGACACAACTCTTGCACAAGACGGCACGGACATACTTCGAGTTTCCGGTGGTCGCCAGCGACGGGCGTGAAGTGTGGTTGGGGCAGAGCGTGGAGGTCATCATCGACGGCGACCGCGTCGCCGGGTTTCAGGCGGTCGCCCGGGACATTACCGACCGCAAGTATTCGGAGGCCACGCTTCGCGGGAGCGAGAGCCGGTTTCGCGCGCTCATCGAGAACAGCTCCGATGGTATCGCATTGATGGGACCCGACGGCACGATCCTCTACGAGGGCCCGTCAACGCAGCACCTCCTCGGCTACGCCCCGGAGGAAAACATCGCGCGCCGCATGTTCGACCTCATCCATCCTGATGATCAGGCCGACATGCGCGGCCGGCTTGCCGAGTTGGTCGAGACGGGCGGCGTCGTCACGGCAGAGTACCGCGTCCGGCACAAGGACGGTTCGTGGCGGTGGATGGAAGGCACGACGACCAACCTGCTGGGCGAACCGAGCGTGCGGGCGTTGGTCGCCAACTTCCGTGACATCACCGAGCGCCGGCGGGCGGAGGAAGAGGTTCGCGCCCTCAACGCCCAACTCGAGCTGCGGGTCATCGAACGCACCGCCGCGTTTCGTGAGGCGAAGGAAGAAGCCGAGCGGGCCAATCGGGCGAAGAGCGACTTCCTCTCGCGCATGAGCCACGAGCTGCGAACGCCACTCAATGCCATCCTGGGATTCGGCCAGCTCCTGGAAATGGCCGCGCCGCCACCGGGGCATCTGAAGTGGATCGACCAGATTCTGAAGGCGGGCGCCCACCTGCTCGAGCTGATCAACGAATTGCTGGACACCGCCAGCATCGAAGCCGGCCGCCTCCGGCTTTCACCAAAACCGGTTCGCATCGCTGAGGTCCTCGAGGAGAGTCTCGGTCTGGTGCGCCCGATGGCCGCCGGACGGAACATCGAGCTCATCGTCGACCCTTCAGAGATCCAGGAGTTGTGCGCGCTCGCGGACCGGCAACGGCTCAAACAGGTCTTGCTGAACCTCCTCTCCAACGCGGTCAAATACAACCGTCAGGCAGGAGTGGTCACCGTCGCCTGTACGCAGACGCCCGCCAACGGGGGCCGGGTTCGCCTCAGCATCCACGACACCGGCATGGGTTTGAATCCCGAGCAATTGGGCAGGTTGTTCGTGCCTTTCGAGCGGCTGGAGGCCGGTCAGATGGATGTGGAGGGGACGGGGCTGGGCCTGGCGCTCTCCAAGCGTCTGGTCGAAGCTATGGGAGGCGCGATCGGCGTCGAGAGCAAGACCGGCGCGGGGAGTACGTTCTGGATCGACCTGCCGGCGTTTCAAGGCCGGCTCGAGCGATCCGATCTGCATGACGGCGGTACGCAGGCCTCCTCTCGCGGCCGTGTCTCCGGCCCTGAGCTCAAGGTGCTCTACATCGAAGACAACGCGTCCAACCTCAGCCTCGTTGAGTCGATTCTGGCGCATCGTCCGACGGTGAAGTTGATTCCGGCGACGCTGGGCCGCGTCGGTCTGGATCTGGCCCGGCGCGATCATCCAGACCTGATCCTCCTCGACCTGCACCTGCCGGACCTTTCGGGGGAAGACGTGCTGCGTGTGTTGCGGGCGGACCCGACGACCCGCGCAATCCCGGTGGTCGTGATCAGCGCGGTGGCGACCCCCGACCAGATCAAGAGGCTGTCGGCGGCGGGGATCGTGGCCTACTTCACAAAGCCGCTCGACGTCCCGCGGTTCCTCTCGTTGCTGGACGAGAGTGCCAAAGAACGAGTCGGAGAGAGATGAAAGGAGACGACGACATGAGACGAGCTTCCCGCATCCTAGTCGTCGATGATCAACCGGCCAATCTCGTGCTCGCGAGGGACATACTCGAGCCGGCCGGCTTCCAGGTGATGGAGGCGAGATCCGGGACTGCCGCTCTCGCCATCGCCCAGGAAAGCGTGCCCGATCTCATCCTGCTGGACATGCATCTTCCCGATATGCACGGGCTCGACGTCTTGCGTCGTCTCCGGGAGAGCTCATGGGGTGCGGGGTTGCGCGTCGCGGCGATGAGCGCCATGCGTTCGCAGGAGGACAAGACGCTGTGGCTTGACGCCGGCTGCGTCGCGGCCATCGAGAAGCCGTTCGACGTCCGCAGCTTCGTCAAGACCGTCTCGCAGTGGCTCCCCGGAGCCGCCGGGTCGTCACCCGATCCCCAGCACGATGACGATCGCCCGCGAGACCGCCTGGGTGAGATCCTGGTTGCCAACATGTTCATCACCGAAGAGCAGCTCGAGCATGCCCGGTCGGCGCAACCGGGTTCGGGCAAACGTCTCGGGCAGATCCTGGTTGAGCGCGGCCACGTGAGCGAGGACGACGTCGCCTGGGCCCTGAGCAACCAACTCGGGTACCCGTACGTGTACCTGACCCGAGACATCATCGACGACGAGGCCGCCCGGCTCCTGCCGGACACCTTCCTGCGCGAGCGGCGTATCTTTCCGATCCTGAGATTCGAGCAAGAGATGACCCTGGCGATGGCCGACCCTACGGACCAGCGCACCGTGGACGACGTGGCCAACCACACCGGCCTGCGGGTCAAGCGGGCTCTCGCGCTGGGTTCCAACATCGAGGAAATGCTCGATCGGCTCTTCTCGCGGCAGGACACACCATCACGACCGGCAGCCGCGCGAGAGGCGCAGCATCTACAGTTCCATCTGGTCCAGGCCGTCCAGCAGAACGTGACTGAAATTCACTTCGACCCGTCCACCGACGGGCATGCGCGCGTTCGCTACCGGCTGCAGGGTGTGCTGGTCGACCGGGCCGTACAACCGGCGGAGCTGCACACCGCGATCCTCGCCCACCTGCGCGATCTGACCGGGTCGGAAGACGCCCAGGTGACGGCGGCGGCCGCCAGCATCACCGTGGCAGATGCCGAGTTTTATCTGAGGGCCACATTCCTCCCCACAACGCTTGGCCCGGCCGCAACCGTGACGCTCTACCCACACCGCACCGACCCGCCGGACCTCGGGCCGCTGGGCGTGCACGAGGAGACGGTGCGCATGGTGCGCGAGGCCCTCGCTGCGGATCGCGGCGTGTTCATCGTGGGGTGTGGCGAGCCACTGCTCCGGTCCACCTTACTCCACGCCCTCATCAACCCGGCGCAGCGGGGCAAAGTCTGGACGCTGGAAACCCTCCCGGTCTATCGCCGGCCAACCCTGAGCCAGACCATCCTCCGATCCGCTGACGAGATCCCCGAGTACATCCGGGGCGTCACGGCTGCGGGCGCCGATCTCATCGTCGCGGATGACGCGTCGGACGGGGAGGCGCTGTTGGCCTGCTATGAGGCCGGACGCACTCGGATGGTTCTCGCAGGACATGCGCAGGCGGACGTCGTCGGCGTGTTGAGCCAGACACTCGATGCCGTCGGGCCGGCGCTCGTCGCGTCGGGGCTTCGGGGGATCCTGACCGCCCGAGCCATCCGGTTGCTGTGCCCGACGTGCAAGGAGACGACGCCGGCGCGCACCTTTGCGCCCCGCGGCTGTGAGGTGTGCGGTTTCACCGGCTTCCGCGGGCACCGCGCGCTGGTGGAGGTGTGGATGCCTACCCGCGAGACCCGGGCGCTGCTCCGTGCCGGTCAGGTTGGTCAGGTCTTCGAGCATATCGCCGCAGCCGTGCAGGGACAGATGCGGGAGCAGGCCCGCGCGCTCATCGAGGATGGCCTGACGTCGACGGACGAAGTAGCCGGAGTGGTGGAGGGCATGGCGTGGACATCAACGATCTCCTGATCCTCACCAAGGAGCGTGGCGCGTCCGATCTCCACCTGGCGGCGGGCACACCGCCGACGCTCCGCATCAACGGGAAACTGACGCGTCTCAATGATACCGTGCTTTCACAGGACGACCTGCACGGCATGCTCTGTCACATCCTCACGGACGAGCAGAGGGCGCGCTTCGAGGAACAGCGCGACCTCGACTTCGCGCTGGAACTGGCCAACGTAGGGCGGTTCCGCGTCAATGCGTTCACGCAGCGGCACGGCGAGAGCATGGTCCTCCGCCTGATCCCTTCGACGATCAGCACGCTCGACGACCTCGGCATGCCGGCGGTGCTCAAGGACCTTGCCATGGAAAAGCGGGGGCTCGTGCTCGTGACCGGGCCAACGGGCTCGGGCAAGTCCACGACGCTGGCGGCCATGGTCGATCACGCCAATGCTCACCGGGACGACCACATCATCACCATTGAAGACCCCATCGAGTTCGTGCACGAGTCGAAGCGGTGTAACATCAACCAGCGCGAGGTCGGCCCCCATACGCAGTCGTTTACCGCGGCGCTACGCAGCGCGCTGCGCGAGGACCCCGACGTGATCCTGGTTGGTGAGATGCGCGACCTGGAAACCATCGCCCAGGCCATTACGGCGGCGGAGACCGGCCACCTGGTCTTCTCGACATTACACACCAGCAGCGCTCCCCAGACGGTGAGCCGTGTCGTGGACGTATTCCCACCACATCAACAGGAGCAGATCCGCGTACAGGTAGCGGAATCGCTGCTCTGCGTGGTCGCGCAGACCCTGATCCCCACGCTCGATGGAAGCGGACGCGTCGCCGCCGTCGAGATCATGATCGGGACTCCGGCGGTCCGCAACATGATCAGAGAGAACAAGGTGCATCAACTTCCTTCGGTGATTCAGACGGGCGCCAAAGACGGGATGCAGAGCCTGGACCAGCACCTGAAGACGCTGGTCAAGCAGCGTCGCATCTCCGCGGAGGAGGCCGTGACCCACGCGACCGAGCGCGACGCCTTCACGCAGAATCGCGGCGGCCCTGTGGCACCGGCGGAACCGACCGGGTTCTTGAGCCGCCGCTCTTGACGTAAGCTCACAGGATTCGATCTCCATTGCGCTAAACTGAAGGCGCAATGGACTTTGGGGCGTTCCTCAACGACCTGCGCCAGCGGTCGGCGTATCAAGACCAGATCGTCCACGCGCGCTTTCTCCCGGGGCGGGCGGCCCGATTCGGTACGCTGGGGCGCGCCCTCCATCCCGACCTGAAGACCTGGCTGGATGCCAACGCGATCGAACGCTTTTACACGCACCAGGTCGCCGCCGTCGAGGCGATCCGGCGCGGTGAGCACGTCGCCGTCGTCACCTCGACGGCCAGCGGCAAGACCCTCTGCTACAATCTGCCGGTCCTCGACGCGCTGCTGGCCGACCCCGAGGCCCGCGCGCTCTACCTGTTTCCCACCAAAGCCCTGGCTCAGGATCAGGTCGATACCCTCCGCGAGTTTGACCTACCGGCCATCTCCGTCGCGACGTACGACGGTGATACGCCGCAGCGCGATCGCCGCCCGATCCGCGAGCGCGTACGGCTCTTACTCTCGAATCCGGACATGGTGCACCTCGGCATCTTGCCCCAGCACTTTCGCTGGAAGGCGTTCTTGCAACGATTGCGCTTCGTGGTGATCGACGAGATGCACGTCTACCGGGGCGTGTTTGGATCGAACGTGGCCAACGTGATCCGGCGGCTGCGGCGGCTGTGCCGCTTCCACGGGTCGAACCCGCAGTTCATCTGCACGTCGGCCACGATCGCCAACCCGGAGGAGTTTGCGACCCGGCTGCTCGGTCTGCCCGTGACCGTCATCGACGATGACGGCGCCCCGTCGGGGCCAAAATGGTTTGCGTTGTGGAACCCGCCGCTCATCAACGGTGGGCGGTCGGCCGCGGCGCGCAAGAGCGCGCTTGGCGAGGCCACGGGGCTCTTCGCCGATTTGGTCGGACAGGGTGTGCGAACGATCGCCTTTACGAAGGCCCGCAAGGTCACCGAGTTGATCGCCCGCTACGCCGGTGCGCGGCTGCGGGAGACCTCCCCCGAGCTGGCAGGCCGCATCAGCCCCTACCGCGCAGGCTATCTGCCCGAAGACCGGCGGCGTATCGAACGCCGGCTGTTTGACGGCGACTTGCTGGGCGTGGTCTCGACCAGCGCGCTCGAACTCGGCATCGACGTCGGCGGTCTCGATGCCGCGGTGCTGGTGGGATTCCCGGGGACGATCGCGTCGATGTGGCAGCGCGCGGGGCGCGCCGGACGAGGAACCGAGCCGTCGCTGGCCGTGCTGATCGCGCAGGACGACGCGCTCGACCAGTACTTGATGCGCCACCCCGACTACTTGTTCGAGCGGCCGTGTGAGCACGCGGTCATCGA
Organism: bacterium; assembly: GCA_041497675.1. Lineage (GTDB taxonomy): Bacteria > Sysuimicrobiota > Sysuimicrobiia > Sysuimicrobiales > Humicultoraceae > JBGPNN01. Next base: position 566 of record JBGQGY010000144.1, on the reverse strand, counting down.
TCCTACGAATTCGTACATTCTCACCCGGCATCTGCGGTGCGCGGCGGCCGAGATCGCGCTCATCGAACCCGACCTGCAGCTCTTCGGCGAACACGCCCGTGACCTGACCGATCGGCTCGTCGAGGCCGGCGAACTGGCCCCCCGCCGTGGACGGTGGCACTGGACCGGAAAGGGGCGTTATCCCGCGCAGGAGGTGGACATCCGCTCGGCATCGGGCCCGGCGTTTCGGATCGTCATTCCACCACGCTCCGTCGCGTCGCCGCGACGCACCATCGGCACCGTGGATTCGGCCCGTGTCTTCGAGCAGGCGCATCCGGGTGCGGTCTACCTGCATCAGGGCGACGCCTACCTGGTGACCGAACTCGACATCGCCGGCCGCATGGTGCGTGTGGCGCCGGCCGCCGTCGATTACCACACGCAGCCAAAGACCACGATCGATCTCACGATCCGCCGGCCGCAGGCGTCCAGACCCTGGGGGCCGACCACGATGCAGTTCGGCGAGGTCGAGGTGACCACGCACGTCCTAGGGTTTGCGCGCAAGCAGCTCTTCTCAGACACCGTGCTGG
>JBGQGY010000143.1:0-8095 GCA_041497675.1 bacterium | reverse complement strand
TTCTTCTTATCTGCTGCAGGCGCAGGCCTCCGGGGCCAAGATCATCGCGCTGGCCAACGCCGGCGGCGACTTGATCCATGCGATCAAGGCCGCCAACGAGTTCGGCATCACCAGGTCCGGCAAACAGCAATTGGCCGGCCTGCTGGTCTACATCAACGACATCCACAGTCTGGGGCTCGACGCCACGCAGGGTCTGCTGCTCACGGATGCGTTCTACTGGGACCTGAACGACGAGACGCGCACGTGGTCGCAACGCTTCTTCGACCGCATGAAAAAAATGCCCAACATGGCCCAGGCCGGGGAGTACTCTGCCACCTTGCATTACCTCAAGGCGGTGCAGGCGGCCGGCACGGACGAGACCGCGGCGGTGATGGCGAAGATGAAGGAGACGCCGATCAACGACTTCTTCGCCAAGAACGGCCGCATCCGGGAAGATGGCCGCATGGTGCACGACATTTACCTGTTCCAGGTCAAGAAGCCCTCGGAGTCGAAGCGGCCGTGGGACTACTACACGCTCAAGGCGGTCATCCCCGGAGAGCAGGCCTTTCAACCCCTGGCCAGGAGTACCTGTCCTTTGGTGAAGAAATAGCAGTGCACTCCCGGGCGATGTCACTTAGCAGGCTTGCCCCCCGGCCACACCGGGCTCTGCGCGAGATCCGGCCACGCGATGGGCGCGCGGCAGTGCTGCTCTGCCTGCTCCGGCGGTTTGCTTAGGTCCCACTCGGTCGCCACGTAGCGGTTGCCCGTGATACCGTTAGCTGCCTCCGAGCACAGCCACACGATCGGGGGAGCCATCACCGACGGCGGGATGAGGTCCTTGCGCGCGAAGCCCGACTCGTCGGGCACCATGGGCGTGTCGGCCGGGCCACCGGGAACCACGACGTTAACCGTCACGCCAGTGCCCTGGAACTCGTTGGCGTGCCCCGATGTCATGGCTTCGAGGCCGGCCTTGCACGGACCGTAGGGGTGGAAGCCTCCGCGCAGCATGGTGAAGAAACTGGTGGTGATGGTGATGATGCGGCCCCAGCGCTGGTCGAGGAGACGCGCGATGGCGGCGCGGGTCATGTTCCACGCGCCGGAGAAGTTTGTGGCGACGAACTGCTGCCACATATCTGGCGTGATCTCCCGGATGCCAACCAGCCTTACCATACAATCCGCGCGGATGGCACCCATGCCCATGGCGCCATTGTTGATCAGGATATGCAATCCGCCCAGCTCGTCGATCGTATTCGCAACGGCGCGCTCGCACGCCGCGTACGCCGAGATGTCCGTTACCTGCAGGAACAAGCGACCCTTACCCTCATCGGACAGGGAATCTCTCAGTGCAAACAGTCCGCTCTCGTTCACGTCAAGCGCCGCGACCTTCGCGCCCTCGGCGAGCAAGGCGCGCACGAGCACGCGTCCGAAACCGCCGGCTGCGCCGGTAACGATGGCGATCTTGCCGTTGAGCCTACTCGCCGACATCCGTCATCCTCTCTGACCGAATGTTGAAAATGATCGCTACCCACATGGGTTGGATGGCTGGGCTCAAGCGTACGTGGCACCGAGATTGCCGGCGCCAGCGCCGGAAGACTCGGGGATTCATCCGCCGAGATACGCTTTTCGCACCTCCGGGTTGCGCGCCAGCTCCGCGCCCGTACCGGAGATTTTGATGCGGCCGTTCTCCAGCACATACGCCCGGTCGGCAAGCTTTAGAGCGACCGAGGCCATCTGCTCCACGAGAACAATGGTTGCACCGTCGTCCTTCAAGCTGCGGATCGTCCGCGCGATCTCCTGGACGATCAACGGAGCGAGGCCCATCGAAGGCTCGTCCATCAAGATCAGCTTCGGGTCCGACATCAGGCCGCGCGCGATCGCCAGCATTTGCTGTTCGCCGCCGGAAAGCGTGCCGGCGAGCTGCGCGCGGCGCTTGCGCAGGATCGGGAAACGATCCATCTCACGTTCCATCAGCTGCTTCACGCTATCGCGCTTGCCATGCAACCTGGTATAGCCGCCAAGCAGCAGATTGTCTTCGACCGTCTGGTCGGCGAACAGCTGGCGGCCTTCGAGGATGTGAGTGATACCGATCCTGGTGATATCGTGTGGCGCCAGTCCCGAAATCTGCTTGCCGGCGAAAAAGATGGCGCCGTGCGTGATCGGCGCCAGACCGGAAATGGCCATGAGCGTCGAAGTCTTTCCGGCGCCGTTCGAACCGATGATCGCGGTGACCTCGCCCTGCGGCGCTTCGAGATCGATTCCGCGCAACGCCTCCACATGACCATAGGCCACACACAATCCGCGCAAACTAAGCATGAGCCTCCTCGAACGCGGCCGGCGCGCCCAAATAGGCTTCGATGACTTTGCGATCGCGCTGGATTTCGGCAGCGTTGCCTTCCGCGATCTTCTGGCCGAAATCGAGCACCGAGATCACGTCCGAGATCCCCATGATCAACTCCATGTGATGCTCGATGACGAGCAGCGTCACGCCGGCGTCCTTGATCCTGCGAATGAGATCGGCAAGGTGCTGCAGCTCGGTCGGGTTGACTCCCGCGGCGGGCTCATCGAGCATGAGCAGCAGCGGCCGCACCGCCAGAGCACGGGCGATTTCGAGCAGGCGCTGCTGACCGTAGGAAAGGTTCTGTGCGCGATCGAACACGCGGTCGGCAAGACCCACGAACTCGAGCAGCGCCATCGCTTTGCGGCGGAATGCAAGCTCCTCGTCGACGGCGCCCCGAGTCTGCAGCAGGTGCGCCCAGAATCCCGCCTTGAAATGAAGATGGAAACCGACCATGACGTTGTCAAGGACGGTCAAGTCGCCGAACAGGCGGATGCTCTGGAAAGTCCGGGTGACGCCGCTTTGCGCCATGTGACGCGGTCCGAGCCGCGGCGGCGCCGCGCCGCCCAGTTCCACACGGCCTGCGGTGGGTTGATACAAGCCGATCACCACGTTCACGAAGGTGCTCTTGCCGGAGCCGTTGGGTCCGATCAGACCATGCACCGTACCGGGCCGAATGATCATGTCGACCTCGTTGAGCGCCTGGATGCCGCCGAAGCTCTTGCTCAGTCGCCGCACCGCCAGCACCGCCTCATGGCCCGTTGGTTTGCGCGCAAAGTCGAGTGCCGTAGGATCGGGTCTCGGTAGTGCCGGTGCCGCTCTGAAGCGCCGAAAAACGGACAGCTGCCGCAAGCTGCCGACGATGCCCTTGGGCAGGAAGACGATCGTGACCAGGATGATGGCGCCGTAGACGTAGAGTTGGTATTCGCGCAATGACGCAAAGACAGTCGGGATCAGGTTGAGGATGACGCTGCCTACGAGCGGGCCGAATACCGTGCCGCTGCCACCCATCAGCACCGAGGTTAATGTTGACACGGAAAAGGCGAAGACAAAGCTATCGCTATTGATGTAGCCATTCTGATGGGCGAAGAACACGCCGCCGATCCCCGCGCAAACCGAGCTCAAGACGAAGGCCAATACCTTGTAGCGATAGACATTGATGCCCATGGTTTCAGCGGCGACCTCGCTCGCTTGCAGCGCAAGCAGCGTCCGCCCGATGCGCGAACGGAACAAGTTAATGGCCAAGAGCTGACACGCGAGTGCCACCGCGCCGATCAGCCAGAAGTATTCGGTCGCCGTCATCTCCCGCCCGTCCGGCAGCGTCGGCGCTGGAATCGACATGATGCCCATCGGACCGCCGGTCAAGCTCCATCGATTCGCGGTAACTTCGGCCATGAACCCGAAGGCGATCGTGACCATGGCGAGGTAGGGACCCTTCGCGCGAAGCGACGGAAGCGCGAGCAGAGCGCCGAACACGGCAGTGAGCAGGACCCCGAGCGGAGCGCTGAACCAGAACGGCAATCCCAGCTTGGTCGACGTCAGCGCCGTGGTGTAGGCGCCGACCGCATACAGCCCGGCGTGACCCAGCGAGATCTGGCCTGTCCAGCCGACCAGGATGTCGAGGCCGAGCGCGACGATGAAGAGGTAGGCGAGCGACTGCAGGACCAGAATGAAGAAAGGGTCGTCGAGGACGATTGGCAAGACAAAGATCCCCGCCGCCGCGACAGCGGTCAGCGCGTACTGTCTCGGGCCGGCGAAGGCGAATACCGGCGGACGCATCTCAGACCTTTGTAATCTCTTTGCGTCCCATCAGACCGCTGGGCCTGATCGCCAGGATGAGCAGGACCGTCAGGAACGTGATCCCCTCTTTGATATTGGAGTTGATGATGCCGAAGAGTTGCTCGAGCAGGCCGATCACAAGGCCGCCAATGAGTATCCCGATGGGATTCTCGAGGCCGCCGAAGATCGCCGCCGCGAACGCTTTGATGCCGGGCACGGTGCCCATATAAGCCCAGGCGAAGGTGATCGGAGCAACGAGGACGCCACCGATCCCGGCCAGTGCGGAGGACAGCACGAACGCCAGCACCACCATGCGCTTGACGTTGATCCCCATCACCGCAGCCGCATTGCGATTGAACGCCACCGCCATGAGCGCCTTGCCGAGCACCGCGCGCCTGAGAAAGACCTGGAGGGCGATCACGGTGCCGATCGCGGCGACGATGATGAATAGCTCCTGCGGAAATATCCCGGCCGAGCCGATGTGGACAACGCCGGCGCCGAATGGCGAAGGGAAGTTGATCTGCTCCGGCCCCCAGAGCTGCACTGCCGCGTTCTTCAGGATGATACTGACCGCAACGGTGCTCAAGACCCAGCTCAGTGACAAGGCGTGCCGCATCACGGGGCGGATTGCGACGCGCTCGAGGCCGATCCCCATCAGTGAGGTGAGCAGGACGGCGCCGAAGATCGCGACAGCGTAAGGAAGCCCGAGCGTGATGTAGCAGGTTAAGCCGAACAGCGCCCCGATCATCAGAAACTCACCTTGGCCGAAATTCAATGCGCCGGTGGTGACGTAAGTGATGTAGTAGCCCTCTGCGATCAGCGCATAGATGCTGCCGACCGATAACCCGCTGACCAGCGCTTGCCAGAGCTTGACGCCGATAGCCTCCATGGCCCTACCCGAGTCGACTAGACGGCTGCGGCGCCGCGAGGCCTGTGTCCAGCAAGCAACCCGTCATGGCCTAGTCGGCTCGCACCAGCTTGCCGTTGCGCCATATCACAAGAAAGCCGGTGTCGCGGCCGAGCGATTCGTGATTTGCCTTGGTGAACGGATGCGGCTTCATCTTCGTCACCGCCTCGGTGAAGTCGTCGATCTCCTCTAAGGCGTCGCGGATCTTGGCCGGGTCGGGGCCAACCTTATCGAGCGCGCGTAGCATCAGGCGCGTGCCATCGTAGGTTTGGGCTGTTGCGACCGGGAAGAAATCGCCGCCCTGGTCCTTGTATTCCTGTTCGATCTTGGCATGGAAGGCCTTGGCGTTCGCGCTGTGGTCCGGCGTATAGGAGGTGACCGCCATCACGCCTTCGACGGCATCCTTCCCGCCCAATTTGAGGAAGTTCGGGGCGGTGAAGCCCCAGGTCGAGGTCCATGGCACGCGCAGGTCGATCTTCTGCATGCTCTTCGCAATCTGCACTCCGCCAGGCGCCAGCGAATAAGCGATGATGAAGTCGACGTTGGCATCCTTCATCTTGGTGAGCTGCGCCGTCATGTCCGTATCGTTCTGATCGAACACCTCGGGCCCGGCGACCAACGGCAGCTTTGCCTCCTTGAGCAGGCGCAGCGCCGTGTCGCGGCCGCTTTGGCCCCAACCAGTCGAGTCGTGCATCACACCGATGCGTTGGTAACGCTTCTTCTGGATGTGATCGATCATGAATGACGTCTGGATTCCGTCGTTCAAGGAGACGCGGAAGATGTAGCTCTTCGGGGCGTTCTGGTAGCGCTGGATGATCGGTTCTGCGGTTGCCACCGTGTCCATCAAGGGCATCTGGTTCTTTTGCGCGATGTCGATGATCGCGAGCGCGACCCCCGAATTGACCGGACCGACGATCGCGAAGACCTTGTCCCGGCTGATCAGGCGCGTGACGTTCTCGACGCCTTTGGCCGGTTTGGTCTCGTCATCGTAGATAACGGCTTCCACTTTTTGGCCCTTGTAGCCGCCCTTGGCGTTATATTCCTTCAGGGCCAGCAAGGCGCCCATCCGGGCTGCGCGACCGTAATCGTCGGTCCCTCCCGTCAACGACAGGTCGAACCCGATCTTCAGATCCGCGGCCCGGCCCGGACTGCTGGTGCCGCAAACGAGCGAAACCACGAGACCTAAAACGATTGCCTTCAGGCCGACATATCCTCGATTCGTTTTCATCTTCGTCTCTCCTCCTCGGTCCATTGCGCTCATGCGAGAACGTGCATCACAACATATCGTGTTCTCCACCCGCAAGAAGTCCAGATGCGTACAGGCAGTATAGTCCCAAGTTGCCACCGTGCTCGCGTTCCGGCGCGGCGTCGTCGGCGAGATCGCGGCTCGGCTCGGCGTCAAATAGCACCAGCGCCAGAGCGTGCTTGACGGGCTGGCCGCCCGTCGTCCATAGTGGATTCTGGCCTTTGTTCCAGTCTCGCATCCGTCCGTCCCGAGGGGAGGGAAATCGTGAGCGCGTGTTGGCTGGGCAGCAGAAAGTCAGTCGTCGTCCAGCTGGTCGCCTTGTGTGCGGCCGCGCTCCCCTCCCTTTTGCCCAACGCGGACGCAGCCGACCAAGTTCCTGCTCGCGGTCGATCTGAAAACCGCCAAGGTGCTTGGGCTCATGATCCCGCAGTCGATCCTGCTGAGGGCGGATGAGGTGATATGTTGAGCCTGCAGTTCTCGCGCCGTTTTTTCGCGCTAGGTTTTGCCAGCCTGGCAGCATTCCTTTGCCTTCCAAACGGTGACTGTGCTCAGCCGATTCCCCCGAAGCGTGTCGCCGTCCTGCTCGTGGGTATCATGGAGCAGAGTGAAGAGACCAAGGCGTTTCAGAAAGGGCTGCGCGACGCCGGATACGTGGAGGGGCGGAACGTCACAATCGAGTGGTGGTACGGCCGTGGTCATTATGACCTCTTGTCCGGGGCAGCGGCAGACGTGGTTCGGCGCAACCCGGATGTCATCGTGGTGGAAAGTACTCCGGCGGCGCTTGCTGCTAAGCGTGCAACGAGCACCATTCCCATTGTCCTGGCGCTGGTCAGCGATCCGGTTGGTTCGGGTCTCGTGGCCAGTCTGGCGCACCCCGGTGGCAATGTAACCGGGGTCACCAACCAGACTGTCGACCTCGCGGCCAAGCGCCTGCAATTGCTCAAGGAGGCCATTCCCGGCACCAGGCGGGTAGTTGTGATCTTCAATCCCGAGACGCCGCCCAACCAGGTCATGATCAGCCGTCTGAAACAAGCCGCACCTGGACTAGGGGTCGAACTGAAACTCAAGAGCGTGAGACAGGTGGAAGAGCTGCGATCTGCTTTTGCAGGATTGAGTCGATCGAATGCAGACGCGGTGTTCATCATCGACGATGCCACCATGACTCATATGGGGAATGAGATTATCCGATTGGGTTTCGAAGCCAGGCTACCGATCATCTATGCCGACAGGCACTTTGCCAGAAAAGGTGTGTTCCTATCCTACGCGGTCGATTTTCGCGACCTTTTCCGTCGGGCCGCCGTCTACGTAGACAAAATCCTCAAAGGTGCAAAACCGGAAGATCTGCCCATCGAGCAGCCGACCAAGTTCGAGCTGGTAGTCAATCTCAAGACCGCAAAGGCACTCGGCATCAAGATTCCCCAATCGATCCTGCTCAGGGCGGATGAGGTGATCCGATGATCCGCATGTCGCTCTTGCACGTTGAGGCCCCCCACTCTGTCCCTCGCCTGCAAGCGGGGGAGGGAATGGAAATTTTGGGCACGCCCGGCTGAGTTTTTTTCTTACCCTCCTCCGCTTGCGGGGGAGGGAATGGGAGGGGGTGCAAGTGGATGAGGTGATCCGGTGATCTGGCGCGGCAGCCTCTTTTTCAAGTACGCGATTCCGCTCGTCGTCCTGGTAATGGGCGGGCTTGTCATTAGTGGCCTTGTCGAAATTTACTTCTCGTATCAGGAAAACAAGTCCGCGCTCGCCCGCATCCAGCACGAGAAAGCTGTCGCGGCGGCGATCAGGATCGAGCAGTTCGTACGCGCGCTGGAACACGATCTCTCGTGGATCGCGCAGACGCCATGGG
>JBGQGY010000142.1:0-8261 GCA_041497675.1 bacterium | reverse complement strand
TTGATGCCGATCTCGGGATAGGACGAGGCGTGGGAGGCCTTGCCCGTGTAGTGCACGTCGAAGTGGGAGACGGCGATGACGGGTGGCTCGGCGACGTCCATCGGCGCCGGGTGCACCATCATCGCGGCGTGTACGCCGTCGAAGGCGCCGCGCTCGAGCAGGATGATCTTGCCGCCGCCGCCTTCCTCGGCAGGCGTGCCGATGACGCGCACGGTGAGGCCGACTTCGTCGGCGACGCGCGCGGCGGCGATGCCGGCGCCTATGCCCGCGGTGGCGATGATGTTGTGGCCGCAGGCGTGGCCGATACCGGGCAGGCAATCGTACTCGGCGCAGATGGCGACGTGCAGCGGGCCGCTGCCGACGGTGGCGACGAAGGCAGTCGGGAGGTTACCGGCGCCGCGCTCGACCTGGAACCCGGCCTCGGCGAGCGCCTCCGTAAGCCAGGCCGCTGCCTTCTCCTCGTGGAAGCCGATCTCCGGGTTCGCGTGGATGCGGTGGCTCAGCTCGACGAGACGGCCACGCGCTTCGTCGAGTCGCTTTTTGGCGGCGGTCTTGGCGTCCATGGCGTTGCCAGGGGCATTGTACCTGACTTGGAGCGGGCGACGGGACTCGAACCCGCGACTCCTTCGGGCTGCGCTCGGGGCTGGCCTCTGTTCGGGAAGATGAAGCCGTCACCGCGACGAGAACTGGGACAGCCTTTCGGGCGTCCCAGAGCCGGACAGGCCGAGGTAATGGACGGCTCTGGGACGCGTTCAACATAAGGTAGCCCATGTGCGCCCACCCAGGGGATGACACGCTGAAGAACAGGCGTCTGTGGCCGGACTCCGAACGGGCAAACCCGGCGCGAGCCGGGGACGCAAAGCTACGGGCCCTCCGGAACCGGGAGGGCAGCCGGGCCTCAAGCGGAGCCTTCGACCCAGAAGGCCGGCGGGTCTTCACATGGGGAGAGGTGGACGCCGTTTGCCCATCTGGCGCCCTCAAGCTCATGGACGCTTTTCGTCAACAGTTCAGGTGCGGCTTGAGTGAGGAGAGGAAAGCCAAGAGATGATGAGACGGATATTCCGACGCGCTCACGACGAGGAGGGCCAGGTCCTGCTCATTGTGGCCCTGCTGACAACGGTGTTGCTTGGCATGGTCGCCATGACCGTCGATGTGGGTCTCTTCGCGCATGAGCGAGGGCATCTGCAGGACGCCGCAGATGCGGCCGCACTGGCCGGCGCGCAGTTGCTTCCCGATAATCCGGCTCAGGCGAAGGCAGACGCGCTCACCTACGCCGCGGCCAACGACAGCAGCATGACGGCGACTGTCACGTTCCGCTGCATCGTGGGAGACCGCGATCAGAACGGCCAGCCCGACAGCGGTGATATCGGCGTGGTCTGCAACCCAGGCGCCAACGGCGCTTGGACATGCAGCGGCGGCCGCTGCGTCAGTCTCTGCGTCCCGAGCGAAGGTGACGTGTGCAATAGTATGGTCGTAGACACCAACAAGGACGTTCCGTTTATCTTCGCGCGCGCTATCAAGATCTCCAGCGCCAACACCGGCGACATTCAGGCGGTCGCCTGCCGTGGCGACTGCGGGGGCGCGCCTTCGGGACCGATCGACGTGGTGCTCATCATGGACCGTACGAGCAGCATGAGCAGCAGCGACGTCACCAATGCCAGGAACGCGGCCGACTCGATCCTTCAGGTCTACGACCCCAATCTTCAGTGGGTAGGGCTTGGTCTCTTGGGCCCCAGCAACACAGGCTCAACGTGCACCGGCTCGAACTCGCCCGCCAATGGTCTGGCCGCGAACTCCAGTCAGTACGACAACACGACCGTCGCCAAGTGGGTCCCCGTTGGGCTGAGCGGGGTCGGTGCTCCTGTTAACGAAGCGTATCTGAACTCGGATGGCACTCTGAACACCAACAGCCTTCTGGTGAAAGCCATACGTTGCTTCGACACGTCAAGCACCGGCACGAACCTATCGACGCCCGTGAAGATGGCAAAGCAGTATCTTCTGGCCCACGGGCGCCCCGGCGTGAAGAAAGGCATCATTCTTGAAACCGACGGCAACCCAAACTACAATGGCGCAGGCAATGCGAACGACTTCACGTGCCAAGCCTCGGTCAACGAGGCGCAGGCAGCTAAGACGGCGGGCATCGAGATATTCACCATCGGCTTCGGCTTAGCCGGCACCGACTTGTGTCCCGACTCGTCAGGCGCCTACAACGGCCGCACGGCGACCAGGGTTCTCGCGGACATGGCGACGGCGTCTGACGATAATGGTTGCACCAGCGCCGAGAACTCGGACGGCGACAACTTCTTCTGTCTGCCAAGGACATCTCAACTGACGGGCATTTTCCAGACGGTCGCGGGAGCTCTGGCGCCCGGCTCCCACCTTGTGTCGTTACCTTAGTAGGACGCCGGCCACCCACGCTGGTATCCGTTAGGAAGTGTCTACCGCAGCGTCCGCGGCTGGGAAGGTCGCGTGGTGTTGGTCGGAGCGAGAAATCGTTTCTGGAGCGGGAGACCGGACTCGAACCGGCGACCCTCTGCTTGGGAAGAACAATGGTCGGGGCAAAATGCTAGGGCTGTAGATGCAAAATCCGGGGTGAAATCGGGGTGAAACCGGGGTGAAAATAGAGCCGGCGGGTCGGAGCCAATTGCTAAGGCAGTAGATTCAAGACCTGCAGGGAAACTTCAGGGAAAACGCAGGTCGTGGCGGGATCTTCTGCAGCGCCGAGGGGGAGGCTTCTAGGCCACGCCGACCGTGCTTAGGCGCTCGGCCGGGGAAAAGGAGACGTGGCGGCGCGCGGCTTGTTCCGAGTTGTACGTCGACGCGTACCGGCGCACCATGTCGGGTGACGAATGCCCCAAGAGGAATTGCACGTCCAGCTCGCGTGCGTCCTGCTCGATCGCCCAGGTGGCGAAGGTGTGGCGAAAGCGGTGGGCATGGACCTTCGTGATCCCACTCTGGCGACCGAGCCGTCGCAAGAGCTGCTTCAGGCCGTTGGGGCGGAGCGCGACGCCGGGCTTCAGGACATGGAGATGCGAGGCGGCAAGGAAGAGTGGACCGTCGTCTTCACGTCGGAAGGCCAGGTAACGACGGATGGCTTCTTGGCAGCGTGTGGCGAAAGGGACGGTGCGCTGTTTGTTGCCCTTACCGTGGAGCACCCGCAATCGACCGGCGGCGAGGTCGAGGTCTTCGATGTTGAGCTGGACCAGCTCGGAGCAGCGGATGCCGGTATCGAGCAGCGTAAAGAGAATCGCCCGGTCCCGTGCGCCGGTGGCAGTGGGTTCGCAACAGGCGAGCAGTTGGGCGACGTCGTCTGCAGAGAAGGGCTGCACGATTCGCTGCGGGAGGCGTACGTTCCGGAGTGATCGGAAAGGGCTCTCGTCCAAGTAACCGGCCTGGACAAGCCAGTTGAAGAAGCAACGGACCTCGCGGAAATACCGGTGGCGCGTCTCGAAAGAGTAGCTGTTGAAACGACCGAGGTAGGCATACAGATGAAGGGGCTCCAACCGGGCGGGGTCTTGCGGGAAGCCTTCGTCCTGGGCGACGCGGAGAAAGCGGGCCAACGTCTCGCCGTAGGCGCGGATGGTGTTGGGCGACTTGCCTTCGACCTGGCAGCGGAGGAGGTAGAGGTCAACGAGGGCGGGTAGGGCGACCCGGCGTCGGCGCTTCGTTTTCTTAATGGTAAAGCACCTCCTAATTCGTGTGTACAGACATCGCTCTGTGTGGGGAGGAAGTCAAGCGGACGTGCACGAGAGGGTGAGGGCAGAAGGGTCGCGGGCCGACTTGACTTTCGGGCCCGCCAGAGCGATGCATGGTCACACCAAATCTCAGGAGGTGCGAGATGATCGAGAACAGGAAGCTGAAGTCCGGGACGAAGTTATGGGCGCGCTACAAGGGGCGGGAGTACAGGGCGAAGGTTGTGGCAGGGGAGGGCGACAAGCCGCGCTACCGGCTGTCGGACGGGCGGGAGTTCAAGACCCCATCCGCAGCGGGCAGCGCGGTGATGGGCGGCACGGCGTGCAACGGTTGGCGCTGGTGGTCGGTCGCGGGTGAGGTGAAGCCGGCCAGGGCCGCCACGAAGTCCCAGAAGGCCGGCACCAAGGCCAAGGCCGCCAAGTCGAAGGCGAAGGGCGGTGCCAAGGGCAAGACGGGGACCACGCGGGCCCGCAAGGCCGCGAAGTCCTCTTAGGACCGGCGCTGCGCCGACCCGGTCGTCGCCTGCGGGAATTGCGAGAAGGAGTTCCCGGACGCCCGCGGCCGCGCACATGCGCGACGGCCAGCGGCCGAGCTAGCCGCGTCGGGCGGGGAGACCTCAACTTCGTTGCCAGCTCCCGTGTCCAAAGTGGGCGCGCAACAGTACCGCCCCCACGACGCGCCGATCGGGTGCACGCCGAAGGGCAAGAAGGCCTTGGGGGTATGGGCGCGCGTTCGGTGGCGGTTGCTGAGCCACGTGCAGCCAGACCCATCGATACGCTATACCGGCAGCGTGACGAGCGCATTTGTACAGAGCATGGCCAGTAACTTCGATGAGGCGCTACGACTCGCTGGCCAGCAGGCTGTCCCGCTCTTGTGCCATGCGAGAGGAGTCCGGCTCATCTTGAACGACGGCCGGAGCTTTCGGACCATGGAGCGCTTCTCGCTGGGGACAAATGGGCTCGGCGTCGGCGATGAGTAGCCGCCCCGAATAATGACGGCGCGCTATCACCGACAACGCAAATATCAGTGGCCCGTATACTTATCGGTGATCACGGTGCTTCGTGATGGCGCACATGGTTGCCGCGGCTACCGGAAAGGATCAAGAGAGTGAAAAAGTACATACTCTTCGATCATGATGGTGTTCTGGTGGATACCGAATTCTGGTATTACAAAGCTGGAGAACGCGCCCTGGCGGACATTGGTTTGACTTTGGACAAGGATCAATACCTCCGGGACATGAACCAGGGATTGGGCACTTGGGCCCAAGCCAGGGCGGCAGGTATTGATGAACAGACCATCAGCAGGCAGCGTGAGGTTCGTAATGATTATTATCAGGAATATCTGAGAACAGAAGCCATTGAGATTGAAGGCGTCGTTGAAACTCTTGCTGAACTGTCAAAATACGTCCGCATGGCCATCGTGACGACTGCAAAACGTGTGGATTTTGAAATTATCCATGAAAAGCGCCAAGTTAGACAATTCATGGATTTCGTCCTTGTTCGCGAAGACTACAAGCTCACCAAGCCGCACCCGGAACCATACCTGGCCGGCTTAAAGCGCCTCGGAGCCACCAAAGAAGAGACACTGGTTGTAGAGGATTCATCCAGAGGGCTGAACTCAGCCGTGGCGGCCGGTATTGACTGTGTCATTGTCTATAACGACTTTACAAAAGCACATGACTTTTCACAGGCTAGCTATCGGATCCAAACTCTGATTGAATTGAAGGATATCATCCTTAATGTAACCTGAAGGAGCATTTACCAGTGTGTCCCATACTCCTTTGAAAAGGGAAAGAGCATGGCTATCTCGGCCGCGAAACGTTCTTATAGGTAGATCCATAAGTGGGGAATCGAGGGCATAATCCCCGGATGCCGATGCGACGTCTGGCCGAGGAACGTTCCAAGTTGTTCGACCAGCAAGCCGAGTGCTACGACCGATGCCGGCCGACCTATCCGGGTGCGGTGATCGATGAGCTGCTCAGTCCGGAACCGGCAGGCCTAGACGTCCTCGACGTGGGTTGTGGCACCGGCATCGCTTCGCGACAGATGGCCGAGCAGGGGGCCAACGTTCTTGGCGTCGAAGTCGCGCCACGAATGGCGGAGATCGCCCGCAACCATGGAATCGAAGTGGAGGTCGACGCCTTCGAGGACTGGGACGCCGCTGGCCGCACCTTCGACCGGGTGATTTCGGCGCAGGCCTGGCACTGGCTTGACCTGCCGGTCAGTACCGCGAAGGCGGCTTCGCTGCTGCGACCCGGCGGTAGGCTTTGCCTGATCTGGAGCGCCGGCTGTCACCCCGACGATCTCGCCGATGCTCTCGCCGAGGTATATGCGCGTTTGTTCCCGACCGTCGGTAACGCTGGCTTCGGGTATGCGGCCAGCCGGCCAACGGATAGGAGGACCGGACTGACCTCGGTCTTCGAGGCCATCGCGGCGGTGCCGGAGTTCGGCACGGCGACGGAGAACTGGTTCCCCTGGGCCCGCGAGTATGACAGGAACCAATGGCTGGACCTGCTTCTATCACGCAGCGACCATGTCGCCCTTGACTCTGCTGTCAGAGAGCGTTTGTTCGAAGCGATCGGGGCGGCCATCGATGACCACGGTGGCTCTTTCGTCATGAGCTTCGAGACCGGCCTCATCACCGCGACCCGGCTGGCGTAGTCGTCGGCCATAGCAACGAGCGCTCTCCCGACGTCGGTTCCCGCGTGCCGCCTAATCGTGGGGAAAGCCGGCCCGAGCGAGGCTGTACGAAGTGCGGTGGAAATCGTAGTTTCGCGTTGCGCTTGCAGTTGTCCGGCAGGCGTGATCTAATCTGGTGCTCACATGGCCCGCGGGCATGAGCACCGGATTCGTTTGTAGTGTGTGGAGACGCGCGACCTCACCAGATTCAGGCGTGACTGCCGGACATCCAAAATGAAGCGGGAGACTTCTAATCCGATGGTCGCAGGTTCGAATCCTGCCGGGGGTGCCAGCTAGACCACGTGGGCGCACCTCTCGTAGGGTTCCAGCTAGCGGCGGGGCGAGCGCGCCGGGAGGGGAGACCTCAACATCGTTGTCGGCTCCCGTGCCCGAAGTGGGCGCGTAACTGACCACCCCCGCGACGCGCCGATCGGCTGAACGCCGAAGGGCAAAAGGCCTTGGGGGTATGGGCGCGCGGGTGGCGGTTGCTGAAGCCACTCGCAACCAGACTCGTCGATGCGCTATACCGGCAGCGTGACGAACGCATTTGTGCAGAGCATGGCCAGTAACTTCGAGGACGCGCTCCGGCGAATGAAGGCGGCGCTGACGGACTGTCCCGACCGGTTGTGGGAGACGGACTTGTGGCCGGACGAGGCGCCCGCCGTCTTCGGCCGCACGTGAGCGCGCCGCACGTAAGCGCGCCGCCACCGGACGCGCGGTTCGTCTGCGAGCGTTTCGCGCTTGGCGAGCCTGCTGGCGAGATGACGCCCGTCGCGGGCGGGTTGTCGAACCGCATGTGGCGGCTCGTCACCGACCGCGGCGCGTTCGCGATCAAGCAGCTCGAACTGGCGAACGCCAATCCCGTGTGGCCGCCGTGGATCGAGCGCGCGTTCCGCTTCGAATGCTCCGCGTTCGAGCACGGTGTGCCGATGCCGCGTCCGATATCTGTCGCGGCGACGGGCGGCTGTCTCGCCGAGATCGCCGATGACGCCGGTGTTGTCACGAGCCTGCGTGCGCACGCGTGGGTCGAAGGCCGGCCGCTGGCGAGCGTCGTACACGGCGCCGCGACGTCGGAACGCGTCGGCGCAATGCTCGCCGGCGTGCACGCGGTGCACAGCGTCGTCGAGGACTCCGACGGGGGCGACGCACTCCACGTCCTCGGGGAGTCGCATTGGCTCGAACGCGCCGAACGCGTCGAGCGCGCGCGGGCCGACTGGGCGTGGGAGTTTCGCGAGTTGCTGCCCGTGATCGACGCGCTGGAGGCTTACATCATCGAAGCGCGCGGCGACCCCGCGACGACCATCCTGGGCCACCGCGACGCCTGCCAGGGAAACTTCCTCGAGACCGCAGCAGGTGATCTCGTCTTGATCGACTGGGACTTCGCCGGGCCGGTGCATCCGCGGCACGAAGTGGCGAAGGAGGCGCTCGGCTGGGCCGGCGTGGATCTCGGCGCGCCCGACGCGCGCGCCGCGCACGGGCTGGTCGAAGGCTATCGACGCGCCGGCGGCGCGTTCGACCACGTGCAGCGCACCGACTTCGGCGAGTTCATGGCGATCGCGCTCGACTGGTTTGATTTGAACGTGCGCCGCACGCTAGGTGAGTGGCTGCGCGACGAAGGCGATCGCGCGCTCGGCGAGGGCATCGTGCGCGCGTCGTTCAAGAATCTGCCGCGCTTCGCGCGATCGATTGACCGCTGGGTGCAGATACTGGAATGAGCGCGGCCAAGACGTGAACGCGGAACAGCTGCGCGACCTCGGCTTCCAGCTGGAGGGCCGTGCACCCGGGGGCGAGTCGGGCGGCGCGTGGTTCGCCATCGCTGTCGATGGTGAGCGCGTCGTGCTGAAGTGGTTCGCCGACGAGGGCGTGGCCGACCGCTATGCGGTGCTCCTG
>JBGQGY010000141.1:0-8303 GCA_041497675.1 bacterium | reverse complement strand
GTCCACCTCCGGGGCGGCTCGTTCAACGTCGCGGGGATGGCCTATGTTGGTCTACCCGCGGTGCTGATGGGTCGCAACGAGCGCGTCGCCTGGTGGATCACCAACAACATCTGTTCGCAGCGTGACCTCTATCAGGAGCGCACCGACCCGCAGCACCCGGGATGCTTCCTCTACGACGGCAAGTGGGAACCCGCGCGCGAACGCGTCGAGGAGATCGCGATCAAGGGTCAAGCGACCGTCAAGAAAGTGATTCGCAGCTCGCGCCACGGCCCGATCGTCGACGAGCTACTCCCCGAGCCCGCGCGGGACACGGGCCCCGTGTCGTTCCGCTGGGTGGGCGCAGATTTCTGCGATGAACTCTCTACCACCCTGCGCGCCGGCCGCACCCGCACCTGCGCCGAATTCCGGGAAGCGCTCCGGGACTGGCGTGCGCCGACATGGAGCTTTGCGTTTGCCGACGTCGATGGACACATCGGGTATCAATGTGTCGGCCGGATTCCGATCCGTGAGGACTGGGATCGTGGCTATCGCCCGGGATGGGATCCCGCTCACGCCTGGAACGATGATATCCCCTACGACAGCATGCCCGCGCAGGCCGATCCACCCTCGGGATGGGTTCGGTCCGCCAACAACCGCACCGCGCCGCCGGACTTCCCGTATCCACTTTCGAATACGTCGGCGAGTGGTCATCGCGCCGTACGTATCCGCCAGATGCTCGAGGCGCAGCAGCAATTCAGTGTCGCCGACTTCGCCCGCATGCAGCTCGATACACTCTCGGTGCGGGCGGTCGAAGCCGTCCCGCCGCTGCTCGCGCTGCTCGACGGTGTCGCCGACGATCGGCTGCGCCGGGCCGCGGAGTCTCTGCGGGCGTGGAATCGGCGCATGGAACCCGGAGAAGTCGGCGCCGCCCTGTTCGAGCTGTTCTTCAACCGATGGAGCCAAGTCGTCGCCGAAGAGCGGTTCCCGCCGTCGACCGTCTCGCACATGGCCGGTGCCGTCGGCGGGCTCGCGCTCACCCTGCTGTCGGAAGATCGCGACGGATGGTTTGTGCGCAAGCCCCGCGCGGTTGCGGCGGTCGAGGCGTTCCGGCGGACCGTGGACGATCTGCAGGCGCGATACGGTCCGGACGTGACCGGCTGGACGTGGGGACGTGTGCACACGATCGCCCTGCGGCATTTTCTGTCCGGCCGCGGAGACCTGGCGCAGGTGCTCGACCGCGGCGGCGTCCCCGTCCGCGGCAGCGGCACCACCGTCTGCAACACCGGATACGATCCCAATTACTCGGTCTCCATCGGTGCAAACTACCGTCTGATCGCCGACCTGTCGACGTCGCCGCCCGGCCTGTGGGCCGTCGATTCCGCGGGCGCCTCGGGCGATCCCGGCAGCCCTCACTATTGCAGCCAACTGCCGGAGTGGCTGGCGGGACGCCACCATTACATCCCGCTCGACCGCGCCGCGATTGAGCGAGACGCCACCAGCCGTCTCACACTGGAGCCCACCCGCACCGCGTCATGACCACCACGTCACACGCGTTGACGGCTCGGGCGACACGCGGCATGGTGGCCGCGCCGAACCCCACCGCGGCGGAGGCGGGTCTTGCGATGTTGCGCGCGGGTGGCAACGCCTTCGACGCCATGGTCGCAGCGGCGTTTACGCTGTGCGTCGTCACGCCGGCGAGCACGGGCATCGGTGGGTACGGCGGCTGTCTGGTCGCCCACGTTGCGGATCGCCGCACGGTGGTCGCGGTGGACTTCACGTCGACCGCGCCGGCGGCCGCGCGTGAGGACATGTTCCCTGTCGATGAGGATGGCGCGGGAGGGTTCACCGTGCCGGGGGCCGTCAACGCGTTTGGGGCACGCTCGATCGGCGTCCCCGGCGTCGTCGCCGGCCTCACGTACACACAAGCGCGCTATGGAACCCTGCCGCTGGCGACGGTGCTGCAGCCCGCGATCACGGCGGCCCTCGAAGGCTTCCCGGTCGACCGCTGGACCGTGGCAAAGACGCACGAAATGATCGGACCCCACGCCGCAGACTACCCGGACACGTTTCGGCTCTATGCAATCGACGGACGCCTGCCGCGCAACGGCGAGACGATGGCCAACCGCGAGTTGGGAAGGATCCTCGAGCGGATCGCGGGTGGTGGCGCGGACGTCTTCTACCGCGGCGAGGTCGCACGGGCGATCGTCGAGACGGTGAAGCGCGGGGGCGGATCCCTCACGCTGGAAGATCTGGCCGCCTTCACTGTTGACGAGCACGAGCCCGCGCGCGGTCGTTATCGAGGGCTCACGGTGTACACGCCGCATTTACCGACGGGCGGGCTCACCGTGCTGCAGATGCTCAGGGTGCTCGAGGGGTTTGACGTCGCCTCCGCCCGCGACGACGCGCAGTTGGCGCATCTGCTGGTCGAGACCGGCAAGGTGTGCTGGCGAGAGCGGTTGCTGAAGTACGGCGACCCCCGGGTTGTCCCGGTTGACGTCGACGCAGAACTTCGCGACGCGCACACCGGCGCGCTACGCCGCCGCGCCGAGGCCGGATTGAAATCTCCTTCACCCGGCGAGGTCATTGCGCCTGATCCGCTACTGGTCGGCACGATACACCTCAGCACGGCCGATCGGCTCGGCAACGTCGTGTCCTTGACGCACAGCCACGGCGGCAGTTTTGGCAGCCTGCTGACCGTCCCCGGCACCGGGATCCTCCTCAGCCACGGCCTGTCGCGGTTCGATCCGCGGCCCGGGCGGGCCAACTCGATCGGCCCCGGCAAGCGCCCGATGCACAACATGTCGCCCCTGCTCGCCCTCAAAGGCGATGCGCCGTGGCTGGCACTGGGCGGTGCGGGGGGACGAACAATTCTGAGCAACCTGAGTCACGTGTTGGTCCGCGTGGTCGACCGCGGCGAGCGGCTCGAGGATGCGCTGACGGCGCCCCGGTTTCATGTCGAGACGGCCGAGCCCGTCACAGTCGAAGAAGGTGGAGAGACGCTGGCGGCCGGACTCGAGCGGCTTGGTCATCGCGTCCAGATCCGCCCGCGATTTGGCTCGCTACAGGCGATCCAGCTCGACACCGAGCCGGGTATGATGACCGGTGTCGCCGATCCACGGCGCGCCGGCACAATTCTGTGCGTGTGAAGAGGGAGCTTCTCATGCCAACCGCTACGTGGTCATCGATCACTGCCGCCGTCGAAGCGCAGGAGACGGCGTTACTCGAACGGCTGCGCCGTGTGATCGGCATCGACACGACGGTGCCCCCGGGGCGCACCTATCGCCAGGTGGTGGATGCCGTCGAGCCCGAGTTTCAGCGTCTGGGCTGCCGCACGGAGCGCGTCGTGATGCCGGAGGACACCTGGCGCGCGATCCCGCTGCCGCTGGAAGGAGAGCGCGTCAACCTGGTTGCCACGCTCCCGGCACCGGGCAAACCGCCTCTGACCGTGTACACGCACATGGACGTCGTGCCCGTCGACCAAGGGTGGACGCGAGACCCATGGGGCGCCGAACTCGTCGACGGCCGCGTCTATGGCCGTGGGGTCGCCGACATGAAGGGCACGCTCGCCACCACACTGACGGCGCTGGCCGTGCTGCGGGCGCTGGGTGTGCAGCCGGCCTGGGAGATCACCTACGTGCTCTGTACCGATGAGGAGATCGGGGTATACGCCGGAATGCGCTACCTGGCCGAGCGGGGATATGTCAAAGCGCCGGTGCTCTGTCTGGAGGGCAGTCAGGATCCGGTGCGCGTCCTGGGTGGGAACGGTGCCGTCGACTTCACCATCACGACCATCGGCCGTAGCTGCCACTCGGGCAGGAACTACATGGGCGTCAACGCCCTCGAAGCCATGGTGCCGATCATGGCTGAGCTGCTCGCGCTCAAGCCGGTTGCCGAAGCCCGTCGTTCGGCCATCCCGATGGCGCCGGATCCCACCCCGCACGCGCCGACGCATCTCAGCCCGATGTTCAACCTCGACGTCATCCGGGCCGGCTCGAAGAGCAACATTGTGCCGGGTGAGTGCACGCTGATCGTCAATCGTCGCTACATCCCGGAGGAACGTTTCGAGGACGTCGTCGCCGAGGTTGAAGCCGCCGTCGCGCGCGGCAGGGCGCGGTCCAACGCGCTCGACGTCAAGATGGACGTCATGCACATCTACCCGGCCTATCGCCAGAGCGCCGATCATCCGCTGGCGCTGCAGGTGATGAAGGCGCTGCAACTCGCCCACGGGTATCGGCCAGAGGAGTTTGTCGCCACCGGCATGGGCGGGTCAACCGACATGGCCGACGTGGCGCGCGTGCTGAACACCGACAAGATCGTCATGCTGGGCCCCGGCCGCCGGGCCGAGAGTCGCGCCCACGGCAACGACGAGTCGGTGCGGCTGAGCGACCTCAAGGCGCACGCCGCCGAGCTTGTCTACTTGTTCACGACGCCAGCATAGAGTCGGACGCCGTGGTCAGTTCTCGAGAACGGCGGGCAGTGGGGCGGCCAGTGCCTCGCAACCCCTCGCCAGTATCTGCCAGCTCGCTGGCGCCAGCGGCACCACGCCGCGCGCAGTCAGTTCCTGGTAGCGTCGCTGGCCGCGCTCGCCGGGGACCAGCAGTTCGTCGACGCCCGGAAGCCGCTCGCCCTGCTTGATCTGGTCGAGCTGCTCGTCCATTCGCGCCAGGAACTCCTCCCGAGGTAAGAACGCCTCGACGTCAAGGGCCCAGAGGAAGTTTCCAGGCGCGCCGTCGGCCACCCCTCGCGCGAATCCCGCTCCGCTCAGCACGCCGCCCAACGCATCGATCAACAATGCGAGGCCGAAGCCCTTGTGTGGCGCCTGGGGGTAGCCCAGCGGCGCCATCAACCCGCCTTTGAGAAACTCTCCCGGGTCGGTGATAGGACGCCCGGCGTGATCGAAGATGACTCCCGGTGGCGTCGGCGTGCCTTGCTCAGCGGCAACGCGAATCTTCTGCATTGAACTCACGGTCGTAGCGACATCCAAGACCACGGGCGGATGGCGCTGGGCGGGGAGGCCATACGCGAAGGGGTTGGTGCCGAACACCGCGGTCCGCCCGCCGGGCGGGGCGACCAACGGAACAAAGTTGGTGCAAGCGAAGCCAATCAGGCCGGCCTCGGCCGCGAGCCTGACATAGGGCGCGGCGACCAGGAGTTGCCAGTTCCGGACCGCGGCGACAGCCATGCCTTTGCGCTCCCGGGCCCGCTCGATACACCACCGCATTGCGCGCGTCGGCGCGGCCGGCCCGCAGCCGCGGTCTCCGTCGAGGAGGATCGCGCCGTCGGTCTCGCGCAGCACGCGCACGCGCGGGCGCGGGTTCAGCTTGCCGTCGCGGTAGAAAGTGGCCAGAACCCCAAGCGCTGCGACGCCATGATCGGAATGGCCGCGAAGCTCTGAGTCCAGCAAGAGTCCACCCAGTCCCTCAGCGTCCTCGGGGACAAGCTGAAGGCGCTCGAAAACAATGGCAAGGCAGCGACGCAGGTCATCGATCCGCACCAGCCGCGCATCTTCGCTCGCGTCGTCGGTCATCAGGGTCACGTTGACCTCCCACGGACTTGCTCGATCCCGATTCTCGTGACGGCGGCACGATCCTGTGGGGATGCTAACCCTCGATGTGAAACGGCGGCAACTGCCTCCCGTCAATGTCGGTGAATCCGTATTCGCGGGCCAACGCACCCACCGTGAGTGTCCGGCCCGACCGGGCCAGCACGTTGCCATCCGATGCCAGGGCCACGACCGCCCGGCCGATGTACTCGGACGACTCTAGATTCTCCGGCAACGATCGACCAGCAGCGGCGAACGCCGCTTCCACGCGCTCCGTCCGCACGAAGCCTGGCGCCAGCGACACGACGGCGATGCCGTGCGGTCGCAGCTCGCGGGCCATGCCATACGCCATCCGGTTTACGGCGGCTTTGGCGACGTCGTAGAACACGTTGCCGAGGTACTTGTCGCGGTCCCAGGCCGTCGTGTGGACGATCAACCCGCGCCCGGCCGGAAGCATCAACGAGACGGCCAGCCGGCTGGCCACCAGGTACGCGCGCACCCCCGCGGTGAACATGCCCTCCCAATGCCGCAGCGGCTGTTCCCAAAAGGGGGCGACGAACCGCTGTCCCTCATGTTGCTCGTAGCCGCCCCAGACGTTGTTGACCAGAAGGTCCAGCCGACCGCTTTCAACCTGGATGCGGCGGAACAACGCCTCAACCTCGGCATCCACGGTGTGGTCGCAGTGCACTGGGATGCCCCGCCCACCGCGCGCGATCACGGCCTCGGCCGATTCTTCAACTGTGCCCGGTAAGTATTCAGTGGTGTTGCCGATTCGACTCCGACCCGTGAGATAGACGGTCGCGCCGGCTTCACCGAGCGCAAGGGCGATGCCGCGCCCGACGCCTCGGCTCGTCCCGGTGACAACCGCCACAGTTCCAGACGGCGCAGCCATCACAGCCCGATGATCTTGCCGCGCCGGGGCTTCGCACCGACGATGACCGCAAAGGTCCCGCGGCGCCACGGAACGTCGACCGCAAAACCAGCGCGCCTCAGCAAGTCGATCTCGTCCTCGAGACGAAAGTAGACGTCCTCAGCCTTCCACGCCCGAAGAAAGCGCTCGGCACGGACGCGACTGTAGCTGTGCCGCAGGTGTGCGGTCCATGTTGCCAGGTCCAGCGCCTGCAGGCGGGGCTCCGAAGCCGTACAACAATCGGCGTTGACCAGCAACCCTCCGGGGCGCAACGCGGCAAAGCACCGCGCGTAGAGCGCAGCCTTCCGCCGGCGGGTCGGGACGTGGTGCAACGCAAGGGACGCCACAACGACGTCGCATCGAGGTAACTGAGTTGATAGAAAGTCACCAAGGAGCGTCTCCAGACGCTGCCCCAGTCTCCTCCGGGCCAGTGCGAGCATCCCCTGGTCGTTATCGACGCCGATGAGGCGCGCCCGAGACAACACGCCGACGCAGCGGGCCGCCAACTCTCCGGAGCCTATGCCCAGGTCGACCACCAGAGGCACTCGGCGATCGACAGCCTTTAACGCTGCGGCCGCAGCGTCAAGCATCTCCTCATAGTGCGGGATGAACGTGCGAATCCGCGCGTCGTAGTCTCGCAGCCGAATGCCCAAATGCGCTGCCGTCCCCATGGATCACGCGATCCATCTCATGACTTTCACCGGTTTCTACAGCCTTCCTCGGCTATTCCTGTTAGGCAAGACCCACTGCAATCATCATCGGAAGTCCCGGCTCGGCACCGCCGGCAGCCGCGTGCTCAGTTCAGGCTTCCACATCTTCTGCACGACGATGTGCACCACACCCTGCTGCTTCTGCAGCCTGCCCGTCACCCCCAACAGCGACACTGACTTCGCCAGCCGTGCATTTTGCTCGAAGATCTTCGGCCAGACCACCAGGTTCACGAACCCCGTTTCGTCTTCGAGGGTCATGAACGTCACCCCGGACGCGGTGCCCGGCGTCTGCCGGCAGATTACCAGCCCCGCGTAGCGCACGCTTTCCCCGTCGTTCATCGCCGCGACCGTCTGGGCATCGGGCAGGCCCGCGGCGTTGAGTTGATCGCGCAGGGGCTCGAGCGGATGCCCGCGGACGCTGTGGGAGGCGGCGTCATAGTCCCACGCAATGACTTCGAGCGCGCCGAGTCCGTCGAACGATGGCGCCGCTTCTATCACCTCGACCGGTAGTGCGATGTCGTGCCGCTTCGCCAGCGCGCGCACCTGCCAGAGTGCCTCCCGCCGGTCAACACCGAGACCCTCGAAGGCACCGGCCCTCGCCAGGGCGACCAGCGCGCCGGCATCCAGACCGGTCCGGCGGGCGAAGTCGTTGAGCGAGACGAACGGGGCCTCGGCGCGCGCGGCGGTAACGCACCGGCCGTCTTCATCGCCCAGGCTTTTTACGTACCGCAGCCCCATGCGAATCGCAAATCTCCACGGGTCCTCGCGCCGTTCTTCGAGCGTGCAGTCCCACGTGCTGTGCCGCACGTCGATGGGACGCACCTCCACGCCGTGCCGCTTCGCGTCCTCGACGATCGTGGACGGCGCGTAAAATCCCATGGGCTGAGCGTTCAGCAGCCCGCAGGTGAACTCGGCGTGATAGTGACACTTCAGATACGCCGAGGCGAACGCGATAAGGGCGAAGCTAGCCGCATGGGCCTCCGGGAAACCATATTCACCGAACCCTCGGATCTGATCGAAAACCCGCGCCGCGAACTCCGGTGCAATCCCCTTGGCCTGCATGCGCGAGATCAGCCGGTCGCGATGCCGCTCGATCCGGCCGGACCGCCGCCACGCCGCCATATCGCGCCGCAACTGATCGGCCTCACCGGGTGTGTAGTCG